>NZ_JBFJTF010000020.1:0-24200 GCF_041625615.1 Immundisolibacter sp. | reverse complement strand
GGCTGATCTAGCCTGGCTTCAAGAAGCCAGGCTAGAGCGCCTCAAGCTAGTTTGAATTATCGACCAGTTACACGCCAAGTTTGAATGGCAACAGCGCGCGGACCCGGCGGGTAAACACGACCTGCGGTCGACGATGGCCGCGCCAAAAGCTCTTGCCGAACCCCATAACCATCGACGAATCGAGTAAGGCACTGGGCGGCGGCGGCGCCTCACCCGCCCTTCTCCACCTCCACCCGCACACCATCGCTGCCCTGCTCTACGGCGAGCACGCGGTGGCCGTCCTCGGCCAGGCCGTCGCGCAGCTGATCGGCGGATTCGCCGGCGGCGAACAGGAACACCACGCGCTCGCCGTCGGCCAGGCGGCTGAGCGCCTGGCGCGCCATGACGAAGTACAGCGGGCAGCCGTAGGTCGACAGATCCACCACGGGCACGGCGGTGTCGGTGGTGGTGCTCATGAGCGGCTCAGATGGAGTCGAACAGCTCGAAGCGCTTGCCGGCGGTCATGCCGCCGTCGACCACCAGCGCGGCGCCGGTGATGAACGAGGCGTCGTCCGAGGCCAGGAACACGGCCGGCTTGGCGATTTCGTGCGGCTCGGCCATGCGCTGCATGGCGCAGACCTCGGTCATCATCTTTTCGTGCTGCGGGAAGCGCGCCATGTAGCCACGGATGCGCGGCGTCCAGGTGCCGCCGGGGCACAGGGCGTTGACGCGGATGTTGTCGCGCGCGAAGTCCATGGCCATGTTCTTGGACAGGTTGATGACCGCGGCCTTGGCGGCCGAATACGCGGCGCAGCGGTTCTCGGCCAGGATGCCGGCGGTGGAGGCGATGTTCACGATGGCGCCGCCGCCGCGCTTTCTGATTTCCGGAAGGGCAACGTGCGAACAGCGGTACACCGACGTGAAGTTGGTGTCGACGATGAAGCGCCACTCCTCGTCGTTGGCCTCCTCGACGTTTTTCATCATGTTGTTGCCGGCGACGTTGAACAGCACGTCGAGCCCGCCGAAGCGTTCGACCGTGGCCGGCACCATGCCGCCGATGGCGTCCAGGTCGGTCACGTCCAGCTGCAGGGGCAGCGCCTGGCCGCCGGCCGCGGCGACCTCGGCGGCGGCCTTCTCGGCGGCGTGCAGGTCCATGTCGCAGATGACGGCGTGTCCGCCGTCGCGGGTCCACTCGTCGACGATGGCCCGGCCGATGCCGGCACCGCCGCCGGTGATGATGGCAACCTTGCCGGCAAAGCGCTGCGTCATGACCTGTTCTCCTCTTCGCTGCTTGTTATGTGTTGGCGGCGCGCTGTTCGAGTACCGCCACCGCCGGCAGGGTCTTGCCTTCCAGCACTTCCAGGAAGGCGCCGCCGCCGGTGGAAATGTACGACACGCGGTCGGCAATGCCGAACTTGGCGATGGCGGCCAGTGTCTCACCGCCGCCGCAGATGGAGTACGCCGGCGAGTCCGCCACGGCCTGCGCCAGCAGCCGGGTGCCCTCGGCAAAGGCCGGGTACTCGAACACACCCAGCGGGCCGTTCCACACCACGGTGCCGGCGCCCTTGATGATGTCGCCGAGTTCCCGGGCAAAGCCGGCATCGACATCCAGGATCATTTCGTCCGCGTCCACCGCGTCCACGTTCTTGACTGCCGCCGGCACGGTGTCACCGATTTCCGGCGCCACCACCACCCGCTTGGGCAGCGGGATGGGTCGGCCAAGCTGCTGCGCCTGCGCCAGCAGGTCGCGTGCGGTATCCACCAGGTCCGGCTCGAACAGTGAGCGGCCAACGTCGTGCCCGGCCGCCACCAGGAAGGTGTTGGCAATACCGCCACCGACGATCAGCCGGTCCACCTGCGGCAACAGATGGGTCAGCACCGCCAGCTTGCTCGACACCTTGGCCCCGCCGACGATGGCCACCAGCGGGCGCTTGGGCGCCGCCAGCGCGGTGTTCAGGGCATCCAGCTCGGCCACCAGAAGCGGCCCCGCACAGGCCGCCGGCGCAAACTTCGCCACGCCGTGCGTGGAGGCCTCGGCGCGGTGCGCGGTGCCGAACGCGTCCATCACGAACACGTCGCACAGGCCGGCCATGCGCCGGGCCAGCGCGTCGTCGTTCTTTTTCTCGCCCACGTTGAAACGCACGTTCTCGCCCAGCGCGATGGTGCCCGGGGCCACGTTGGCGCCATCCAGCCAGTCGGCCAGGCACGGCACCGGGCAACCGAGCAGGTCACCCAGGCGCGCGGCCACCGGAGCCAGGCTGGCGTCGGCATCGAAGGCGCCTTCCTTCGGGCGCCCCAGATGCGAGAGCACCAGCACGGCAGCGCCGGCATCGAGCGCCTGTCGCGCCGTCGGCAGGAAGGCGCGGATGCGCGTGTCGTCCAGGATCACGCCGTCGCGGATCGGCACGTTCAGATCCGCCCGGATCATGACCCGCTTGCCGGCCAGCGGCAGGTCGCTCATGCGCAGCACATTCGCCATGACGTGCCCTCAGCCGACCTTGGCCAGCGCCAGGGCGGTGTCCAGCATGCGGTTGGAGAAGCCCCACTCGTTGTCGTACCAGGAGCAGACCTTCACCAGCGTGCCGTCGATGACCTTGGTCAGCGTGCCGTCGAAGGTGGACGAAGCCGGATTGTGGTTGAAGTCCACCGACACCAGCGGCTCCTCGGTGTAGGCCAGGATGCCCTTGAGCGCGCCGTTGGCGGCCTCGCGCACGGCGGCGTTCACTTCCTCCGCGGTCACCGCGCGACCGGCGGTGAAGGTCAGGTCCACAACCGACACGTTGATGGTCGGCACGCGGATGGCAAAGCCGTCCAGCTTGCCCTTGAGCTCCGGCAGCACCAGGCCCACCGCGGCGGCGGCGCCGGTCTTGGTCGGGATCATGGACTGCGTGGCCGAGCGGGCACGGCGCACGTCCTCGTGGTAGACGTCGGTCAGCACCTGGTCGTTGGTGTAGGCATGCACGGTGGTCATCAGACCCTGCTTGATGCCGAACTTCTGGTGCAGTACCTGCGCCATCGGCGCCAGGCAGTTGGTGGTGCACGACGCGTTCGACACCACCGTGTCGCCGGCCTTGAGCACGTTGTGGTTCACGCCGTACACGACGGTGGCGTCCACTTCCTTGCCTGGCGCGGAGATCAGCACCTTGCGGGCGCCGGCCTTCAGGTGCGCCGAGGCCTTTTCCTTGCTGGTGAAGATGCCCGTGCACTCGAGCACCACGTCCACGCCCAGCTCGCCCCAGGGCAGCTTGGCCGGATCGCGCTCGCTGGTGACGCGGATGCGGTCGCCGTTGACCACGATGGCGCCCTCGGTCACCTCGACCGTGCCGGGGAACTTGCCATGCGCCGTGTCGTAACGGGTCAGGTGGCCGAGGATGTTGGCGTCGCCGAGGTCGTTGATCGCCACAATCTGCACTTCGCCGGTGCGACCGCTCTCGTACAGGGCGCGCAGCACGTTGCGCCCGATGCGGCCATAGCCATTGATTGCTACTTTGATCGCCATCTCTATCTCTCCTTAAGACCCGGCTTCAACTATTTGATAAAAAATCAATCTTATTCAGAATGCGCGTGGTGGCGAAGCACCCGACGCGCCGTGTCCGCCACTGCCTGGGCAGTGAATCCGAAATACTCGAACAGCGCCCCGGCCGGCGCCGATTCGCCAAAGCGCTGGAGGCCGAGCACCTCGCCGCGACTGCCGACATAACGCCACCACAGATCCGGCACCCCGGCCTCCACCGCCACCCGGGCGGTCACTGCCGGCGGCAGCACGCGGTCGCGGTAGGCCTGGTCCTGTTCGGCAAAGCGCTCCACGCAGGGCATGGACACCACGCGCGCGGCGACACCCTCGCCGGCCAGTTGCTCGCGCGCCGCCATCGCCAGCGCCACTTCCGACCCGCTGGCAATCAGGATCACGTCCGGCTCACCGGCGGCGTCCGCCAGTACGTAACCGCCCCGCTCCACCGCCGTCAGCTGCGCGGCATCACGCGCCTGATGCGGCAGCTTCTGCCGCGACAGCGCCAGCGCGGTGGGAGCCGCAGCCTGCAGGGCCTGCGACCAGGCAACGGCTGTCTCGGCGGCATCACACGGCCGCCACACGCTCAGCCCCGGGATCAGTCGCAGGCTCGCCACGTGCTCCACCGGCTGGTGGGTAGGCCCGTCCTCGCCGAGACCGATCGAGTCGTGCGTCAGCACGTGCACCACCCGCAGCCCCATCAGTGCCCCCATGCGCAGCGCATTGCGCGCGTAGTCGGAGAACACCAGAAAGGTACCGCCGTACGGCAGCAGGCCGCCATGCAGCGCCACGCCGTTCATGATCGCGGTCATGCCAAACTCGCGCACCCCATAGTGCAGGTGCTGGCCTGCCGGCTGGGCGCTGTCCAGCGCCTGCGCGCCCGTCCAGTGCGTGAGGTTCGACTCGGTCAGGTCGGCCGAACCGCCCAGCAACTCCGGCAGCAGCGGACCGAAGGCGCCCAGCGCCAGCTGGGACGCCTGACGACTGGCCACGTCCTTGGCGTCCTGCTGAAAGCGCGTGACGATGGCCTTCGCCTGCGCCGCAAAGTCCGCCGGCAGTTCACCGGCCATGCGACGCTGGAATTCGGCGGCCAGTTGCGGATGCGCGGCGGCATAGCGCTCGAACCGTGCCTGCCAGTCGGCCTGCTGTGCAGCGCCACGCTCGCGCGCATCCCAGGCCCGGTAGATCTCGGCTGGAATCTCGAACGCGCCGCAGGGCCAGCCCAGCGCCGCGCGCGCACCGGCGATTTCCTCCGCACCCAGCGGCGCGCCGTGGCTGGACGCCTTGCCGGCCTTGCTCGGAGCGCCGAAGCCGATCACCGTGCGGCAGCAGATCAGGGTCGGCCGCGCGGTGTCGGCGCGTGCCTCGGCGATGGCGGCGCGCACGGCATCGGCGTCGTGCCCGTCGACGTCACGGATCACCTGCCAGCCGTAGGCCGCGAAGCGCGCCGGCGTGTCGTCGGCGAACCAGCCGCGGACCTGGCCGTCGATGGAAATGCCGTTGTCGTCGTACAGCACCACCAGCTTGCCCAGGCCCAGCGTGCCGGCCAGCGAGCAGGCCTCATGCGAGACACCTTCCATCAGACAGCCGTCGCCGACGAAGACGTAGGTGTGATGATCGACGATGCAATGACCCGGGCGGTTGAATTCCGCCGCCAGCCGGCGTTCGGCCAGCGCCATGCCAACCGCATTGGCCAGACCCTGCCCCAGCGGACCGGTCGTGGTCTCGACGCCCGGCGTCAGGCCGTGCTCGGGATGCCCCGGGGTCTTGGAGTGCAGCTGGCGGAAGCGCTTGAGTTCATCCAGCGGCAGGTCGTACCCGGACAGATGCAGCAACGCGTACAGCAGCATCGAGCCGTGACCGTTCGACACCACGAAGCGGTCGCGATCCGGCCACGCCGGGTCGGCCGGATTGTGGCGCAGGGTGTCGTTCCACAAGGCCTCGGCGATGTCGGCCATGCCCATCGGCATGCCCGGATGACCGGATTTGGCGGCCTCCACCGCGTCCATGGCCAGCGCCCGGATGGCGTTGGCGAGTTGCCGGCGCGGCAAAGACATGCGCATCTCCATTGAGTTCTGAAAAAACCTGTACGTGCCTTTAGGCCCGGCGCTGGGTTTCGCCGGCGTATCTGGGTCGCGGCAAACCGCGTGGCTGCGGCGTTCTGCGCGCCCCCCGTGGAGTGCGTCCACCGTTATGCCCACCGCACCCAGGCATTGGATACCGGTCGCGGGGGGCGGCAAGGATAGCATGCGCCCTGCACGCCCCCGACCGGGCAGGCCCGCGCAGGCCGCGGCATCTGGCACCCGTGGCGACGCGCGCCACGGGCGTCCATCTCTACGGCAGCGCCTTGACCAGCGCCGGCACCGCCTCGAACAGGTCGGCCACCAGGCCGATGTCCGCGACCTCGAAGATCGGCGCGTCGGGATCCTTGTTGACCGCAACGATGGTGCCGGCGTCCTTGATGCCCGCCAGGTGCTGGATGGCACCCGAGATCCCCACCGCGATGTACAACTCCGGCGCCACCACCTTGCCGGTCTGTCCGACCTGCATGTCGTTGGGCACGAAGCCGGCATCGACCGCCGCCCGCGAGGCACCGGCGGCAGCACCAAGCTTGTCCGCAAGCTCGAAGATCAGACGGAAGTTCTCACCGCTGCCAACACCGCGCCCACCGGACACGACCTTGGTCGCGGACTGCAGGTCCGGCCGGTCCTTGGCACCGGAACGCAACTCCACGAAGCGCGTGTGGGCCGGCAGCTCGGCGCCGCTGGCGACGGCCTCCACCGGTGCCGGCGACTGCTCGCCAACCGCCTTGTAGGACGCCACGCGCACCGTACCGACCACCTTCACGCCGTCCGGCACGTTCACCGTGAGGATGGCGTTGCCGGCATAGATCGGCCGCTCGAACTGGCGCGGGCCGAGCACGCTCATGATGTCGCTCACCGCCGGCAGGCCCAGCAGGGCCGCCACGCGGGGCATCAGATCCTTGCCGAACGTGGTGGACGGCCCCAGCACGTAGTCGTAGTCGCCCGCCAGATCGACCACCTGTGGCGCCAGCATGGCGGCCAGCGGCGCCGCGTTCTCGGCACGCGCGTTCTTCAGCACGCGGCTGACGCCCGACAGCGCCGCCGCCTGCGCACACACCGCGTCGAGCCCGTCACCGTTGCCGGCCACCAGCACGTCGATGGCGTCGGCCGACAGCTCGCCGCAGCAGGCCAGCACCTTGGCGGTGCCGGAGTTCAGTTTGGCGCCGTCGTGTTCGGCGATTACCAGTACCTTGGCCATCAGATCAGCCCCCGCCCCTGCAGCTCCGTCACCAGTTCTTCCACGCTGTTGACCTTGATCCCGGCGCCACGCGCCGCCGGCGGGCGCACCGCCCCCAGCTCCAGACGCGGCGTGCCGCCCTCGATCAGCTCCGCCAGCGGCTTGCTGTCCAGCGGCTTTTTCTTGGCTTTCATCATTTCCGGCAACTTGACGTAGCGCGGCTCGTTCAGGCGCAGGTCGGTGGTCAGCACCGCCGGCAGGTCGACGTCGATCACCTCAAGACCGGCGTCCACCTCGCGCGTGACACGGGCGGTGCCGCCGTTGACCTCGATGGCGGAGGCGAAGGTCGCCTGCGGGCGACCCCACAGCGCCGCCAGCATCTGGCCGGTCTGATTGGCGTCGTCATCGATGGCCTGCTTGCCCAGCAGCACAATGTCGGCCTGCTCCTGCTCGGCCAGCGCCTTGAACACCTGCGCCGCCTCCAGTGGCTGCAACGCGTCGGCGGTGTCCACGTGGATGGCCCGGTCCATGCCCATGGCCAGCGCCGTGCGCAGCTGTTCCTGCACCGCCTGCGGACCGATGCTGACGGCCACCAGTTCGGTGGCGACGCCGCGCTCGCGCAGGCGAATGGCCTCCTCGACCGCGATCTCGTCGAACGGGTTCATGCTCATCTTGACGCCGTCGGTGAGCACACCGCTGCCGTCGGGTTTGACGCGGATGCGGACGTTGTAGTCCACCACGCGTTTCACGCCCACCAGGACTTTCATGCCTTCTCCTCGAAAAACGGCCGCCACGCGGCCAAGTCTGAGAAAACCTTGAAAAACGCCACCCACGGCGCTTTTCGGATCGACGCGGCACGGTACATGCCTGCGCCGCGCTCCATGAGCCGAGGGCTCACGCTCCCCGTCTCACGCCGGGGCGTCCTGCCCCGGACCAGCCGCCCCGAGCGGATCGGAACGGCCCTAGAGATTGACGTAGTTGGGGCCGGCACCGCCTTCCGGCGGCACCCAGTCGATGATCTGGTACGGATCCTTGATGTCGCAGGTCTTGCAATGCACGCAGTTGGCGGCGTTGATCTGCAGACGCCGCTGACCGTCCTCCTCGACCATCTCGTAGACGTTGGCCGGGCAAAAGCGCGTGCACGGGTTGCCGTACTCCTCGGTACAGCGCCCGGCGCAGATGTCGGTGTCGGCCACCTTGAGGTGCACCGGCTGGTCCTCGTCGTGCTCGGTGGCGGCGAAGTACACGGACGCCAGCCGGTCGCGCGGCTCGAGTGTGCGCTCGACGTAATCGACCGGCGGCTCGCCGGCCGACAGCCGGTGCAGGGCGCTGTGATCGGCGTGGTTGCGCAGCGTCCACGGCGTGCGTCCGCCAACCGCCGTCTCCAGCGCCGCATTGGCCAGGCCCAGCCACAGGCCGCGGTGGAAACCCGGGCGGATGTTGCGCACGCGCCGCAGCTCCGCCGCCGACGGTGAGGCCCGCCAATGGGCGTCGAAATCGCCGCCCTCGGCCACCAGGTGCTCGGCCGCCAGCATGCCGCTGCGCAGCGCCATGTGCGTGCCCTTGATCTTGGGCACGTTGATCATGCCGGCGGCATCGCCCACCAGCAGGGCACCCGGCATCTGCAGACGCGGCAGGGACTGCAGGCCGCCTTCCACCAGCGCCCGCGCGCCGCTGGAAATGATGCTGCCGCCTTCCAGCAGCGGCTTGACCGTCGGGTGGTGCTTGAACTGCTGGAAGGCCTCGAACGGCGAGAAGTTGGGGTCGCGGTAGTCGAGCCCGACGACAAAGCCGACGGCGACCCGGTCCTCTGTCAGGTGATAGATGAAGCTTCCGCCATAAGTATCTGATTTAAGTGGCCATCCAATCGTGTGCTGCACCAATCCCGGATCGCTGCGACCGGCCGGCAGCTGCCACAGCTCCTTCAGGCCGATGCCGTAGGTCTGCGGGTCCACGCCGGCGTCCAGGCCGAAGTGCCGGATCAGCTGCTTGGCGAGACTGCCGCGACAGCCCTCGGCCAGCACGGTGGTCCGGGCATGGATGTCGATGCCCTGGGTGTAGCCGTCCTTGGGCTGACCCGCCTTGTCGATGCCCATGTCGCCGATGCGCACGCCGATCACCCGCTGGCCGCCCGCGTCGAACAGCGGCTCGCTGGCGGCGAAGCCGGGAAACACCTCCACGCCCAGCGCCTCGGCCTGCGGCGCCAGCCAGGCGCACAGCGCACCCAGCGAGACGATGAAATTGCCGTGGTTGTTCATTTGCGGCGGCAGCACCGGCGCCTTGATGCGGCGGGTCTTGCTCAGGTAGGCAAACTCGTCGTGCCGCACCGGCACGCACAGCGGCGGCGGATTGTCGCGCCAGCCGGGCAGCAGTTCGTCCAGCGGCTGCGGCTCGATGACCGCGCCGGACAGGATCTGCGCACCGATCTGCGAGGCCTTGTCGATCAGGCACACGCTCAGCTCGGCATTCAGCTGCTTCAGACGGATGGCAGTGGCCAGGCCGGACGGCCCGCCACCGACGATCAGCACGTCGAATTCGATTACGTCCCGCTCGCTCATGACCCCTTGGTTCTCCGTCGTTATTCGTGTGTCGTCAGTTGCGCAGCGGCTTGCCGGTGTTCAGCATGTGCTCCATGCGCGCCTGGGACAGGGGCAGTCGCAGCAACTCCAGGAAATGCTCGCGCTCGAGCTTGAGCAGATCGTGCTCGGTCACCTCCCCTCCGGCGCCACCGCTCATCACGGCGGCGATGTGGCTGGCCACCACGGCGTCATGGGCCGTCATTTTACCGGCCTCGACCTGCGCTGCCACGCGCGCCTCCAGCGCCGCCCGCCCGGACGGCCCCGGCAGACTCACCACCGCCGGCTTGTCCGGCGCGTACGCGCCCACCATGCGCCGGGCCAGCGCCTTGGCGTCGGACAGCACGCGCCGGCGGTGCATGGTGACCGCACAGTAATCGGTCAGCACACGCATGGCGCGGGCGTCGGCGGCCGAAGCCGACACCACCGAGCCGGCGATCAGGTCGAAGCCCTGCTCGACGCCATCGTGCAGGTAGCGCAGGGTCATTTCCTTGGTACCGCCACCGGCCGGCAGCAGCCCCACACGCAGCTCCACCAGGCCCGCGTTCAGTTCCGCGTGCGCCTGCAGCACATTGCTGTGCAACAGCACCTCGCACCCACCGCCCAGCGCCAGCCCGCGCGGCGCGGCCACCACCGGGAACGGCGCGTACTTGAAGCCCATCAGCACGTGCTGAAGGCCTTCGATGAAACCGTCCAAAAACGCAAAGTCGCCGCCGCGGGCGGCGTCTAGCATGCGCTTGAGGTTGGCACCGGCGCAGAAGTGCGGTGCGTCGGAACCGATCACCAGCGCCTGGAAGTTCCTTCCGACGCGGTCCAGCGTCAGCTCCATGGCCTCGACCGTGTACTCGTCGAGGGCGTTCATCTTGGTGTGGAATTCAAGCAATGCCACACCGTCGCCCATGTCCCACAGACTGGCCGAGGCATTGCCGAGCACCGGCTTGCCGGCGCGGCGCAGGTCCGCCACCGCCAACATGCCGGCCGGCCGCGGCACGTCGTGGTAGGCGCCGTCGTAACCGAGATACTGCGGGCCGTCCGCTTCCTCGCGATGAAAGCGCCCATCGCCGCTGTCGAGCGCCACCCGCAGCAGGCCCGGCACCGGCTCACCGGCCGCCTGCAGGCGCTCCACGAACGGCTGCAGGCCGATCTGGTCCAGCAGCTCGAACGGCCCCCAGCGCCAGGCGTAGCCCTCGCGCATGGCGGTGTCGATGGCGACCACGTCACCGGCGATCTCCGGCGCCACGGTGGCGGTATACGACAGCGTGGCACCGAGCAGATCGGCCGCGAAGCGGGCACCGGCATCGTCACCGGCCAGCAGTTCGGCCGGGCCGCGCACCCGGGCGCTGGCCAGCTCCACCGTCTGCTGGGGACGGTACTCGAGCGTCGCCAGGTCCAGCGCCAGGCGCTGTTTGTCCGGGCCCATGCGGTAGAACCCGCCGCCGGCCTTCCGGCCCACCGCCCCGCGCTCGAGCAGCGTCGTCATGACCGCGGGCAACTGCAGCAGCGGCTGCATGGGGTCGTCGGCCGCCAGCTGGCTTTGCATGTTGCGGGCGATGTCCGCCACCACGTCCAGGCCCACCAGGTCCAGCAGACCGAACACGCCGGTGCCCGGCCAGCCAATCGGCTTGCCGGCCACCGCATCGGCCTGCTCCACGGTCAGCCCGTGCGCCAGCGCGGCGCGCATGCCGGCCAGCATGGCCAGCACGCCGATGCGGTTGCCGATGAACGACGGCGTGTCGCGCGCATCCACCACTTCCTTGCCGAGCCGCACCGTGCAGAACGAACGCAGTGCGTCCACCGCCTCCGGGCGCGTCGCCGCACCGGCGATCAGTTCCAGCAGCCCCATGTAGCGCGGCGGATTGAAAAAATGCGTGATCAGGAAATCAGCGGCAAAACGCGGCGGCAATCCCGCCGTGATCTCCGACAGACGGATGCCCGAGGTGTTGGAACTGACGATCGACCCCGGCCGGCGCACCTGCTCTACCCGCTCGAACAGCGCCTGCTTGACGTCCAGCCGCTCGACCACCACCTCGACGATCCAGTCGGCGGTGGCCAGCCGCTCCAGGTCCTGATCGAAGCCGCCGGTCTCGATCAGGTCAGCCGCCGCCGGGCTCATCAGCGGGGCCGGGCGACGCTTGAACAGGTCCTGCTTGCCACGCTCGGCCGCCTCGCGCGTCAGGTCCAGCAACAGCACCGGCACACCGACATTGGCCACCTGCGCGGCAATGCCGGCGCCCATGTTTCCGGCGCCGAGCACCGCCACCTGCTTGATCGTCGTGTAGTCCGTCACGTGTCCGTCCCGCCGTGCATCGTGTAAGGGCCATGCAGCGCGGTTTTCCGCACTGCAACGAAACGGCAAACCTTAATGAATGTTAGCGCCCGCTGGCAAGCCGGCCGCCTACAGTAGCAGCGCCATCCCCAACGGCAACGTAACGAAGTAAAGCAGGGTCGAACCGACCATCACGGCTGCCAGCAGCTCCGTATCGAGACCAAAGCGCTCGCTCAGAATCATGCTGGCCATCATGGTCGGCATGCCCATGAGCAGCGTCGTGGCCACCGTCAGTTCGCCGCTACCGGCCAGCGGATGCGCCAGCGCATAGACCGCCGCCGGCACCAGCACCAGCTTGATCAGGGACACCCCGATGACGTGCCGTCGAAAGCGCAGGAAATGGCCGAAGGACAGCGACATGCCGACCGTCAGCAGCATCGCCGGCATGGTGGCGTAGCCGAGCATGCCGGCCGCCTTGTCGATGCCTGCCGGGACCGCGACACCCGTCACGTTCAGCACGAAACCGATCAAGAACGCCCAGATCGGCGGCAGCTTGGTCAGCACGCGCAAGAACTGCCAGGGGGTGTCCAGCTGCTCGCCGTGCGACCCGCAGCGCACCGACACCCACAGCGCCAGTGACCAGAACAGCGGGTTGATACCCAGGATATCCGCGTAGACGGCGTAGCGCGCGCCGTCCGGACCGAACAGCGCCTGCAGCACCGGAATGCCCAGCGAGATGATGTTGGGCAGGCCGCAGGCGATCACCAGCGCGCCCAGCTGCGCCGGGCCGGTAAGGCGAAACAGCGGCAACCGAAACAGCCCGAACGCCAGTCCCATGCCGAGCACGATGGCGAACATGGTCAGTGCCGGCGCCAGGATCAGCTCGGCGTTCACCTGGGCGCGCGTCACCGTGTGAAACGCCAGCGCCGGATAGAAGACGTACATCACCAGCGCGCCGATCACGCGCCGCGCCGTCGCGGCATCCACCCCGCCCGGGCGCACGCGCCGCCACACCAGACCCACACCCATGATGCTGCCCACCGGCAGCAGGGCCTGTTGTAAAACCGGGGCAAGACTGGTCACGGGAACTCCTTGGGAAGGAAACACCGAAAAGCTCCTTCCCTCGAACTTTTCAGCTGACTCAAGCGCGGTACACACCCTCGCTTCGCGGCACGAAGCGGGCACCTCGACTCCCACCGGGTTTCACGCACGGTCGACAACCCGGCGCGTCTCGGACGGCATGGCGCGAAGGCCAGTGCGCCACCCGACCCACCCGGGCCGCCACGCACTGGCAGGTGCGGTATGGTAAACGCCCTGTCCTGCTGTACCGGAATGCCATGCACGCCACACTCGCCGAACCGCGCGGCTTTTGCGCCGGCGTCGTACGCGCCATCGACATCGTCGAGCGCGCACTGGAGCTGTACGGTCCGCCCATCTACGTGGTGCACGAGATCGTCCACAACCCCAACGTGGTCAACGACCTGCGTGCCCGCGGCGCGGTATTCGTGGAAACCATCGACGAGATCCCGCCCGGCGCGCGGGCCATCTTCAGCGCCCACGGCGTGGCCGACAGCGTGGTGGCCGCGGCGGCGGCACGCGGCCTGAAGAGCATCGACGCCACCTGCCCCCTGGTCAGCAAGGTACACGGCCGCGCCCAGCGCTACGCGGCGCAGGACTATGACGTGGTCATCGTCGGCCATGCCGGCCACCCGGAAGTAGAAGGCACCCGCGGCCGCGTGCGCGGGCGCGTGCACGTGGTGGGCGAACCGCACGAGGTGGCGGCACTGCAGGTAAAAGATCCGGCCCGCGTCGCCTACGTGACGCAGACCACCCTGTCACTGGACGACACACGCGACGTGATCGAGGCGCTCAGGGCGCGGTTCCCCGAAGTCCGTGGCCCCGACACGGACGACATCTGTTACGCCACGCAGAACCGCCAGAACGCGGTCAAGGCCCTGCTGAGCGAGATCGACGTACTGCTGGTGGTCGGCGCGCGCAACAGCTCCAACTCCAATCGCCTGCGCGACGTCGGCGAGCGGGCCGGCACGCCGGCCTACCTGATCAACGACGCCGCCGACCTGGACCCGGCCTGGTTCACCGCGGACTGCCGCATCGGTATCACCGCCGGCGCGTCCACGCCACAGCGCCTGGTGGACGCCGTGCTGGCCCGCCTGCGCGAACTGGGGCTCGAGTCGGTCAGCACGCAGGTGGGCATCGCCGAGGACGCCATTTTCCGCCTGCCGCCGGAGCTGGCACGCCCGGACCGCGGACGCCTGCCGGCCGATCTGCGCTGAGCCCACAAAAAAGCCCGGCCGCGGCGTGACGCCGCGACCGGGCTCGTCAGACGCCTCGCCGGCTCAGGGTTTGTGAAGAAATGCGCGTCCTGCGCATTTCTTGCGCCGCACGTCCGGTACACGCCCGGACGTGCTCACGCGAATCGAGCCCTTACGTGCTGGATTCGCCCCCGGCCATCCTTGGCCGCCCTGAGAGCATGACAAATTCACAAGCTCTCAGGCCACCATCACGAAAATCGCGATGATGCAGGCCAGGCCGCCGATGTAGGCCAGCGAGCGCAGCGCCGCCAGGTTGGTGATGTAGAACACCGCGTGCAGCACACGCAGCGCCACGTAGGCCAACGCCAGCATGTTCAGCGTGCCCTGCGCCAGGCCGAGCTGGTGGCCGATGATCACCGCCGCCGCGAACGGGGCGAAGTTCTCCAGCGCGTTCTGCTGCGCCCAGTCGGCCCGCTTGCGCCAGCCGGTGGTCGCCGCCAGGCATTCGCGCGGTCGGCTGTTGTCGAACCCGCCACCGCTCTTGGCCAGCGCACCGAGCACCGGTGGGAAGAACAGCAGCACCAGCACACACCAATAGGCAATCGTCATCGTCCCCTCCTAATCGGTTTTTCTTACAGGGCTGAAGTGTGGTGTTTTCAGGCCACCGCCGGCAGCCCTTCCCGCCGGTACGCCTGCTCCAGAAACTGCGGTTGAATCCATGGCTCGAGGTCGACCTGGCCGAGATAGCCGTGACTTTGCATGAAGTCGATCTGCACCTGCAGCAGGCGCCGCACCTCCGGCCCGAACGACGGCCACAGCTTCTTGTGGAAGTCGGGCTCGTAGGTGTTGCGGATGTCGTCCTCGGACACGCCAAGCTCCTTCGCCAGTGTGACGGTGGCCTCGGCCGGGTGGGTGGAGGCCCAGTTGGCCGTGCGCACCAGCACCTGCAGGTAGCGTTCGACCGCCTCCGGCGCTTCCTTGGCGAGACCGGCGCTGACCGTGATGATGCGCGGATTGGCATTCACCATGTGCGCACGGTCGGTCTGGTCGGTCATCAGGTCGTAGACCTTGCGGATGCGGCCCTGGTAGCGGCGCTCGATCAGGCCCACTTCGGCGTTCTTGCAGAAGATGGCGTCGACTTCGCCGCGCAGCAGGTGGTCGACGTCGGCGTCGTACAGGCTCGGCCGGTCGCCCTGCTTGAGGTCGGCGTTGATGGTGCTGTGCATGTCGTCGGTAATGGTCATCTCGACGAACTGCACATCCGACTCCTGCATGCCGTTGGCCAGCAGGGTCGAGTAGAAGCCCTTGTGGGCGTTGACCTTCATGAAGTCGATCAGGATGTACGGGCGCACCGGCAGTCCCAGGCGGCGGCCGGCCAGGTCCTGCACGCAGGTGGCCGGATCGTCGGCGCGCACGAAAGTGGCCAGCGAATCGGCGACGAAGGTCAGGCCGATGGCGACCGTGTCGGCACCGCGGGTGCGTGCCCACAGCGGCGGAATGGCGCCGCCTTCGCGGAACGAGTCCGCCAGGCGGTGATCGAAGTGGGTGTCGGCCTGTGCCGCGCCCAGCTCCTTGATGTTGCGGACATCGAAATCCGAACCGGCGAACTCGGCGTCGAACGACTTGCGCTGAAAGGCAATGCCCGAGGCCGTGGCCACTGGACAGCGCGTATACCATAGGGTGCGGGGCATGTTGGGTTCCTCCTCACTGGCCCGAAGGAAGACCCCTTCGGTGACTTGAAAACGCGCACTTTAGCGCCCAGTTGACGCCTCCACAACTTTACCAACAGGCATGCCGGACCCGATGAGCAGCACCCATTTCGATTCCCCGGACGCCGCCGAGGCGGCGTTCTACCAGGCGCTGGAAACCGCCGACACCGCACTCATGCAGGCGGTGTGGGACGATGGCCCGGACCTGGTGTGCGTGCATCCCATGTGGCCGGAACTGCACGGCCACCGCGCGATTTTCGCCGCCTGGGAGCGCATGTTTGCCGCCGGCCCGCACCTGACCGTGCATACCGTGCCCGTGCTGCAGCGCCGCGACGGGGAGCTGGCCACGCACGTGGTGCACGAGCAGCTCACGCTGCGTGACGAGGACCACGGCCCGCAACCGCCGGTGGTGGCGACCAACGTCTACCGGCAGACCGCCGACGGCTGGCGCATGATCCTGCACCACGCCTCGCCGACACCGGCGGTGGCGATCGACCAGGACACCGTGCTGCACTGACCCGCGCCGCAGCCCGCCGGCACAGCGCCGGACCCGTCACGCCCTAGACGTCGACTGCCTGCTCGGCGAACTGCGAACCGTGCAGGCGCGCGTAGGCGCCGCCGCGGTGCAGCAGATCGTCGTGCCGGCCGTGCTCGACGATGTGGCCATCCTGCATCACCAGAATCAGGTCGGCGTTCTCGATGGTCGACAGGCGATGGGCGATCACCAGCGTGGTCCGGTGGCGCATCAAGGCGTCCAGAGCCACCTGAATGTGGCGCTCGGACTCGTTGTCGAGCGCCGAGGTCGCCTCGTCCAGGATCAGGATCGGCGCGTCCTTGAGCAGCGCGCGGGCGATGGCCAGGCGCTGCCGCTGACCGCCGGACAGCAGCACACCGTTGTCACCGACCAGCGAGTCCAGGCCCTGCGGCAGGTTGCGGATGAACTCCATCGCATGGGCCTGCTCGGCGGCACGGACGATGTCCGCCTCGCTCACCTCTCCGCGGCGGCCATAGGCGATGTTGTTGGCCACCGTGTCGTTGAACAGCACCACCTGCTGGCTGACCAGGGCAATCTGCGCCCGCAGCGAGGCCAGCGTCAGCTCGCGGATGTCGATGCCGTCGACCAGGATGCGTCCGGCCTGTGGCTCGTAGAACCGCGGCAGCAGGCCGACCAGACTGGTCTTGCCCGAGCCCGAGCGACCCACCAGCGCCACCCGCTGGCCCGGCTCGACATGCAGCGACACCCCGCGAAGCACCGGGCTCTTGCTGGACGCGTAGCGAAACTCGACGCCCTCGAAGGCGATCTCGCCACGGCC
Organism: Immundisolibacter sp.; assembly: GCF_041625615.1. GTDB lineage: Bacteria > Pseudomonadota > Gammaproteobacteria > Immundisolibacterales > Immundisolibacteraceae > Immundisolibacter. Next base: position 7,315 of record NZ_JBFJTF010000020.1, on the reverse strand, counting down.
GCGTTCGATCACCCGCGTGCCGGTGTCGGCCTCGGTCTGCTCATCGATCAGATCGAACACGCTGCGCGCCGCCGCGATGCCCTTCTGCAGCACGCCATTGACCTTGGTCAGCCGCTTGACCGGCGCCTGCAACATGGTCACCGCGACGATGAACGAGGTGAAGCCGCCGACCGTCGTGCGCTCGGTGTTGGCAAAGGTCGTGGCCGCGTACAGGATGCCGGCCATGGTCAGCGCGATCAGCAGCTGCACCACACCGTTGCCCAACGCGTCCACCGACACCCATTTCATGTGCAGGTGGCGGTTGCGCTCGGACAGGCGGTCGAAGCTGTTCGACTCGCGATCCTGGCCGTTGAACAGCTTGGTCACCAGGTGCCCTTCAACCACCTCGCCGGCGGCCGTGGTGATGCTGCCCATGGAGGACTGAATGTGCCGGCTCAGGCGCCGGAAACGGCGCGATACCGCCTGAATGCTCATGGCCATGGCCGGGCCGACGACGATGAAGATCAGCGCCAGCTTCCAGTTCAGATAAAACATCCAGCCCAGCAGCCCGAGCACGGCGACCGAGTCCTTCAGCAGCGTGGTGAGCGCGCTGCTGGTTGCCCCAGCCACCATCTCCACGTCATACGTGATCTTCGAGATCAGCGTGCCGGCCGCCTCGCGGTCGTAGAAGCTCGCCGGCAGCCGCAGCAGCTGGTCGAACATGGTCGTGCGCAGGTCCTTGATGACCCGCCGCGCCACCCAGTTCATGCCGAAGTCGGACACGAAGGTGCACACCAGACGCACCACGAACAGGCCCACCATCACCACCGGCAGCCAGCGGATGACCTGTGGGTCGCGCTCGACGAAGCTGCCGTCGAGCATCGGCTTCATCAGCGCCGCGAAGGCCGGGTCGGTGGCGGCGCCGGCAATCATGCCCAGCAGCGCCACACCGAACACCCGCCAGTGTGGGCGTGCGTAGCCGAGCAGGCGCAGATACACCTGCCGGCGCGTGCCGGGACCGGACGCGGCGGTCATGGCTGCGTGCCTGCCGTCTCCACCGCGAAGGTGAGATTCTCGAGGCCCGCCTCCCGGGCCGAGACCATGGCCGCCACCACCCGTTCGTGCGGGGTCAGCCGGTCCACCGACAGCACGAGCACCGGAGCCTCCTGGCCATCCGCGACCCGGCGCAAGGCGGCCGTCAGCGCCGCCGGCGTATCGGCCGCCAGCGTCACACCATCGACCGCGTACTTGCCCTCGGCGCTGATCGCCAGTTCGATCTGGCGGCTCTTCGCCGGCGCACCCTCGGCCGCCGCCTGCGGCAGGTCCACCTTGAGTTGTCCCAGGCGATTGAAGCTGGTGGTCACCATCAGAAAGATCAGCAGCACCACCAACACGTCGATCAGCGGCACGAAGTTCAGTTCCACGTCATCCGGCCGGCGCCGGGTGCGGAAATTCATGCCCGACGCACCTGCCGCTCTCGGTTCAGGCGGGCGGTCTGATGACTCAGGAACTCCACCAGTTCGGAGGCCTGGCGCTCGAGGTCGGCCACCAGTTCCTCCACCAGGCCACGGTAGTAGCGGTGGAAGATGTAGGCCGGAATGGCCACGAACAAGCCAAATGCCGTGTTGACCAGCGCAATGGCGATGCCACCGGCGAGCTTTTCCGGCGCACCCAGCCCCGTCAGGCTGATGGCGCTGAACGTCTCGATCATGCCGATCACGGTACCGAACAGGCCGATCAGCGGTGACACCGTGGCCAGTGTGCCGAGCATGTTGAGGTAACGCTCGAGCTCCAGCATCACATGGCGCCCGGTATCTTCCACGTTCTCGCGCTGGCGTCGGCGATCCTCGCCGCCGTGCATCAGCACAGCCGCCAGCACGCGGCCCAGGGCGGAGTGCCGGCGCAGTGCCCCGATACGCGCCGCGTCCACCTCACCGGCGGCGCACCAGCGCTGCACCTGCTCGAGCAGACCGGCCGGCAAAACGCGTCGACGCTGCAGCGACCAGGCCCGCTCCAGCACGATGCCGAGCACCAGAATCGAGCACAAAACCAACGGAATGACCGGCCAGTCACCGGCCTTGATCAGTTCCCACAAGGTGCGCGTTACCCGAGGTGATATGAAGACGGAAAGCGATACGGCGGCCAACCCGGCACCGTTTGTCGCGGCAGTTTAGCAGCCACCTTGCAGCATCGGCATGACCGGCCAGGAACCGAGAGCACGGTCACGGCGCCTGGCTTCCGGGCCACCGTCAGGACCGCCCGCCGTGCCACCACCGGTGTCGCCAGTGGCGCTGCGCCAGGACCCGCAGGCCGTGGCGGTGTGTGTACAGTCGCACCGCCCCGTCTCGCGCCGTGGTCCAGGTTCGTGCGCCCGCGTGTTGATAGGCGGCGGACACGGCGGGGTGCGGATGTCCAAAGCGGTTGCGATAGCCGGCGGAAAAAATCACCTCGCGCGGCGCCAGGGTGTCGACCAACGGCCTGTGCAGTGCGCTGCGGCTGCCGTGATGCGGTGCCACCACGGCTGCCAGCGGACCGGCCGGCGGCCCACCGGCCAGCAGGCGGCGCTGCGCCGCGCGCTCGATGTCTCCGGTCAGGAGCAGCCCCTGGCCGGCCGCCGAGGTGACCAGCAGCACGCAAGAGCGGTCGTTGTCACTGGCGCCGGGGATGTCGGCACCCGGCGCGTACAGCACGAACTTAACGTCGTCCCACTGCCATGCCAGACCGTCCCGGCAGGCCTCGACCGCCGGCCCGAGCGCATGCTGCTCCGGCGTTCCAGCCACCACCCGCACGGTGGCGATGCCGGCCACGATGTCACCGGCGGCCCCGGCGTGATCGGCATCACCGTGCGAGAGCACCAGAAGGTCGACCTGCCCCGCCCCCATGCGCGCCAGTTCCGGCAGCACGATGGCCTCGCCCGCGCTGAAGCGCTCGCTGTAACGCGGCCCACTGTCATACACCAGGGTGTGTCGCTGAGTGCGCACCACCACCGCCAACCCCTGGCCGACGTCCAACACGCTGGCGGCAAAGTCACCCGTTGCCGGCACCGCGGGCCGCCACCACAGGGCCGGCAGCAGCCAGACCACACCCAGCCAGCGCCCCGGCAGGCCGCGCGGCGCCAGCAGCAAGAGCACGCCGACCACCGCGGCCAGCAAGGTCCACCCGGGCAAGGGTGGCCATAGGCGGCCGGGCGCCAGTTGCGCCAGGCCATGCAGGATCTCCAGCGTGACCGCGCACACACCGTGCGCGGCCACCAGCAACGGGGCGGCCAGCCACGGTACCGGCAGAGCGGCGGTGCCGAGCAGCGTCAGCGGCACCGCCAGCAGGCCAAGCGCCGGTACCGCCAGCAAATTCGCTGGCACCGCGGTGGCCGACAGCACACCGAAAAACGCCAGCGTCATCGGCGTCAACGCCAGTGTGATGGCAGCCTGCAGCCGCATCGTGCCGACCAGGCGCAAGGACCTGGCTCGCCAGGCACTGGCCGGCGTGTCGACACCTGCCTCGGCGACCGGCCGCAACGGCGCGAGCCGCCCCATGGCCTGCCACAGCAGCACACCGACCGCGCCGAACGACAACCAGAACCCGCTGGCCAGCACCGCCAGCGGATCCAGCACCAGCACCACCAGCGCCGCCAGCAACCACAACCGCCAGGCCGAGGTTTCACGGCCACTGGCCGCGCCGAGGGCGGCCACGCTGAACATCAATGCCGTGCGTCTGGCCGGCACGGCAAACCCGGACAGTGCGGCGTAGCCGAACACCGCCAGCGCCGCCGCCACGGCCGCGGCGCGCGGCGCCGGCACGCGGCGCGCCGCCGCTGGCCACACGCGCCACAGCCGCCCCACCACCCCATACGCCAACAGCCCCGACAGCGCCACGTGCAGACCGGAGATGGCGAGCAGGTGCGCGGTGCCCGTCTCGCGCACCGTGCGCCAGGTAGCGGGGCTGATGGCGCCGGTCACGCCAATCGACAAACCGCGCACCAGGCGCGCGGCATCATCGTCGCCAAGATGCCGGCCCAGTCCGTCCGAGATGCGCTGCCGCACGCGCTGAACCGGCGCATCCAGCCGATGGTCCGTCAATCGCCGTAACGACGGCCCCGCACGCACGTAACCGGTGGCATCGATGCCCTGCTGTGTCAGCCAGCGCGCGTAGTCGAAGCCACTCGGGTTACTGAACCCGCGCGGTGCCTTCAAACGCACCGGCAGTTGCCAGCGCTGCCCGGCGCGCAGCGGCGGGTGCTCGCCATACCAGCTCAGCAGCACCCGTCGCGGCCCCGGCACGGGCGACCCGTCGACCACCAGACGGTGAACGTCCAGCGCCAGACGGGTCCGTCTTCCATCGCGCTGTGGCAGGTCCGCCACAACGCCGGTCAACAGTGCATCGCGACCCTCCAGGGCGACCGGGAGGCGATGATCGAGCGCCTGGCGCGCCGACACCCAGCCGTAGGCAACACCCACCAGCACGGCCGCCGGCAGCCACAACCAGCGCCGGCGTCGCCCCAGGCCGATCAGGCACAAGGCCAGTCCGCCGCATGGCGCGGCCCAGCCGACGGCCGGCAGCGCCGGGGCGAGGAGCGCCATCACAAGGCCACCGGCGAACCCCAACGCCAGTTCGGCAAGGCCGACCGCCATCGCGAGCACCTCCTCCTGCCCGTGACACCTGCCCGGCCGGCACCGTCAGTCCGGTGCCCGAGGCGGCCTCACAACCAGGTCATGCATCCCGTCTCGAACCGATGCGCCAACAGCGGGTGATACGGATAGGCGCGGATACGGAAATGCTGCAACCCGGTGACGCCCGGGCGCAATGCCAGGCGGTAGGTGACCGCGCCCCCCGGCAGATTCGCGTCGGGCGTCAGCGTCAGGCTGTCACGCAACACGAAGGTGCCATCCTCCTGCTGCTCGCCCAGCAGGCACTCCACAACCACGTGATCCGCCTGCAGACCGTTCAAGGCCACGTCCACGCGCAATTCCAGGGCGTCTCCGAATGCCAGCAGACGACGCCCCTCGCCGACCGTGCCGGTCGCCGGCACCAGCGTCACACCCGGCCAACGTTCGTGCACGTGCTGCTTCCATTCGGCCAGCGCCATCGCGCTGCCCGGCTCGCTCTCGATGCGCCGGCGCTGGTCACGCGCCGGCCCATACAGGCGCTGCACGTAATCCAGCACCATGCGCTCGGCGTTGAAGCGCGGCAGGATGGTGGTCATCGACGCCTTGGCCATGGCCACCCAGTCGGGCGAATAGCTGTGGCCACCGCGATCGAAATACAGCGGAATGACCTGGTGCTCGAGCAGGTCGTACAGGTCGCTGGCTTCCTGACGGTCGCGAAACGCCGGATCGAAGTCGTCGCCGTGCGGCACGATGCCCCAGCCGTTGCTGCCGTCGTAGGCCTCGGCCCACCAGCCGTCGAGCACGCTGAGGTTGACCACCCCGTTCATGGCCGCCTTCATGCCCGACGTACCGCTGGCCTCCAGCGGGTAGACAGGGTTGTTCAGCCACACGTCGACACCCGATACCAGCCGGCGCGCCAGCGCGACGTCATAGTTCTCCAGCAGCAGGATGCGGCCGATGAACTCCGGACGCAGCGACAGCTCATGGATGCGGCGGATCAGTTCCTGGCCGGGCTGGTCGTTCGGATGCGCCTTGCCGGCAAACATCACCAGCACCGGCCGCTGTGGGTCGCCGAGCAGGCGCGCCAGCCGCTCCGGGTCCTGGAACAGCAGCGTGGCGCGCTTGTAGGTGGCGAAACGGCGACCGAAGCCGAGCACCAGCGCGTCGCCGGTGTCCTCGCGCAGGTAGCGCGTCAGGCGGCGCAGCTGCGCCTCGGCCATGCCGGCCCGGCGGTGCTGGGCGATCAGTCGCCGCCGCACCACCTGCAACAACAGCGTCTTGAGTTCCTGGCGCAGACTCCAGAAGCGGTGATCCGGCACGTCGCGCAGGCACTCCCAGTACGCGCAGTCGGTCAGCGAGCCGCGCCAGTCCGAGAAGCGCACGTCGAACAGGTTCGACCACTCCTGCGCCAGGAAGGTACTGGCGTGCACACCGTTGGTGACGTGGGTGATCGGGTTCTCCTCGGCCGGCACATCAGGCCAGATGTACTGCTCCATGCGCGAGGCAACCTGCCCATGAATCTGACTGACGCCGTTGTGAAAGCGCGTGCCGCGCAGGGCCATCGCGGTCATGTTGAAACTGCCCGCGTTCTGCGGCGAGTAACCGTACGTGCGCAGGGCCTCCACGCTCAGGCCGAGGCCCCGGGCATAGTCCGTGAAGTACCGGTCGAACAGCCCCGCGTCGAAAATGTCGTGCCCGGCCGCCACCGGCGTGTGCGTGGTGAACACCGTGTTGGCCGCCACCCGCTCCAGGGCGGCGACGAAATTCTCGCCCTCCGCCACCTGCTCGCGACAGCGTTCGAGAATCTGGAACGCCGCGTGGCCCTCGTTGATGTGCCACACCGTGGCCCGCAGGCCGAGTGCCCGCAGCGCCCGCACGCCGCCGATGCCGAGCACGATCTCCTGCTGCATGCGCCACTCGCGGTCACCGCCGTACAGCTGGTAGGTCAGCGCCCGGTCGGCGGCCGCGTTGTCCGGCAAATCGGAATCGAGCAGGTACAGGTCGATATGCCCTACCTTGGCGCGCCATACCTGCAGCGACACATCGCGGCCGGGCAGCTGCACGGTCACGCGCACCGGTTCGCCGTCGCCGTTCAGCGCCGGAGTCACCGGCAGATCCTCGATCAGGTGCGGGCGATACACCGCCTGCTGCTGACCGCGCCCGTCGATGACCTGCGTGAAGTAACCCTGCCGGTACAGCAACCCCACCGCCACGAACGGCAGACCCAGGTCGCTGGCCGCCTTGCAGTGGTCGCCGGCCAGAATGCCCAGCCCACCGGAGTAGATCGGCAGGCTCTCGTGCAGGCCGTACTCGGCGCAGAAATAGGCCACCAGGTCGGTCTGTGGATCAAAGCGGCCGACCAGCTCCGAACGCACCGCCGTCTGCATGTAGATGTCGTAACCGGACAGCGCGCGGCTGTATTCCTCCAGGTAGCCGCGATCCTGGGCCGCCTCGTCCAGCGCCTGTTGCGACACGCGCCGCAGAAACACCTTGGGATTGTGGCCACAGGCCCGCCACAGACCGCCATCCAGCCGCGCGAACAGCGCCCGCACACGCCGATCCCAGGAGTACACCAGGTCACCGGCGAGTTCCTCCAGGCGCCTCAGACGGGCCGGGATGCGTGGCTGTACTTCTAGCGTGAACGTGGTGTGGGTCATGGCAAGCTTTCCTGCTCTGGTCTCAGGGTCACCGCTTTGCCAGCACTCCGCGTGCCAACCGGTGTTGGTACTGCG
>NZ_JBFJTF010000019.1:0-24242 GCF_041625615.1 Immundisolibacter sp. | reverse complement strand
TTCAAGACCACCTTCGATCAGGTCAACGCCGGTTTCTCGGCCACCTTCCCGCGCCTGTTCGGTGGCGGCGAGGCGCGCCTGGAACTGCTGGACGACAACCTGCTGGAGGCGGGCATCGGCATCGTTGCCCGCCCGCCGGGCAAGCGCAACAGCTCGATTCAGCTGCTGTCCGGCGGTGAGAAGGCGCTGACCGCGATCTCCCTGGTGTTCGCGTTGTTCGAGCTCAATCCGGCGCCGTTCTGCATGCTGGACGAGGTCGACGCGCCGCTCGACGACCACAACGTCGGCCGTTTCTGCGCGCTGGTGCGCGAAATGTCGGCGCGCGTGCAGTTCATCGTCATCACCCACAACAAGACCACCATGGAGCTGGCCGGCCAGCTCACCGGCGTGACCATGTCCGAGCCGGGCGTGTCGCGCCTGGTGGCGGTGGACGTGGACGAGGCGGTGGCCATGGCCACCGCCTGAGCGGCGGGCACACATGACACCACGGAGACCGCATGGATCAGGCTGACGCGCAGGCCCGCTTGCAGGCGCTGCGCCGGGAAATCGCCGACCACGATTACCGCTACTACGTGCAGGACGCGCCGAGCATTCCGGACGCCGAGTACGACCGGCTGATCGAGGAACTGCAGGCGCTGGAGGCCGAGTATCCGCAGCTGGTCACGCCGGATTCGCCCAGTCAGCGTGTCGGCGGGACGCCGTCGGCGGCATTCACCCCGGTACGGCACATGGTGCCGATGCTGTCGCTGGCCAACGCCTTTGACGACGAAGCGGTGCGGGATTTCGGCCGCCGCGTGCGCGAGCTGGCCGGCGAGGCGGCGGTGGACTACCACTGCGAGCCGAAATTCGACGGCCTGGCCATCAGCCTGCTGTATCGCCAGGGCGTCCTGGTGCGGGCGGCCACCCGCGGTGACGGCAGCACCGGGGAAGACGTGACCGCCAACGTGCGCACCATCGCTTGCGTGCCGCTGCGTCTGCGCGGCGATGCCCCGGCGGTGCTGGAGGTGCGCGGCGAGGTGTACATGCCGCGTGAGGGCTTCTTGCGGCTCAACGCGGAGCAGGCGGCACGTGGCGACAAGCCGTTCGTCAATCCGCGCAACGCCGCCGCCGGCAGCCTGCGCCAGCTCGACCCGCGCATCACCGCCAGCCGGCCGCTGCGCTTTTACTGCCATGGCTACGGCCAGGTCGAAGGCACGCTGCCGGATCGCCACGGCGACGTGCTGAGCGCCCTGGAGTTGCTTGGCCTGCCGGTGTGTCCGCAGCGCCGGCGGGTGGCCGACATCGACGCCTGTCTGGCCTATTACGCCGAGCTCGGCGCCCGTCGCGCCGAGTTGCCGTACGACATCGACGGCGTGGTCTACAAGGTGGACCGCCTGGATTTGCAGCGGCGGCTGGGCTTCGTTGCGCGCGCTCCGCGCTGGGCACTGGCCCACAAGTTTCCGGCCGAGGAAGCGGTGACCGTGCTCGAGAACATCGAGGTGCAGATCGGTCGCACCGGTGCGGTGACGCCGGTGGCGCGCCTGGCGCCGGTGTTCGTCGGTGGCGTCACGGTGACCAACGCCACGCTGCACAACGAGGACGAGCTGCGACGCAAGGATGTGCGCGTCGGTGACAGTGTGGTGGTGCGCCGGGCCGGCGACGTGATTCCGGAAGTCGTGCGCGTGGTGACAGAGCGCCGGCCGGTCGATGCGCGCGTGTTCGAGATGCCGGCGCAGTGTCCGGTGTGCGGTTCGGACATCGTGCGCCTGGACGGCGAGGCGGTGTCGCGCTGCAGCGGCGGGCTGCACTGCCCGGCGCAGGTGAAGGCGGGCATCGCGCACTTTGCCAGCCGCCGCGCGATGGACATCGACGGCCTCGGCGACAAGCTGATCGAGCAGCTGGTGGATCGCGGCCTGGTCCGCGACGTGGCGGACATCTACACGCTCGACGCCGCGACCGTCGCCGGACTCGAGCGCATGGCCGAGAAGTCGGCAGCGAACCTGGTGGCCGCGATCGAGGCCAGCAAGCAGGTGACCCTGGCGCGGTTCGTGTTCGCGCTGGGCATTCCGCAGGTGGGGGAGGAGATCGCCCGCATCCTGGCCGACCACTTCCACAGCCTGGGTGCGATTCGATCGGCCGACTGGGCGGCGCTGGCGCAGGAGAAAAAGGAGATACAGAAGGAGAACACCAAGCGCCGCGGCCGCAAGGAACCGCTTGCGCCGGTGCCGCTGCCCGGTATCGGGGAGCACATCATCACAAGTCTGTCGACGTTCTTTGGCGACGGGCGAAATGAATCGGTGATCGAGCGGCTTCTGGAGCACGGAATCACGCTCGAGACCCCGGCACCGGAACCGGCCGACTCGACACTCGCCGGCAAGACCTTCGTCATCACCGGCACGTTCTCGCGCTCGCGCGAGGAATTGACCGCCGCCCTGCAACAGCGCGGCGCCAGGGTCACCGGCAGTGTGTCCAGGAACACGGATTTCGTGGCGGTAGGCGACAATCCCGGCAGCAAGGCCGACAAGGCGGCGCAGCTGGGCATCGCGACGCTGGACGAAGCCGGTCTGATGGCCATACTGGAGGTGCCTGATTCGCGCTGACGGGCGCCGGCGCGGTGGCGGTGAGGCGGAACTATCCGCCCAGCGCGCCGTCTGATGCCACAGTGCGGCGCGATGCTGTCGACTGACAGCTGCCGCCCGCTTGCGCCGCCGGCGCAGCACCATAAAAAAAGGAGCTTACATGTCCGCATTACGTGGTTTTCTCGTGGCTGCGCTGGTGTTAGTGCCGGTCTTTGGCACCGCACAGGCCGCGCTTCCGGAATTCACGCAACTGGTCAAGGACGTCAGTCCGGCGGTGGTGAACATTTCCACCACGCAGAAGGTGAAGCGGCAGGCAGCGCCGTTTCCCGGCATGCCGATGGATCCGGACGACCCCATGAACGAGTTCTTCCGTCGGTTCTTCGGGCCGCCGCCGGGGGGGGTGCCGCAGCAGCAGGCGCGCTCGCTCGGGTCGGGCTTCATCATTTCCTCCGATGGCACCATCCTGACCAACGCACACGTGGTCAAGGGCGCCGACGAGATTCTGGTGAAGCTGTCGGATCACCGTGAGGAGCCGGCGGAACTGGTGGGCTGGACGAGCGTACCGACGTGGCGGTGCTGCGCATCAAGGAGAAGGGCCTGCCGGTGGTGAAGGTGGGCGACTCGGATGCGCTCGAGGTCGGCGAATGGGTGCTCGCCATCGGCTCGCCGTTCGGTCTCGAGTACACCGCCACCGCGGGCATCGTCAGCGCTGTCGGGCGCACCCTGCCCAGCGACGCCTACGTACCGTTCATCCAGACCGACGCGGCGGTCAATCCGGGTAACTCCGGTGGGCCGCTGTTCAATGCCGAAGGGGAGGTGATCGGCGTCAACTCCCAGATCTACAGCCGCACGGGTGGCTACATGGGTCTGTCGTTCGCCATCCCGATCAAGGTGGCGATGCGCGTGGCGAAGCAGATCGAGAACTCCGGCCAGGCCTCGCACGGTTACCTGGGTGTCACGGTGCAGCCGGTGACACCGGCCCTGGCGCAGTCGTTCGGGCTCAAGCGCTCGCAGGGAGCGCTGGTGGCCAGCGTGGCGCCCGGCAGTCCGGCTGCCGAGGCGGGCCTCAGGAGCGGTGACATCATCCTGTCCTTCAATGACACGGCGCTGAGCAACGCCGGAGATCTGCCGCCGCTGGTCGGCAACGCCAACGTGGGTGACAAGGCCAAGGTCCGTGTCCTGCGCGATGGCAAGCAGCGCACGCTGAATGTGGTCATTGGCGAGTTGCCGGATGCCGAACAGCTGGCCGGCCCGACCAGTTCACGCGACGAGCGTGCCCAGGGTGGCCGGCTGAAGTTGGCGGTGACCGAGCTGAACGATGTCCAGCGAGACCGGCTCGACGTGCCGAAAGGCGGCGTGCTGGTGGTGGGCGTTGGTGACGGACCGGCTGCCCGCGCCGGGCTGACGCGCGGCGACGTGATCCTGCGGGTCGGTGACAGCGAGGTGAAGGACGTCGACCATTTCAAGAAACTGGTCGACAAGCTGCCCGCCGGGCGGGCGGTACCGATGCTGGTGCAGCGCCGCGGCAACCCGCTGTTCCTCGCCCTGTCGGTGCCGGAGAAGTGACCATGAGCCGGATGCTCCTTGTCTCGTTCACGCCCAAGGGGGATCAATCACGCACCCGCCGCCTGCTCAATGCCTGGTTGGACAAGCGGCGGGCACACAATCCCGATTTGTCGGTGGAGGAGGTGGACCTGTTCGCCTCCACGCTGCCCGCGGTGGATGGGCCGGTGGCTCAGGCCAAGGGCAGCGTGGCTGCCGGTGCCGAGCTGACCGATCCGCAGCGTGCGGCCTGGGATTCGGTGACCACGTGGGCGCGGCAGTTCGTGGCGGCCGACGAGGTGGTCATCGCCGCGCCGATGTGGAATTTCAGCCTGCCGTATGCGGTCAAGCATTACGTGGATGTGGTGGTGCAGCCGGGCGAGCTGTTCCGCTACACCCGCCAGGGGCCGCAGGGCCTGTGCGCAGGCAAGCCCTTGACGCTGGTGACCACCCGCGGCGGACGCTATGCCGACGTGCCGCAGGCGAACTTCCAGACCAGTTACCTGCGCTGGCTGTGTGAGTTCATCGACTGCCGTTACGCGGAGGTGGTGGCCGAAGGGCTCGACGCCGCCGGTCCCGAAGCGGGCGAGAAGATCCTGACCGAGGTCATCGCCGGTCTTTAGTCCCCCGCGCAGGATGCCACTACCGGCGCCGCGGCTGTGTGCCCGGCGCCGGCCCGTCATCACGGGCCATGGCCGCTGCGGAGGTTGTCATGTTCAAGGATCGCGAAGACGCCGCCCGGCGCCTGGCCACGCGCTTGTCGCACCTTCGCGGCAAGCGGCCGCTGATCCTGGCGGTGCCGCGCGGCGCGGTACCGATGGGCGTGATCCTGGCCACCGAGCTGGAAGGCGACCTCGACCTGGTGCTGGTGCGCAAGCTCGGTGCTCCGGGCAATCCGGAGTATGCGGTTGGCGCCGTCGACGAGGCGGGTCACGTGTACGTAAACCCGGACGTTACCGACTGGCTTGAGCCCGCGTATCTGGCCCGCGAGGTCGAACGGCAGCGCGCGCTGCTGGCGGCGCGCCGCGCCCAGTACGGGGCGCCACAGGTCGATCCTGCCGGCCGCTCGGTGGTGGTGGTCGACGACGGGGTGGCAACCGGCGCAACGCTGATCGCTGCCCTGGATGCAGTGCGTGCCAGACGTCCGGCGCACGTGACTGTCGCTGTCGGCGTCGCATCGCCACAAGCGATGGAGCGTCTGCGCGGACATGCCGATGCGGTGGTCTGCGCCCTGGTACCCGAGGACTTTCACTCGGTCGGTCAGTACTACCTGGAATTTGGGCAAGTCGAGGATGCCGACGTCACCGAATGGCTCGGCGCGTGGCATGGCTCGGGGCGTTGATGCTCACGACGGCGCCGGGTCGGTTTATCCTTATGGGCTGTGCCCGGTGCCTTCCGCTCGGACGGAACGGGGTGCCGGATCGCAAAAAACGCTAGTCGCACGCAGTTTTTCACTCAATTTTCCTGAACGGCGTCCGATGTACTGGATGTGCCGGTGGGACGGGCTCGTTGGGGCCACCGCGCTGGAGCCGCGCCGAGGCCTTGGGTCGGGCGAGTTTGCAGCGCCTATGGGTGTCCACCGTCTGCCAAAACGCTTACGCCGTGACAGGATCGCCACTCGATGCAAGCCGCCGCGCAGATTCTTATCGTCGACGATCAGCCGGATAACCTGCTGATACTGGAAGACCTGTTGAGCGAGCTTTACACCGTGCACGCCGCCAACAACGGCGAGCAGGCGCTCGAACGCCTGGCGCGCGGGGAACGGCCCGACCTGCTGCTGTTGGACGTGATGATGCCCGGCCTCGACGGCTTCGAGGTGTGCCGGCGCATCAAGTCGTCGCAGGAGCTGGCGGACATCCCGGTGTTGCTGTTGACCAGCCTGGAGAGCCCGGATGATGAGGAATACGGGCTGTCGATCGGCGCAGAGGATTTCATCCAGAAGCCGTATTCGCCGCCGGTCGTGCTGGCCCGCGTCAACAACCACCTGCGCCTGGCGCGCGCCAGCCGGCAGCTGCGCGACCGCAACGACAATCTCGAACGGCTGGTCGCCGAGCGTACGCGTGAGATTCTGACCCAGGCCGAAGAACTGGTGCGCAGCAAGCAGGCCGTGATCGCCTCCCAGGATGCCACCATCACCGCACTGTGCTCGCTGACCGAGGTGCGCGACAACGAAACCGGTGGCCACATTCGCCGCACCCAGAACTACGTGCGGGTGCTGGCGCAAGCGCTCGTCGACCATCCACGGTTTCGGCACGAACTGAACGATGAAACCATTGACCTGATGTTCCGCTCCGCCCCGTTGCACGACGTGGGCAAGGTCGCGATTCCGGATGCCATCTTGCTGAAGAGCGGCAAGTTGACGCCGGAGGAGTGGGAGATCATGCGTCGCCACCCCACCTACGGGCGCGACGCACTGGCCCAGGCGGAAGCGGAGCTTGGGGACCAGGGCAGTTCCTTTCTTCGGTACGCACGCGAGATCGCCCACTGTCACCATGAAAAATGGGATGGGTCCGGTTATCCGCAGGGGCTTCGCGGCGATGAGATTCCCATTTCGGCGCGCCTGATGGCGGTCGCGGACGTGTATGACGCGCTGATCTCGCGTCGCCCCTACAAGCAGCCCTACACGCACCAGGAGGCCATCGCGCTGATTCAGGAAGGGCGCGGTGGGCACTTTGACCCGGATATCGTGGATGTATTGATTGGATTGGCGGATACCTGTCGCGACATCGCCAATCGCTACCGTGACGATGACGGGGACGAGGCCATATGAGGCGTCGCCGCGGCGGTAATGCAAAGCCCGCACCGGTAGGCGCCGGTCAGCGTCGTTTCGGTGGCTTGCGCGGGCGGCTGCTGAAGGGTGCTGCCGGCCTGCTGTTGCCCGTCGTGGTGGCGCTTTCCGCGATCGGCTGGTTGCAGTACCAGTCGGCCAAGAACGAAGTGCATGACGAGGCGCAGCGTCTGGCGCGCGAGCGGGCGCAGCAGCTCGAGTATCGGATCGATGCCACGGGCCGGTTGCTTGCCGGCCTGCTGGCTTCGCCGAGCCTGTTTCAGGGCAGTGCCCAAGCCTGCGGCAACGTGTTGGCGCAGCTGCGCGGCAACGACGGTGGCGCCTACCGTAACCTGGCGGTGCTCGATCGCAGGGGCCGGGTGCAGTGCGCTGCCGAGGCAGTCCCGAACGCGGCCGCCCTGCGGGCACTGGCCGGGTTCGAGCGGGCACTGGTCGGCGGGCGGACTCAGGTCGGCGGTTACACCTCGGGGCTGAGCAGCGCCGGGGCCAGTCTGGCGGTCTTCGTGCCGGCGAACGCGGACAGTTCGCTACGGGGCCTGGTGGGCCATGCGGCACTGGATCTGCAGTGGCTGGGCGAGCGCCTGTTCCACGCGAACATGCCGGCCGGGGCCATCATCAGCGTGGTCGATCATGTCGGCAACGTGGTGCTGCGATACCCCGACAAGGAAGGCTGGATCGGGCGCAGCATCAACGGTACGCCGCTGGCGATGCTGACGGAACTGCGCGGGGCGGCCCTGCTGGAAGGCGAGGGTCTCGACGGAGTGCAACGCATACACGCCGTGGTGCCCCTGGTGCACGACAGGGAAACCAGCGGCTGGCTGCGGGTGTCGATCCCGAAACGGGCCGCATACATGCCGCTGGTGCACCAGGCATTGAGCACCTCCGCCGGCCTGCTGTTGCTGATCGTGATGGTGGCGGCGGCCTGGGTGGGCCTGGAGCGGCACGTGGTGACGCCGCTGCGCGACCTGGGGGTGGTGGCGCATCAGGTGGCGGCGGGTGAACGCGGGCTGCGCGCCACACCGCATCGCGATGACGAGATCGGCGTCCTGTCCGAGGACTTCAACCAGATGCTGGACAACCTGCTGTCGTCCCAGAAGGCGCTCAGTCTGGCCGAGCGGCGCTGGGTGATGGCGCTGGAGACGGCCGGCCTGGGTGTGTGGGACTGGAACGTGCAGACCGACGCGGTGTTCTTCTCGCACCGCTGGAAGGCCATGCTCGGTTACCAGGGCAATGATGTCGGGGGCTCTCCCGCCCGGTGGCTGGCGCTGGTGCATCCGGACGACCGTGCCGGCTGCCAGGCCGCACGTGAGCGTCACCTGCGGGGCGAAACGCCGCAGTATCGGCACGAGCACCGGGTTCGGGCGGCTGACGGCACGTGGCGCTGGATGCTGGATCAGGGCATGGTGTTCGAGCGCCAGTCGGACGGTCGCCCGCTGCGTGTGGTCGGTACCTACACCGATGTGACCGAACGCAAGCAGGCCGAGCACGCCTTGCTCGAAAAACAGCAGGCGCTGGCCGAGGCGCAACGCATTGCGCACATCGGCAGCTGGTCATGGAATCCGGTGGCCGACATCGTGACGTGCAGCGAGGAGACGCTGCGTCTGATGGGGATCGCGCCCAGTGACGGTCCACTCACGCTGAAGCAGTTCCTGGCGCCGATCGCCAGCGAGGATCGGCGCCGCCTGGTCACCTGGTGTCGCGACGGTGTGGCCGGTTCCCGGCTGCGGGACATCGAGTGCCAGGTCGGCGCGCCGCCGGGCGCGCGCGTGCTCAATGGCCGGGCGTTCTTGCAGCGTGACGTGAATGGCAGGTCGTCGGCGCTTGTCGGGACCTTTCAAGACATCACGAAACGCAAGGCGCTTGAGGAGGAACTGGACAAGCACCGTCATCATCTGGAGGGGCTGGTCAAAAGTCGCACGGCAGAACTGGAGGCGGCGCGGGCCGAAGCCGTGCACCTGGCGCAGGTGAAGACCGAGTTCCTCGCCAACATGAGTCACGAGATCCGCACGCCGCTGAACGCCGTCATGGGGTTGGCGCAGATCGGCGTGCGCGACAGTGCCGGCAGGCGTTCGCACGACACGTTCGTGCGCATTCGCGAGGCAGGGGAACATCTGCTCGGCGTGATCAACGACATCCTCGACTTCTCGCGGCTGGAAGCCGGTCGCCTGGCGCTGGATATACAGCCGCTGTCGCTGGGCAGCCTGATCGACAACGTGGAGAGCCTCATCCGCGAGCGCGCCGAACTCAAGGGGCTGCGCTTTGTCACCGACCTGCCGGACACGTTACCGGACTGGGTCGCTGGCGATGCGCAGCGGCTGCGCCAGATTCTGGTCAATCTTCTGGCCAATGCGGTGAAGTTCACGGATCGTGGTGAGGTCTCCCTGCGGGTCGAGCGCCGGGGAGACGAGACCCTGTTTCGCGTCACCGACACAGGTATCGGAATCACCGACGAACAGGCGGCGCGCCTGTTCCGGCCGTTCGAGCAGGCTGACACGTCCACCACCCGTCGCTACGGCGGCAGCGGGCTGGGGCTTGCCATCAGCCAGAACCTGGCCCGTGACATGGGCGGCGAGATCATCGTCAAGAGTGCGCTGGGGGTTGGCAGCACGTTCACATTGCGCGTGCCGTTGTCGGCCACGGCGGCGCCTGTGAACAAGGCCAGTGCGCAGCGGGAGCCACAGACAAAGCGGCTGACGGGGTTGCGACTGCTGGTGGCCGAGGACGTGGAGGTGAACCGCCTCGTGCTGGAAGACCTGCTGCACCAGGAGGGTGCCGAGGTGACGTTCGCCGAGCACGGCCGGCAGTTGCTCGAGAAGCTTCGCGAGTGCGGCGACGATTACCCGGATGCGGTGCTGATGGACGTGCAGATGCCGGTGATGGACGGCTACGAGGCCACCCGGCGGGTGCTGGAGATGGCACCCAGCCTGCCGGTGATCGGCCTGACCGCCCATGCCCTGAGCGAGGAGCGTGATCGCTGTCTGGCCGTGGGCATGGTGGAGCACGTCACCAAACCGGTGGATGCCGACATTCTGGTGCCGGCCATCTTGCGTCACACCGGCCGGCAACCGCGTCCGGCGGCCGCCGCGGCGTCATCGCCAGCCGGGCACACGGGCGGGATCGACTGGGCGGCCCTGCTGACCCGCTACAAGGGCCGGCAGGATTTCGTGACCAAGCTGGCCGCGACGGCGCTCGATTCTCACCGCGACACGCCGGCGTCGCTGCGCGTGGCGGCTCAGCAGACGGACTACGGTGCTCTGGCGTTCAGCGCCCATGCCCTGAAGGGGTTGGCCGGCAACCTGCTGGCACACGAGGTCGAGAAACTCGCCCGGCAGGTGGAAAAATCGGCCCGCGCCGGAAGCGCGCAGGCAGTCGCCGAGGCCGACCAGCTGGCGCAGGCGGTGGAACGGTTGCTGACGGCGTTGGCGGATCGCGTCGGCAGCGATGGCAACACGGAGCCGTCGCCGGGTCTGGTGGCGCGGGCGAGGTGAGCGTGGCCCTCAGTTGCGGGGGCCCAGTTCGTTGAGTATTTCCGCGGTGTGTTGGCCGAGTCGTGGTGGCGGACGACGGATCCCTCCCGTCGTGCGCCCCAGGCGCAGGGGAATGCCGGGAATCACCAACGGGCCATGCTCGGGATGATCGACGACCGGCAGCATGCCGTTGTGCTGCAGCTGGGCGTCGGCGCGCACCGCCGGAAAATCGTTAACCGGTGCCGCCACCACGTCTGCGCTGTGCAGGCGCCGCATCAAGGCAGCGCGTGGCTCGCGGGCGCACAGCGCGGCAAGCTCCAGGTCGAGTGCATCGCGGTTGGCTAGACGTGACGTGGCGGTGGCAAAGCGCGGGTCGTGCGCCAGTTGCGGCGCGTCGAGCGCCTGGCACAGGGTGCGATAGAACTTGTCGTTGAAGGCCGCCAGGTGCACCTGGTGGCCATCGGCGCAGGTGTACGTGTTGTATGGCGCGTAGAACGGGCTACGGTTGCCGGTTCGCGGCGGCGGCTCGCCGGTCAGCAGGTACTCGCCAAGCTGCACGCTCTGAAGATGGACCACGCCGTCGATCAGCGCCACCTCGGCCGCCTGGCCCTGGCCGTCGCGGGCGCGTGCCCACAGGGCCAGCATGGCGCTGTAGGCGACCAGGGTGGCGGCGGTCACGTCCGCCACGGCGGCGCCGGCCTTCAGGGCCGGACCGTCGGGTTCCCCGGTGGCGGCCATGAGCCCGCCGAGCGCCTGCGCCGAGGGGTCGATGCCCGGCCGCCCGGCATAGGGGCCGCTGTCGCCATAGGTGCTGACGGTGACGAGGATGATGTCCGCGCGCGCCTTCGCCAGTGCCGCGTAGTCGAGGCCGAGTTTCTCGCGCGCCGGGCTGCGCACGTTGTGAATCACGATGTCGGCGGTGGCCACCAGGCGGCGCAGGAC
The DNA here is from genome assembly GCF_041625615.1 of Immundisolibacter sp. Taxonomy (GTDB): domain Bacteria; phylum Pseudomonadota; class Gammaproteobacteria; order Immundisolibacterales; family Immundisolibacteraceae; genus Immundisolibacter. The sequence continues at coordinate 12,945 of NZ_JBFJTF010000019.1, read as the reverse complement.
GTCCTGCCCGTGCGGCTGGCTCAGGTCCAGCTCCATGCCGCGCTTGTTGCGGTTGACGCCGACGTAAAGCCCGGTGTCGTCGCCGCGTCGCGGCCCGATGCGGCGCCCTTCCTCGCCGCCGGGCGGCTCTATCTTGATGACATCGGCACCCATGTCGCCGAGCAGCGTGGCGCCCAGCGGGGCCGCCACCATGCTGCCCAGGTCGAGTACGCGAATGCCACTCAGCGGCACGTTGTGCGCTCCGCCGGTGTCAGCGCGCTACGACCGTGATGGCGTCCTCCGGACAGGCCGCCACGCAGCGCATGCAGTGCCGGCAGTCCTGCTCGTGATCGGCGAACGCCTGCCGGCGGCCGTGCACGCGGACCTTCAGACGTGGCAGAAAACCCTTCACGTGGGTCTCGAACTCCTCATCGGTCAGGCGGCGAATGCTGAACACGCCTTCCGGGCATACCTGGGCGCAGGCTTCCTTGCCCTCGCAGCGGTTGCGGTCGATCAGCACCCGCCACTGGCCCGCGATGTCCTGACACGGGTCGACGGTGTGTGTGGTCGCCATGGTCAACTCCTCCTGCTTCTTGTTTGCGGATCGGCCTGCCGGGCGCTAACGGGGGCGAGCATCATCAGGGCAGGGGCGGGGTCAAGCATAACCACCGCGCGGCCAATCGCGCATCAGCGCCGTGCGCCGCCGCCTACAGGCGGATGTGTGCCCACCGGCCCTGGCGCCAGTAGCGGTGAAAAAGCGCCACCTGGGTGAGCCGGTACAGCTCCTGTCCGAGCCAGATGCCGAGCAGGCCAAGGCCCCAGACGGGGCCGATCAGGTAGGCCGCCGGCGTGAACAGAAGCCATTGTGTGAGGACGCTGACGCGCATCACGCGCCGGCCCTCGCCGGCGCTCATCAGCACCTGCATGTAAACCCGCTTGACGCCCTCGAGCACCACGGCCAGGCCGGCGATGCGCATGGGCCAGCGGGCCAGCGCCAAGGTGTCCGGGTTGTGAATGAACAGTCCCAGGATCAAATCCGGTGTCAGCACCATGGGTGTGGCCAGCAGCCCGAGTCCGATCAGCCCCAGGCGCAGCGTGTCGCGCGCCCAGCGGCGGGCGGCATCGGCATCGCCCTGGCCCAGGGACTGGCTGACCAGGGTGGCGGCTGCCATGGCCAGGCCCATGCCGGGCAGGATCACCACTGTCATCACGTTGATCAGTACGTTGGCGGCGGCCAGCTCGGCCGTGCCGATGCGTCCGACGATCCAGTACAGGGCCACCAGGGCGGCCGACTGCGACACGTGCTGCAGGCCCGCCGGCATCGAAACGCGCAGCAGCACGGCAAAGTCCTCGCGGTGCGGCCGGGTCTTGAGAAAGCCGCCCGGGCGGGCGTAGCGCCAACCGAATCCGTAGTAGATGCAGGTGCCCAGCAGCACGGAGAGTGCCGTGCCCAGACCCGAACCGGACACGCCCAGCGCCGGCGCGCCGAAGTGGCCGTAGATGAACATGTAGTTCAGCAGCACGTTGCTGGCGTGCATGACCAGCAACGTGCTCATGTACAGCCGCGACTGGCCGATGCCGTTCCAATAGCCACGAAAGGCATAGTTCATGGCCATCAGCGGGCCGGCCAGCATGCGGATCTGGAAATACGGCACGGCGCCGGCAACGACCGCCGGGTCCGGGTTCAGCAGCGGGAAGAACCAGGGCGCCAGCAGACACAGGACCAGCGCCAGCAGCGGACCGATGACGACGATCAGCAGCAGGCCGGCATTGAGCGGGGTGGCGGTTTCCTGCCAGCGCCCCTCGCCCTTGCGGCGGGCCGAAAGCGCCTGCACGCCCACCGACAGGCCGAGAATCATGGCCTGACAGGTAAACAGCACGAAGCTGCCAAGCCCGACCGCCGCGAGCGCCGCGTCGCCAAGCCCGCCGACCATGGCCGTGTCGACCACGTTCAGCAGCGCCTGAGACATCATGGCGGCGATGATAGGCAGGGCCAGCGCCAGAATGCGCCGGCGCCGGTCGGCGGCCACCCAGACAGGGGCGTGGGCCGCGCCCGCCGCCGTCACGGCCGGCGGCGCGGCATCGCGCGGGGCGATCAAGCCTTGGTATCGTCGCGCCGGGCGTGTGCCGCGGCGGCTGCGTCATCTGTGTCGGTTGAGACGCCAAGTTCCTGCAACGCAGCCATGAGCTTGGCCATGCGTTCCTCGATGGCCTCGACGTGATCGAGCACCGAGTCCAGTGAGCGCCCGACCGGATCCGGCAGGTCGCCGCGCAGACCATAGGCAGCAAAACCGATGCGGGCGGCGGTCTCGCGCCGGCGCTCGGCATCGGCGCCGACCACCCGGCCTGGAATGCCCACCACGGTGGAACCGGCGGGCACGTCCTTGACCACCACCGAGTTGCTGCCCACGCGCGCACCCTTGCCCATGGTGATCGGGCCGAGGATCTTGGCGCCGGCGCCGACCACCACGTCGTCTTCCAGGGTTGGATGACGCTTGCCCTTCTCCCAGGTGGTGCCGCCCAGGGTCACGCCGTGGTAGAGCGTGCAGTCGTCGCCGATCTCGGCGGTTTCGCCGATCACCACACCCATGCCGTGATCGATGAAGAAGCGCCGACCGATGCGAGCGCCCGGATGAATCTCGATGCCGGTCAGAAAGCGTGACAGGTAACTGACCACCCGCGCCGGCCAGCGCAACCGGCGAGCCCACAGCCAATGCGCCAGGCGGTGCAGCCACAGCGCATGCAGTCCGGGGTAGGTGGTGGCGACCTCGAAGCGGTTGCGCGCCGCCGGATCGCGGGCGAAAACGCAGTCGATGTCTTCGCGAAGACGGTCAAGCATCGGGATTGGCCTTGGCTTCGGCGGCGGCAAGGGCGTGCTCGGTGGCACTGAGAATGCCGCGCAGAATCTGCACTTCATTCTGGTCCGGCGCCGCCCGGTTGACAAGCGCGCGCAGGCGCCGCATGCCGCGCTCGGGGTTGCTCATGCGCAAGAAGCGCAGCTGCTCGAGCACCTGTTCCAGGTGGGTGAACAGGTGCTCCACCTGCTCGCGCGTGGCCGGTGGGCTGGCCGGCTCGGTGGCCGGGGCCGGGCGGTCGACGTGACGGTACAGCTCGTAGGCCAGCACCTGCACGGCGGCCGCCAGGTTCAGGGAGGCGAACTCCGGGTTGCTGGGGATGAATACCCGCTGCTGGCACAGGTCCAGGTCGGCGTTGCTCAGTCCCGAATGTTCCGGGCCGAACACCAGCGCGACGTCGCCGCGACCGGCATGGTCCAGCACACGCTCGGCGCAGGTGGGCGGGTCCAGCGGCGGCAGTTCGATGCTGCGGGCCCGCGCGCTGGCGCCGATGACCAGCGTGCAGTCGGCGACTGCGGCGGCCAGATCGTCGCACACCACCGCCTGCGTGAGCAGGCTGTCGGCGCCGGCGGCACGGGCGGTGGCGTCCTCGTGCGGAAAGAATTTCGGCTGCACCAGGTACAACCGCTGCAGGGTCATGTTGAGCATGGCGCGCGCAACCGCGCCGATATTGCCGGGATGGGTGGTACCCACCAGCACGATGCGTACGTGAGACAAGGCGTTCATGGCACGAATTTTAGCCCGCTCGCGGTCCGTGGCTCGGCACGGTGGCCGCGAGTTGGCCCGCCGCAGGCGTTAAAATTCCCGCCCGCCGCCGCTGCTGCGGCTGGTGGCCCCTGCCACAGCGAGTTATTTTCATGTCCCCATTGAGCACCATAGCCGTGCGCGCAGCCCGCGCCGCCGGCGATTTCCTGCTTCGCACCGGCGAACGCCTGCACGAGCTGCGCGTCGAGCGCAAGGGTCCGAACGACTTCGTGAGCGAAGCCGATCGCGAGGCCGAGCGACGCATCGTCGAGATCATCCGCCGGGCCTACCCGGATCACGCGGTTCTGGGCGAGGAGGGCGGTGCGCAGGGCGACGTCGGCAGTCATGGCGCGCGCTGGATCATCGATCCGCTCGACGGCACCACCAACTACCTTCACGGCTTGCCGTGGTACTCGGTGTCGATCGCGCTGCAGATCAAGGGGCGGCTGGAAATCGGCGTGGTCTACGACCCCAACCGCAACGAGCTGTTCGTGGCCGAGCGCGGCAAGGGCGCGCGGCTGGACGATCGGCGCCTGCGCGTGAGCCAGGCCACCAAGCTGGCCGGCACGGTGCTCGGCACCGGCTTTCCGTTCAAGTCCAACCAGCACCTGGACACCTACACCGAGACCTTCAAGGCGGTGTCGCAAACCGGGTGTGCCATTCGCCGCGCCGGTTCCGCGGCGCTCGACCTGGCCTATGTTGCCGCCGGCCGGTTCGATGGCTTCTGGGAGCTGGGCCTGCAGCCGTGGGACATCGCCGCCGGCGTGCTGCTGATTCAGGAAGCCGGCGGCGCCGTGGCCGACATCCGCGGCGGCCAGCGATACATGGAAACCGGCAACGTGGTCGGTGGCGGGCTGCGCGTGCAGCGGGCACTGCTGGACACCATCCAGCCGCACCTGACCGCCGAGCTGCCGGCCTGAGGCCGACAGCTCAGGACGTAAACGCCGGTCAGCGTGCCGCCGGGCCGAGGCTGCCCATGATGCCGCGCACGGCGGCGGGCAGATCGGCCGGCAGCACCACCAGCTTGCCGTTCTGGCTCTGGGCGATTTCGCGCATGGCCTCGATGTACTTCTCGCCGAGCAGGTATACCACCGGCAATTCGCCCGCCTGCGTGGCCTCGGCCACCTTGCGGATGGCGGTCTGGCTGGCCTCGGCCAGCACCACATGCGCCTCGGCGTCCCGCCGCGAGGCTTCCAGCCGGCCTTCGGCCTCCAGAATGGCGGCGGCCTTCTCGCCGTCGGCGCGCGTCACGGTGGCCCGGCGCGCGCGCTCGGCGGCGGCCTGTTCTTCCATGGCGTGCTGCATGGTGGACGAAGGCTTGATGTCCTGAATCTCCACCGTCTTGAGCGTGATGCCCCAGTCGGCGATGTCGTCGGAGATGCCTGCCTTGAGCTTGGCCTTGATCTGCTCGCGCGAGGACAGCGCATCGTCCAGATCCATTTCGCCGACGATGGAACGCAGCGAGGTCTGCACCAGGTTCTGGATGGCCAGGATGTAGTTCTCGACGCCGTACACCGCCTTTTCCGGCGACACGATGTTGATGTAGGCGATGGCGTTGGCAATGATCACCGCGTTGTCGCGGGTGATGACTTCCTGTGACGGCACGTCCATCACGATGTCCTTGGTGGTCACCTTGTAGGCCACCGTGTCGACATACGGAATGATCAGGTTCAGGCCCGGATTGAGCGTGGTGTGGTACTTGCCGAGGCGCTGCACCACGTGCTTGCTGCCCTGCGGCACGATGCGTACGCCAAGGCCGATGGTGACCACCACCAGCGCCAACAGAAACAGGGTAATGACGAGTCCGGGCATGTCGGAAGTCCTTGAATGAGTGGGGATGAAACGGTGGGCGGACAGGCGCGTTTTTAGTCGCGTTTTTCGACGATCAGCGTGTTGCCGGAAAACTCCTTCACCGCCACCCGGTCGCCGATGGCCAGCGGGTCGTCGCAGATGAAATCCCACTCGTCGTCGCCGAGCAGGGGGGTTGTGAAGCGGACCACGCCGCGGCGTTCGCCTTCCGGGGTGCGCAGCACGCGACCGATCTCGCCGATGGCCGCCGCGCGGGCGTTGCCGGCGCGGGTGCGATCGGCCATGCGCGGGCGCAGGAAACGGAACCAAAGGCCAGTGAACAGCCCTGATGACACGGTCCAGGCCAGCAGCTGCGCCGGCAGACCGATGTCGGGCTGAAGCCAGGTCAGCAGGCCGACCAGCAGCGCGCCGAGCCCAAACCAGAACACGAAGAAGCTGGCCAGGAACATCTCGGCCATGAGCAGCGCCAGGCCGAGCGCCAGCCAGTGCCAGTAGAGCATGTGTTCTTCCTTGCGACCGTGGCGCAGCGGCGCCGGGCGGGCGACATCATACCTTGCCGGCGGCGCGCTTCCGGGCGCCGTGGCGCGCCGGTGGGGCGGCGGGGTGACGCAGGTCAGCGAAAGTAGGTCAGGTCCGGCTCGCTTTGCCAGTGCGGCGATACCGGGCCGAGCAGCGTGTCGAGTTCAGCGACCTCGTCGGTGCCCAGGCGCCACTGGCCGGCGGCGATGTTCGACTCGAGCTGGGCCGTGTTCATGGCGCCGGCGATGACGCTGCTGACCGCCGGCTGCGCCAGCAGCCAGGCGAAGGCGAGTTCCAGCAGGCCGTGGCCACGGGCGGCGGCGAAATCCGTCAGCGCGCTCAGCGTGCGCTCGGCCTGGGGTGTGCGCAGGCGGCTGACAGTGGGGCTGCCGGCGGCGCCGCGGCTGCCTGGCGGCGGTGCCGTGCCTGGCTGGTACTTGCCGGTCAGCAGTCCGGCGGCGAGCGGGAAATACGGCAGAAAGCCGATGTCGTTGGCGGTGCAGAACGGCAACAGCTCGAGCTGAGCGCCGCGCACCAGCAGGCTGCACTGATGCTGGGCGGTGGCGAACCCGGGCAGATCCAGCCGATCCGCCTCGGCGTTGGTCTGCGCGTGACGCCAGGCGGCGTAGTTGCACTGGCCGATGTGCCGCACCTTGCCCTCGCGCACCAGGGGGGCGAAGGCGTCGAGGATTTCCGCTGCCGGCACCTGCGGCGCCGCGAAATGCAGTTGCAGCAGGTCCAGGTAGTCGGTATCCAGGCGGCGCAGGCTGGTCTCGCAGTGGCTGCGGATGCGCCCGGCCACGCTCTCGCCGGCGGCCAGGTTCATCAGATGGCACTTGCTGGCCAGGATCACCTCGTGGCGGCGTCCGGCCAGTGCCTTGCCCAGATACTCCTCGCTGCGGCCTTCGTTGTAGATGTAGGCGGTGTCAATGAAGTTGACGCCCAGCGCCAGCGCCCGATGCACCGTGGCGATGCTGGAGGCAAGCGCCTGGCGTGGTGGCCCGAACACGTTGCCGCCCAGCCCCACCGCCGAGACAGTGAGACCGGTCCGGCCAAGCGGACGGTACTCCATGAGGCCGGCGTCAGCCGTCCAGATCCGCCGCCAGAGCCTGGCGCGTGGCCGGCGGCAGCGGTTCCAGGGTGACGGTCATGTTGGGGTGGTCGATGCCGGCGCCGAGTTCCGCGCCGGACTTCAGCGCCGCGATCATGTCCGGCGTGAACTCGAAGCGCAGGAAATGCACGGACGCGGTCTTGTCCTCGTCCTCGCGATCCATGTCCTCGTCGGCGATGGCGTACACGCGCTCGTGTTCGGCCACGCACAGCCAGACCCGGTCCTCGACGCCGATCAAGCCGGCCAGCGCCCGCCGGCGTTCGGCCTCGTCCTCGAACTCGATCATGAACGTTGCCTTGAGGTTGCGGCCGTCGGGAATCAGCGGATTGTAGGCGTCCAGCTCCTCCTGAATGCCGCGTGCCTCGAAGATACGCTCGATGCGCAGCATCTCCTGGATCTGGTACTGGATGGTCAGCCGGTCCTCGAAGGCCATCGTGGCGTGCGGTCCCAGCTGCACGTGGCGGTTTTTCTTGTGCTCGATGACGCGGGCACGGAACGCCGGCCGTTGCTCGGCGTACTGTTCGAGGGAATACAGGTCGTTGCGGCTCAGTTTCTGCATGGTTCAGATTCCGTAGGCAAGGCGCAGCAACTGCAGCGGGTGCTCGGAGGGCTTGCCGCTGTCGACGCCGTGCTCGATGTGCTTGCAGGCGATCGGGCAGTCGCTGGCGTAGTGGGTGGGATCGGCCTCGCGCACGCGGTTGAATACGGGTCTGCCGATCTTCATGGAAAGCTCGTGGGTCTCGCGCTTGACGCCGTAGGTGCCGTCGTGGCCGGCGCAGCGCTCGATGGCCACCACCTCGGTGTCCGGCACCAGCTGAAAGACCTCGCGTGTCTTGAGGCCGATGTTCTGCACCCGCAGGTGGCACGGCGGGTGGTAGGCAATCTTGCCCAGCGACTGCTGGAAGTCGGTCTTGAGCAGGCCGTCCTTGTGGCGGGCGATCAGGTATTCGAACGGGTCGTAGACCCGGGCGGCCACCTTCTGCACGTCGGCGTCGTCCGGGAACATCAAGCGCAGCTCCTGCTTGAACATCAGCACGCAGGAGGGCACCGGCGCCACGATGTCGTAGCCCTGGTCCACATAGGCCGCCAGCGCCGGCAGGTTGTGTTCCTTGAGCGCGTTGACCGAATCGAGGTCGCCAAGCTCCAGTTTGGGCATGCCGCAGCAGCGGCTGTCGTCGGCCAGCGTCACCGGCAGGCCGTTGTGACGGAAGATGGCCGCCAGGTCCTCGCCCAGTTCCGGCATCTGGCTGTGGCCGTAGCAGGTGCCGAACAGCAGGACCTTGCCGGTGGTGGTGGCGCCGGCGGTGGGCGTCAGGGTGGCATTGACGCTGGCCTGATCGGCGAAGCGCCGCTTCAGGGGCTTGGTGGTGAACGGCGGCAGCACGGCGTCGGCGTGGATGCCCATCACCTTTTCCATGGCCTGACGGGCCGGTTTCAGGCGGTTGACGGCGTTGACCGACTCGGTGACCACGGGAATGCCGGCCAGTTTGCCGGTGAGGTCGGTGGAGGTCAGGAAGCGGTCACGGAACGACGCGCCCTTGGTTTTGAACTTGACCGCCTTGGCGCGCAGCATCAGATGCGGAAAGTCGACGTTCCACTCGTGCGGCGGCACGTAGGGACACTTGGTCATGTAGCACAGGTCGCACAGGTAGCACTGGTCGACGACCTTCCAGTAGTCATCCTTGGCGACGCCGTCCACTTCCATGGTGGACGATTCATCGACCAGGTCGAACAGGGTCGGGAAGGCGTGGCACAGGCTCACGCAGCGGCGGCAGCCGTGGCAGATGTCGTAGACCCGCTCCAGTTCCTTAAACAGGGCGTTCTCGTCGTAGTACTCGGCGGTCTGCCACTCGATGGCGTGCCGGGTCGGCGCTTCCAGGCTGCCCTCGCGGATCGGTGAACGGGATGCGGAATCGGCCATGACGGTTGCTCCTGCTGTACAGGCTGAGGCGGCGGAAGGTAGGGGGAACGCACGGTGCCCGGGTGGCATACCGCGGCCTTGCGGCAAGGCGACGCGGCGTTGCACCGCGCATCGGGTAGCGGTGGCGGGGACCGTCGCCGGTCCCCGCTGCCGCCCTGGGATCAGGCGCCCAGGGTATCCAGAGCCTTCTGGAAGCGGTTGGCGTGCGAACGCTCCGCCTTGGCCAGGGTCTCGAACCAGTCGGCGATCTCGGAGAAGCCTTCGTCGCGCGCCGTCTTGGCCATGCCCGGGTACATGTCGCTGTACTCGTGCGTCTCGCCGGCGATGGCCGCCTTCAGGTTCTCGGCAGTGCCGCCGATCGGCAGGCCGGTGGCCGGGTCGCCGACGGCTTCCAGGTACTCCAGGTGGCCGTGGGCGTGACCGGTCTCACCCTCGGCGGTGGAACGGAACACGGTGGAGACGTCGTTGTAGCCTTCCACGTCCGCCTTGTTGGCGAAGTACAGGTAACGACGGTTGGCCTGGGACTCGCCGGCAAATGCCGCCTTCAAGTTGTCCTCGGTCTTGCTGCCCTTCAACGTAGCCATGTAATGACCTCCTGCAGTTGATGATCCGCTTGGCTGCCGCCGGCAACGGCGACAGCCTCACGGCTTCGGATGGTAGCGGGGCCGGCGGGGAGGATGGAAGTTGATTTTTCCAATGCCGCTGATAGCCAATATCTATCGATGGCCGGCCCAGGACGATTCTAGCCCAAAGCCGACGAGGTACCCGAGGCCGCGGGCGCGCATTCACCGATGGCGCGTGCCAGCAGGTCCACGGCCTGTGGTCGGTAAAAGTCGCTGCGTGATGCCAGGGCCACCTGTCGATACGGCGCGCTGCCCCGAAACGGGCGCACCGCCAGCAGCGCGCGGTCGCGCGGTGACTCGCCGAGCGCTCCGACCGGCAGCACGCTGATGCCGGCGCCGCTGGCGACCATGTAGCGAATGGTTTCCAGCGATCCGCCTTCGAGCCGCTGGCCCGCCTTGTGCGAAAGCGTCGGGCACAGTGCCAGCACCTGGTCACGAAAGCAGTGTCTGGGTCCGAGCAGCAGCACGTTCTCGTCGGCCAGCTGCGCCGGACCGATGCTGGCCTGGCGCGTCCACGGGTGACCGAGCGGCAGGACGACCACGAACTCCTCGCGATAGCAAGACACCACCTCGATGTCAGGCGCCTTGTACGGCAGTGACAGCACCACCGCGTCCAGTTCGCCACGTTGCAGGCGGGCGCCGAGCTCATCCGTATAGTTCTCTTCGATGATCAGCGGCATGCGCGGCGCCAACTGTGCCAGCCGTGGGATCAGGCGCGGCAACAGGTAGGGGCCAACCGAGAAGATGACCCCCAGCCGAAAGGAGCCGGTCAGGGGATCCTTGGCGTTGGCGGCCAGCGCGCGAATGGTTTCCACGTCCGCGAGTACCCGGCGGGCCTGCTCGGCGATCTGCTCGCCGACCGGCGTCGGCTGAATGTGTCCTGGCAGGCGTTCGAACAGGCGCACGCCCAAGCTGTCCTCGAGCTTGCGGATGGCGACTGACAGCGTCGGCTGGCTCACGAAGCAGCGCTCTGCGGCGCGGCCGAAATGCCGTTCGTGAGCCACGGCAACCAGATAGCGCAGTTCGTTGAGCGTCATGCAGACAACTTCGCGGTGGCGGCGGAGGTAAACTATTGTGCCGCGCCACGCTCACGGCGCGGCATGTTGGGGAGGAGGGCTGTCATGAACGATTCAAGACCGGCTGAACCGGTATTGCTGGTCGCACATGAGGCCAATGGCGTGGTGTGTGTCACGCTGAATCGTCCAGGCCAGCGCAATGCCCTGTCCGAAGCCCTGCTGCGGACGCTGAAGTCCACCCTGGCCGATCTGGCGGCCGATCCGGCGGTGAGGGTGTTGATCGTGGCCGGCACCGGGCCGGCGTTTTGTGCCGGGCACGACCTGAGGGAGTTGCGCGCGCTGCCGGATGAGGAGGCGGCCCGCGGGTTGTTCGAGCTGTGCGGTGAGGTCATGTTGGCGTTGCGGCGTTTCCCGCACCCGGTGATCGCCCAGGTGCATGGCGTGGCGACGGCGGCCGGCTGTCAACTGGTGGCCAGTTGCGACCTGGCGATTGCGTGTGACCATGCCCGCTTTGCGACTCCGGGGGTGAACATCGGCCTGTTCTGCAGCACGCCGGCGGTCGCGCTCACCCGCAACGTGGCGTACAAGCACGCGATGCAGATGTTGCTGACCGGTGACGTGATCGATGCCGAGACCGCGCAGCGTATCGGCCTGGTCAACAGTGTGGTGCCAACGGGCGACCTTGAAACCCACACACGTGAACTGGCTTCGCAGATCGCCAGCCGGCCACCGGCTGTACTCACGCTCGGCAAGGCGGCGGTGCAGGCCCAGCTTGGCCTGGACGAAGCCACAGCCTATGCCGACATGGGCGCCGTGATGGCGCGCAACCTGCTCATGGCCGAGGCCGCGGAGGGCGTCGACGCCTTCCTGGCCAAGCGCCCACCGCACTGGTAGCCCGCCGTTCCGGGTGGGTGCCCGAGGCACCCACGCCGGACGTCATACCCAAACCGCGCCGGATGCCGGTTTTTTCTTGAACCAAGGACGCAATGACTGTGCCGTCGCCGGCGCTGGCGACGGTCTGTGACTGTGCAGGGACACGAGAATGCAACGAATAATCTTTCTGACTGTCGCGCTGCTGGTAGCCCCGGTGGCCGCGGTAGCCGCCGCCGGCGATGCGTACGTGGATGAGGTGTTGAATGCGCTCGCGCGCAAGGGACTGCTGACAGCGCAGGATGTGCATGACATCAAGCTGAAGGCGCGCGAGGCCGAGCGTGCCCAGGCCGCCGCCGACCCACACCCGGAAACGCCAAGCCAGGCCCAGGCGCCGGCACAAAGCGTCTCGGCAGCCCTGCCGAAGCCGCCCCAGGCACTGCGGGTGTGGGGTCGCCTGCAGCCGCGTTACACCTACGTGCCGGCCGGTGACGGGCTGGACGGGACCGCATCGTTCACGTTTCGCCGCGCCCGCATCGGCTTTCGCGGGGCGCTGAACGACCGTTTCTATGCCTATCTCCAGTACGAGGCGGCCAACGAAACGCCGGCCCTGGCCAATGCCGATTCGCTGTTGGACGTGTGGATCCGCTACAACGGCTTCGCCGATTCGCTGGGGGACATCATCGTCGGCCAGCAGTTCATCCCGGGCTACGGCCGGGCGCCGCAGCTTTCCGCCAGTGTGGAGCGGAAGTTTCCGGAGTTCCTGGCGCCGGGCACCGCCGGGCGGGGGCGTGGCCTCAGCATCGAGCGCGGCAAGTTCGGTGCGCCCGAGACGCTCACCGACGGCGCCTTCGGCGACCGCCTGCAGTACGGCCTTGGTGTGTTCAACGGCCCGGACGTGAGCACCAACAACGACAACAATGACCTGCTGTATGCGGTGGTGGCGGCACTGACGCCGCTTGGCATGCCGGTGGAGGACGAATACGAGATTCGCGACCTGCCGTTCCGCTACCTGATCGGCGCCGGCTATTCCTGGTCACGCGACAGCGGCAACCTGGACGCCCGCGTGCAGAACAGCCTGCTCGGCCATTCGGTGACGCTCGACAATCAATGGTGGCAGCTGATGGGCGAATGGCATGCCCACCGCTGGTTCGGCTGGGCCAGCTGGACCCGGTTCGTGTCCGAGGGCACGGACGACCTGCTGATGGACACCGATGGCGGCCTTGACCGGCGCCTGCACTCGCGCGCGTGGGCTGCCGGCGTCACCCGCAGTTTTCCGTTGGCCGGTGGCCGGCACTGGGGGCTTGGCCTGCAATACCAGCAGGTCGACAACGAACACCCGTCGCGCACGCGCTTCATGCGCATCCTGACCGGTAACTCGGCGGATGAACTGGCCCGCGGCATGGATCGTGGGCAGGTGTTCCAGTTGATGGCGACCTATATCTTCAATCCGAACATCCGCCTGCTGAACGAATATGCCTGGTTCGACGCCGATGAT
>NZ_JBFJTF010000018.1:0-25088 GCF_041625615.1 Immundisolibacter sp. | reverse complement strand
CTTCGCCGAGTACGGCACCGACCGGGTGCTGTTCGTCGGCTCCGAGCGCGCGAGCCTGGTGTTCGTGTACGACGTGAACGGTGTCGGCGAGCAGCTGAGCCTGCGCCAGGCGCTGCCGACCGGCGTCGGGCCGGAAGGCTTGCTGCCGATTCCGCAGCGCGGGCTGTTCGTGGCGGCGGCCGAGAACGATGCACGCGACGACAAGTTCCGCTCCGTGCTGAGCATCTACCGCTATGGCGCGGCCGACATGCCCGCCTACCCGACCGTCGTGTCGGCCGACCGGGCCGACGGTGCGCCCATTGCCTGGGGCGCGTTGTCGGGCCTGGCCTATGACCTCACCGACGCCGGCGTGCTGTACGCCGTGCACGACAGCTTCTACCGGAAAAGCCGCATCTACCGCCTGCTCGACGGCCAGCCGGCCACCATCAGCGACGAGCTGGTGCTGCGTGACAACGGTGCGCTGGCGGCGGTGGATGCCGGCCTGGTCAACGCCGACATGACGGTCAACCTGGACCTGGAAGGCATCGCCACCCGGCGCGGCGGTGGCTTCTGGGTGGTGTCGGAGGGTGCTGGCACGGTGGGCGACCCGGGCCGCCCGGTCGAGTCGCTGAACCTGCTGCTGCAGGTGGCCGCGGACGGCACCATCGAGGCCGTGCACACGCTGCCGGCGAGCACCAACGGCCGCCAGGTGCGGTTCGGCTTCGAGGGCGTGAGCGCCGTCGGCCAGGGCGAGGACGAGGCGGTGTTCGTCGCCTTCCAGCGCGAATGGGCGGACGACCCGGCCGGCCACGTGCGCATCGGCCGCTTCACCCCGCACAGCGGCGACTGGGCCTTCTACTACTACCCGCTGGAAGCGCCGCAGTCCGCCAATGGCGGCTGGGTGGGGCTGTCCGAGATCGCCGCGGTGGATGACCAGACCTTTGCCGTCGTCGAGCGTGACAATCAGGCCGGTCCGGATGCGGTCATCAAGCGCATCTACCGCTTCTCGGTGGCGGGGCTGACGCCGCTGGCCGATCCGGCCGTCGGCACCACCCCCGGCTTCCCGGTGGTGGAAAAGACGCAGGTCAGGGACCTGATGCCGGACCTGGAAGCCCCCGGCGGCCAGGTGCTGGAGAAGATCGAGGGCCTGGCCATTTCAGCGGCCGGCGACGCCGTGGTGGTCAACGACAACGACGGTGTCGACGACTCCAACGGCGAGACGCAGCTGATCCACCTGCCCGGCCTGTTCTGAGGCCGCCATGTTTCCGGCCCGGGCGTCGTGCGGCGTCCGGGCCGGGAGCGATCCCGCTCAGTCGGCGCGGGTCATTCCCAGCGCCCGCCGGTAGGCGTCCCAGAACACCACGCACTGCATCTCGTCGTTCTGCTGCGAGTCGGTGTACGGGTTGGCGTCCAGGCGCATGCCCTTGACCATGTAGTTGTTGCCGGTGGCGCCGCGCGCCTTGGTGATGCGGTTGAACACGGCGCCGTCCTCGAGCGTGATGAACCCGCTCGGCCCCAGCATGTTGGAGGACTGGCGCAGGCGGTGGCGGCGGGTGGCGTCGTCGTCGTCCTGGTGGGCGAAGTAGGTGTAGTGGACTTCGGTGCGGTGGGCGTCCAGCGGCACGGCGTAGCGCACCGTCATGGTGTCCATCTGCTTGTTCATGTTGGTGGTGGGGAACAGGATGGCCAGCTGGCCGCCGTCCTCGGGCCGGTGCTCGTAGGCGATGACGCTGGGGTCCTGGATCAGCGGCGGCTTGCGGTTGGGCACGATCTCGTAGTGCGCGTTGCGGTGACCCTGATGGGTGCCGGACAGCACGCCCTTGCCGCCGACCCAGTTCAGCATGCGAAACGCGGCGTGCAGCATGGGCGCGTGCCAGCCGTCCTGGTCGAAGTAGGCCTTCCAGTTGCAGTTGAAGACGACCTTCTGGTAGCCGAGCAGGGTGAGCCGGCCGTCGCCGCCGAGGATGCGGCCGATGACATCCTGCATGCCTTCAAGGAATGTCGTCAGCGGCGGTGCGGCCGGGTCCAGCGTGACGAAGTGCAGGCCGTGGAGGGTCTCCAGCCGCACCGGCGGCAGGCCGAAGTCGGCCTTGTCGAAACCGGCGATGAAGTCGTCCTCGCCCGGACATACCCGCAGTTCCCCGGCGCTGTCGAAGGACCAGCGGTGGTAGGGGCATTCATGCTGCTCGCCGTGGCCGCGAAAGCCCGGCACCAGCAGCACGCCGCGATGGCTGCAGGCGTTGACGAAGGCGCGTACGGCGCCATCCGCGCCACGGCTGATCAGCAGCGGCCGCTCGCCGAGCGTGAACGTCTTGTAGTCGTGCGGGTTGGGGATTTCCGCGTCATGCGCCACCGGGTGCCAGTAGGGGCCGTGGAAGATGCGCTCGATCTCGGCCTGGAAGATGTCGTCGCGGTGGAAGATGTCGCGCGGGATGGCGTTCGGCGCGCTCGGCCAGGCGTAGGCGTCGGCGCTGCGGGTGGGCATGTCCATGGGTCTCTCCTCTGTGTGGGGCGGCGCGGTGGCGGGTCCGGCGCTCGCTTTGTTGCCGATCGAGTGTAAAGGTATCGCGACGGATGGCTGGCGTGTCGGTCAGGCCGGATGGTTGCCGCGTGGCGTGTGTGCCCGGGGGGATGAACATGAAAACGGTGCTCGTTACCGGTGCCAGTGGCCTCGTCGGCGGGGCGCTCACGCAGGGGTTGCAGGCGGACGGGCACCGCGTGGTGCCGTTGCCCCGGTTCGGCGGCGAGGTGCCGGCCGGTGTGGCCGGCTGGAATCCCGCCGCCGGCGTGTGTGTGCTGCCGGCCGACCTGAACCCGCAGGTGGTGATTCATCTGGCCGGGGAGAACGCCGGCAGCCTGCGCTGGACCGCCGCCAAGAAGCGGCGCATCGTCCAAAGCCGCGTCGACGGCGCGCGCACGCTGGTGGCGGCGCTGCTGGCACGGCCGCAGCCGCCGGAACTGGTGCTGATGGCATCAGCGGTCGGCTGGTATGGCGACACCGGCGACCGTCCGGCGGACGAGGAGGACGGCCCGGGCGAGGGTTTCCTGGCCGATGTGTGCCGGCAGGTGGAACCGCTGGCGGCACCGTTGACGCAGGCGGGCGTGCGCGTGGTGCAGGCGCGTTTCGGCGTGGTGTTGAGCCCGCGCGGCGGGGCCTTGCAGCGCCTGCTGCCGTCGTTCCGGCTGGGCCTTGGCGGGCCGGTGGGTAGCGGCCGGCAGTGGTTCAGCTGGGTGGCGCTGCCGGAGCTGGTGCAGATGGTGCGGTTTGCCATGCACACGCCGGCGCTGGCCGGGCCGGTCAACTTCGTGGCGCCGGGAGCCGTGCCGTATCGCGACTTCGCGGCGGCGCTTGGGCGTGCCGTGCATCGGCCGGCGCGCCTGCCGCTGCCGGCGCCGGTGGTGCGCGCGCTGTTCGGCGAGATGGGCGAGCAGATGCTGCTGGCCAGCAGCCGGGTCGTGCCCGGCCGGCTCAGTCAGGCCGGTTACCGCTTTTGCCACCCGACCATCGACGCCGCCCTGGCGGCGGTGCTGGGGGAGCGCTGAACCCGCGCCGGGCCTAGCGCCCGTGCATGGCCTCGCGCAGGTCGTCACGCTCCAGCAGCGCTGACGCCGCGAAGGCGAACACCAGGCCCCAGAACGGCGCGCCGATGTTCAGGATGGGCACGTTGGCCACCGTGACCACGAAGGCCACCATGGCGCCCAGCGGGCAGCGGCCACGAAACGCACTCTGGAAGGCGCCCTGCAGCACGCGCAGCATGGCAAGGCCGCCCAGCAGGCCGATCAGCGACATCGGCAGCGCCAGCGCCAGCCGCGTCGCGGCCGGCGCGAACAGGCCGAACAGCACCATGATGACGCCGAACACCAGACCGCCCAGCCAGTGTGTCCCGCGCTCGCCGCTGGCCACCAGGATGCCGTTCACCGGCCCGGTCAGGCAGGTCGGCACGGAACCCACCGCCGCGAACGGCAGGCTGCCGAGGCCGCAGGCCACCGTCACCGCCCGCACCGGCGCGCTGTGGCCGGCCTGTTGCAGCACGGCAAAGCCCTGGGCGTTCTGGATGGCCAGCACGGTGACCGCCATCGGCACCACCAGCTCCAGCAGCGCCTGCACGGAGAACGCCGGCGTGTACAGCCTGGGCGTCGCCAGCAGGCCGGTGGACGGGCCCAACGGCTGCATGGCGCCGAGCAGCAGCGCCGCCAGCACACCGGCCAGCAGCGCCGCCAGCACCGGCGGCACGCGCCGGCCGAGCGTAGGCAGCACCGTGAACAGCACGAAGGTGGCCAGGGTGATGGTTGCCACCACCGGCAGGTCGGTGAAGGCCGTGATCACCCGTACGCCCAGCGGCAGGAACACGCCGGCCACCATGCCCATGACGATGGGCATCGGCACCCGCCGCATCACCCGGCTGACCACGCCGCTGGCACCGAGCACGGTAATCAGCAGCCCGGTCACCCAGTAGGCGCCGATCACCTCGGCAAAGCTCAGGTGATCGAGCGCCGGCGGCAGCAGCAGCGCGCCCGGAATGGTCCAGGCCAGGCCCAGTGGCTGGCGGTAACGCCAGCACATCCACAGCGTCAGCAGGCCACCGAGACCATAGGCGCCGAAGATCCACGAGGCGATGTCCGCCTGTGACAGGCCGCCGCTGCGGCCGACGGTGATCAGGATGGCCAGCGGCCCGGTGGCGGCGAACAGGAACGCCGTGATGCCGTTGCTCAGCGCATGGCGCAGGGCGCCTTCGGCGGAGGCGGCCTGGGGCTGTTCCGGGGTTGGCGTGGTGACGTCGGTCGCTTCGGTTTGATGTCTGGATGGGTTCACGACGTGGCTACTCGGGAGTCTGGTCGCTGCCGCGGGGAGCCGTAACACACTGTGGGCAGCGCCGAAGGCCGCCTTCCAGCGGGCCCACTGGTACGGCAAGCGCGTGGAAAACGCGCATAGCCTATCAGGGCGGGTCGCTGTCCCCGGCGCGGCAGCGTGCCTGCCCCATGCCGTTGATGGTGGCCTCGCGGCCGCACGACCGATAACGGTGCCCGGGGCGCTGAAACCACCGCAGTTTCGTGTTCGGTGTTCCGGCGTCGTTTTGGCGGCCACGCCGGAAGGCGGACTGCCTACGTCTGCCCGCCGAAAACCGTGCCGATCAGATAGGTCACGTAGGCCAGGTAAACGGCCAGCAGCACCGTGCCTTCGATGCGGTTGATGCGCCCCGGTCCCCGGAACCCGTAACCGAAAACGAACAGCGACACGGTCACCGCGGCCATGACCAGCATGTCCCGGTTGAAGACCTCCGGCCCGACGGCCAGCGGATGAATCGCGCCGGCGATGCCCACCACCGCCAGGGTGTTGAACAGGTTGGAGCCCAGGATGTTGCCGAGCGCGATGTCGTGCTCGCCCTTGCGCGCGGCAATGACCGACGCGGCCAGTTCCGGCAGCGAGGTGCCGACCGCGACGATGGTCAGGCCGATGATCAGGTCGCTGACGCCGAAACCCTGGGCGATTTCCACCGCGCCCCAGACCAGGATGCGCGAGCTCAGGATGAGCAGCAGCAGGCCTGCCACCAACCAGAACACCGCCCGGCGGACCGGCATGACACGGACGTCCAGCTCCTGCGCCATTTCACTGCCCAGCGCATCCCCATTCTTCTGCAGCCCCTGCCACAGGGTCCAGCCCACCAGCCCGCCGAACACGGCGAGCAGCACCACCGCATCGAGCCGGGTGATCTGGCCATCCCACAGTTGCCAGGCCGCGAGCGCGGTCACCAGCGTGAGCAGGGGCAGTTCCTTGCGCAGCACCTGCGAATGCACGGCGATGGGGCTGATCAGGGCGGTCACACCGAGGATCAGCGCGATGTTGGTGATGTTCGAGCCATAGGCGTTGCCGAGCGCGATGCCCGGTTTACCCTGCGAGGCGGCCAGGGCGGACACCACCATCTCCGGCGCGGAGGTGCCGAAGCCGACGATCACCATGCCGATCAGCAGGGGTGGCATGCCGAAGTGGCGGGCGGTGGTGGCGGCCCCCTCCACAAAACGGTCGGCGCTCCATACCAGGAGTGCCAGGCCACAAACTATCGCGACGAAGGCCAGAGTCATACAGAACAACGCTCCTTCTGAAAACCGATGGGTTGAAAGCAGATGGGTCGGATGCCCCCGTGAGCCCCGCCGGCCCGGCTGTCGGCCGGCGGCTGGCCGGCGCGTGCTCGATCCACGCCCGCGGGCAGGCCGGGTCCAGATACGAAAAAAGCGCCGATCAGGGCGCTTTCCGTGAATTTCCACCAAGGGGCGGAAATTCGGTAACGGTGGAGGTGGCGAAAATGAAATCGCCAATAAAATCCATTTCTTATGATTAAGGCGCCGGGGGTTCCCACAGGGGTCCCCCGCATCGATTGCCCTGTCATCGATCCGATATGAGCGGCTCAATCGGCAGTTTTTCTCGCCACATAATAGCCGTAACCGATGAAGGCCGAGTGTTGTTCGTACAGGGTGATCTCGTGCTCTTGCGCAGCCGCGATGGCCGTTGCCGCTTCCGAGTGGCCGTGGCGTTCCAGGAACGGCGCCAGACGGGCCCGCATCGGGCGATAGTAGTTGTCCAGCCAGCAGCGTTCCGGGAGCGCGAAGTACCCCACCGGGGCGAAGCCGTGTCGTTCCAGGATCGCCATTTTGGCCGATGCCGTATCCACTTCGTCGTACGCCCGGAGCCAGTACTGCTGAAGTGCGGCAGGTCTGTCTTGCGTCAGCCATGTCAGCTCGGACACGGCCAGGATGCCGCCCGGCTTCAGGAAGCGACGCCAGGCCCTGATGCCGTTTGCAAAGCCGATGTTGTAGATGGCGCCTTCCGACCAGATGGCGTCGAAGGATTGCTCCTCGAACGGGAGCGATTCCATCGAAGCGGCCAGCGTCTCGATCCGTCCGTCGAGGTGCTCGCGTGCCGCGACGCTACCGAGGTGATGCAGAAAGTCCGGCAGGAAATCGACGGCGATCACCGAGGCATCGAGTTCCTTCGCCAGCACGAGCGCGGCTGCACCGGTCCCGCAGCCGATGTCGGCAATCTTCAGGCCCGTGCGGCCGCTCAGGCCGGACAGGGTGATGGCAAGGCGCGTTTCGTCGTCGCCGCCGGGCCCTTGGCGTGGGCCGTCCCGGTGCAGGTCCACGAGAAGGGAGAGCTCATCCACGTGTTGCCTCCTGCGGTTGCGTGCGAGCGTCGTTCGGCACTCAAAGTGCCAACAGGTCCCGCAACTCGAGCAAGGCCGGCAGTTGCGTGCCCGGATTTCCGACCGGGCCGACCGAGTGCGCTCTGGTCCGCAAGCCGGCGGTCGACACCGAGCCTTGCGCGGGGCGGGAGCGGCTGAGCAGCATAACGGGCACGGAGACGGACCACGCAACAGTCGGGCGCCGCGAACGGAAATTACCCAGGCAGGCCTCGGGGCAAAAAAAAGGCCGCGTTGCGGGCGGCCTTTTCGTCGTCACGTGCTTGATTTTATTAAGAGATAGTGGTGGAGGCGGCGGGAATCGAACCCGCGTCCGCAAGTCCTCTGCCTTCGGCTCTACATGCTTATCCCAGTCTATTGTTTTAACCGGCCACCACCCGACGGGCAGGGAAGGCGACCGGCGATCCTGTCAGGGTTTTAGCGGGTTGGCTCCAGGCAGGCCGCACCGCGAGCCTGTGTGTGTCGACGCCTGAACCCCGGACGCACAGGCACATCCGGTCAGACGGCACCCTACTGGGTTTTAAGCAGCGAGTGCGTAGTTGTCGTCGTTGGCAACTATCTTTTTGCAGCGTGATTTACGAGGTCACTGCACCTCGGCATGCACCTCAGGGTTCGTAACCCACGTCGAAGCCAGGTCGCCCCCAAAGTCGTTGAGTAAGACAGCATAGCCGGGCTGGGAGTTCCACGCCAGCGTGGCGCGGTGTCACCTCGGCTTGAGCAGCCGGTTGCGTTCGCGCTGCCAGTCGCGGTCGCGTTCGCTGGCGCGCTTGTCGTGCGCCTGCTTGCCCTTGGCCAGGCCCACCTCTGCCTTGCACTTGCCGCGTTTCCAGTACAGCGACAGGGCGACCAGTGTGTAGCCCTTGCGTTCGACGGCGCCGATCAGCTTGCTCAGCTCCTCGCGGTGCAGCAGCAGCTTGCGTGTGCGGCGCGGGTCCGGCTCGTAGTGGGTGGACACGGTCGGCAGCGGGGTGATCAGCGCGCCCAGCAGCCAGGCCTCGCCGTTCTTGAGGATGACGTAGCTGTCCACCAGCTGCACCCGCCCGGCCCGCAGGCTCTTGACCTCCCAGCCTTCCAGCGCCACGCCGGCCTCGAAGCGGTCCTCGATGAAGTAGTCGTGGCGCGCCTTCTTGTTGACGACGATGTTGGCGGAGCTGGACATGGGCAGATGGCGGCAGGCAAGGGTTGGGCATTGTAGGGGAACCGGTCGCCGGGGGCGGCTTGGTTATCATGAATGGCCCACGCACGGACACGGGACAGCATCGAATGGCGGCGGTTCGCGAGATACGCAAGTCGGTGGTGGTGGCACACTCACCGCAGCACATGTTCAGCCTGGTCAACGACGTCGAGTCGTACCCGCAGTTCCTGCCCTGGTGTTCGTCGGCGCGGGTGTTGCAGCGTGACCAGGACAGCATGGTGGCGAGTCTGGACATGGCCATGGCCGGGCTGCACAAGCGGCTTACTACGCGCAACCTGCTGGTGCCGCACCAACGGGTGGAACTGCGCCTGGTGGAGGGGCCGTTCAGCCGCTTTCACGCCGTGTGGAGCTTCGACGACGTCGGCGCCGACGATCTGCCGCAGACGCGGGTGGGTTTCCACATTGCCTATGCCCTGGCCGGGCGGCTGCTGGGGGCGGCGCTGGGGCCGGTACTGGGCGTGATCGCCGACGGGCTGGTCGATTCGTTCAGCCGCCGTGCGGACGCCCTGTACGGACGGCGCTGACGCCATGCAGGTGGAGATTGCCTGGCCGCAGGCCGACGGCGGCTATCAGGTTCGCACGCTCGACCTGCCGCCCGGCACCCGCGCCGGGCAGGCGCTGCAGGCCGCCGGTCTGGCGCTGCCCGAGGGCGCCGCGCTGGGCGTGTACGGCCGGACGGTGGAGCCGGAAGCACCACTGGCCGAAGGCGACCGCCTGGAGGTGTTCCTGCCGCTGCGTGTGGACCCGAAAACGGCGCGCCGCCGGCGGGCCGCCGCGGCGGAAAAAAATCGTCGCTGAGGGGCGAAACTTTTTTTCGGCCCCTGCGTCTTACCTAGCGAGACCTCTGCGAGGTATCACCCGCTTCCCCTCCCTGAGCGGGTTAATCTTTGAACCCGGCCCCCCTGGCCGGGTTTTTTTTGTCCCGGTGCGCCGTTACAGCGCGTGCCAGTCGGCCAGCAGCGTTCGCAGCGCCGCCACGAAGGCCAGCGGCTGGTCCAGGAACAGGTGGTGGTGTGATTCCGGAATCGCCGCCACCGGGCCGCGCTTGTCCACCAGCTGGTGGACGTAGGTGCGCACTTCAGGCGGAAACAGCTTGCTCCTGTCGCCGTACAGGATGCCGATGCGGCAGCGCAGGTGGCGCAGCTCCTCGGCCTGCTCGCCGACCGTGATGTGGGCCAGGCCCCGGTCGTCGAACTTCCAGGTGAAATGGCCTTCGGCGGTTTCGATGATCGAGCGCCGGCCGATGTAGTCCAGGATGTAGCCGTTCTCGCACGGCTGCTCGGGAATCAGCCGAAAGCGCGCCAGGGCGCTGTCGAAGTCCGGATAGTCACGCCGTGGCTGGCGCAGCGGGTTGCGCGCCGTGCCGGGGAACTGGAAACCCGGCGGGCGGATCGGCGAGTCGGCCATCACCAGCCCGCCGACCCGCTCGGGTCGGTTGGCGGCGGCGCGCAGGCACACCGCGCCGCCCAGGCTGTGGCCGACCAGCGTCACGTCGCTGCCGAAGCCGGCGTCCTCGCACACGCCCAGTGCCTCGGCGGCGAAGTCGTCCATCAGGTACTGCTCGCGCCGGCCGCTCTCGCCCATGCCGGACAGGTCCATGGCCGCCACCCGGTGATCGGTGGCCAGCCACGGCGCGATGAAGTCCCACCAGTGACTGTGTGCGCCGCCGCCGTGCACCAGCAGCAGGGGCGGGCCGGATTCGCCCCAGCGGCGGTAGTGGATGGCGCAGCCGTCGACCTGTACCCAGTGCGATTGGGCCGGCGTGCCGACTGCGTCGTGGAACCAGTCCGGGGCGTCGTAGATCATTTTTTCTGGTACTTGCGGAACTCGGGGGGGCGCTTTTCGTTGAAGGCGCGCACGCCTTCCTTCGATTCCTCGGTGTCGTAGTACAGCGACAGCGCCTGCAGGCCCATCGAGGCCTGGCCGCGGATCTGCTCGCTGTCGGCGTTGAAGGACCGCTTGGCGATGGCCAGCGCGGTCGGGCTCTTGGCCAGGATCTCGGCGCACCAGACGGCGACCTCGGCGTCGAGCTGATCATGCGGCACCACGGCGTTGACCAGGCCCATGCGCTCGGCCTGCTCGGCGCTGTAGCGGCGGCACAGGTACCAGATCTCGCGGGCCTTCTTCTCGCCGACGATGCGCGCCAGATACGCCGTGCCGAAGCCCGGATCGACCGACCCCACCTTGGGTCCGACCTGGCCGAACTGGGCCTTGTCGGAAGCGATGGTCAGGTCACACAGCACCGCCAGCACGTTGCCGCCGCCGATGGCGTAGCCCTGCACGCGGGCGATCACCGGCTTGGGCACGTCGCGGATGACGGTGTGCAGCTCTTCCACCGGCAGGCCGATGGTGCCGCGGCCGCCGTAGCTGCCGGCGTGGGATTTCTGGTCGCCGCCGGTGCAGAACGCCTTGTCGCCGGCGCCGGTCAGCACGATGACGCCGATGTCCGGGTTCCAGCCGGCGCGCTGGAAGGCGTGGATCAGCTCCTCGACGGTCTGGGCGCGAAAGGCGTTGTACACCTCCGGCCGGTTGATGGTGATGGTGGCGACGCCGTCCTGTTCGGCGTACAGCAGGTCCTGGTAGTCCACGGGTGTTTCCCTGTCGCGGGTTGGATGTCAGCGCGCGTCGCGCAGGCTGCGGCCGCTGCCGGCCAGTTTGCTGAGCGAGTCCGGTGGCGCGAAACGGTCGCCGGCATGCGCTGCCAGCGACTCGCACTCGGCCACGAAGCGGTCCAGGCCCACCGTGTCCACGTAGGACAGCACGCCGCCGGTCCACGGCGGAAAGCCCCAGCCGAGCAACGAGGCGACGTCGGCGTCGGTGGTGCTCCCCACCACGCCCTGGTCGAGGCAGCGCATGGCTTCGAGCGCCTGGATGTGCAGCAGGCGCTGCTTGACGGCGGCCACGTCCGGCTGCGTGGCGGCCACCGGGAACTGTTCGGCCAGGCCCGGCCACAGGCGCCGCTGGCCGTCGGCGTAGTCGTAGAAGCCCTTGCCGGCCTTCTTGCCGACCCGGCCGAGCTTTTCCACGAACAGCTCGATCACCGGCGCCGATGCCGGCGCGGTGTAGGCGCTGCCCAGGTCCGCCCGGGTCTGGGTGATGACCTTGTGCAGCAGGTCCAGGGCCACCTCGTCGGCCACCGCCAGCGGGCCGAGCGGCATGCCGGTCTGGCGGCCGGCGTTCTCGATCAGGGCCGGTGCCACGCCCTCGGCCAGCAGGGCCATGCCTTCCTCGAAATAGGTGGTGAACACGCGGCTGGTGAAAAAGCCGCGGCTGTCGTTGACCACCACCGGCGTCTTGCCGATGCGCGCCACGAAGTCGAGCGCCTGGGCCAGGCACGCGTCCGATGTCTGGCGGCCGCGGATCACCTCCACCAGCGCCATGCGGTGCACCGGCGAGAAGAAATGCAGGCCGATGAAGTTGTCCGGCCGCGGCCAGTGCTCGGCCAGGCCGGTGATCGGCAGGGTGGAGGTGTTCGAGCCGAACAGCACGTCGGGCCCGGTGGCCTCCGCCGTGCGGCGGGTGGCCTCGGCCTTGATTTCGCGCTGCTCGAACACCGCCTCGATGACCAGCTCGCAGCCGGCCAGCGTGGCGTAGTCGGCGGTCGGCGTGATGCGGGCGAGCACCGCCGCGCGGCCGTCCGCGTCCAGGCGCCCGCGCTCCACCTCGCGGCCGAGCAGTTTCTCGGCGTGCGCCTTGCCGCGTTCGGCCAGCGCCTGCTCGCGGTCCAGCAGCACCGTTTCGAGCCCGGCGCTGGCGCAGGCGTGCGCGATGCCGCTGCCCATCAGCCCGGCGCCGAGCACGCCCACCTTGCGGAACTCGGCCTTCGGCACGTCCTTGGGGCGGGCCTTCAGCTTGCGCGCGTCGTTCAGGGCCAGAAAGCCGCTGCGGATGAGGTTTTCGGCCTGCACGGTGGCGGCCGTGACGCCGAAGTAGCGGCTTTCGATGTCCAGGCCGGCGTCGATGGGCGAGCCGGTTCCCTCGTAGACGCACGACAGGATGTTCAGCGGCGCCGGGTAGTTGCCGGCGGTGCGCTCGTGCACCTTGGCGATGACCACCGACATGAATTCCTGCAGGCCGGGATGGGTCAGATCGCCGCCGGGCAGGCGAAAGCCCTTGCGGTCCCACGGCTGCAGCGCCTCGCCGCCGGCCAGGATCCACGCCCGGGCCTGGTCGATCAGCTGGTCGGCCGGTACCACGGCGTGGACGATGCCGGCCTTCAGGGCGTCGGCCACCGGCAGGCGCTTGCCCTCCGCCATCAGCGGCACGGCGGCGCGGATGCCGATCAGCCGTGGCAGGCGCTGCGTGCCGCCGGCGCCGGGCAGCACGCCGAGGGTGACTTCCGGCAGGCCAAGGCGGGTCTTGGGGTTGTCGGCGGCGATCCGGTGGTGGCAGCCGAGCGTGATTTCCAGTCCGCCGCCCAGGGCGGTGCCGTTGATGGCCGCCACCAGGGGCTTGCCGGCGGTTTCCAGGCGCCGGATCAGGGCGCTGGCGCGCCGGCTGCGCGCTTCCAGCTCCTGCACGCTGCGCGCGGCCAGGAAGTTGTGCACGTCGGCGCCGGCGATGAAGTCGCGCTTGGCGCTGGTCACGACGATGCCCCTGACCGCGGTGTCGGCCAGGGCGCGGTCCATGGCCGTCTCGTAGGCGGCCAGCGAGGCGTCGGTGAGGGTGTTGACCGGGCTGTCGGGGTTGTTCCAGGTGACGATGGCGATGCCGTCGTCGTCCACGCGGTAGTCGATCATCGCGTTCTCCTCACAGCCGTTCGATGATGGTGGCGGTGCCCATGCCGGCGCCGATGCACAGCGTCACCAGGCCGGTGGCGAGGTCGCGCCGCTCCAGTTCGTCGAGCACGGTGGCCAGCAGCATGGCGCCGGTGGCACCCAGCGGGTGGCCGAGCGCGATGGCGCCGCCGTTGACGTTGATCTTGTCCATGGGCACGCCGACCAGGTCGGCGAAGCGCAGCACCACGGCGGCGAACGCCTCGTTGACCTCGTACAGGTCGATGTCCGCCGGGCTCATGCCGGCGCGCTTGAGGGCCTTCTGCGTGGCTGGTGCCGGTCCGGTGAGCATGATGGTCGGCTCGGTGCCGATCGAGGCGAAGCCGCGGATGCGGGCGCGTGGCTTCAGGCCCAGCCGTTCGCCCGCCTCGCGGCTGCCGACCAGCACGGCCGCCGCGCCGTCGACGATGCCCGACGAGTTGCCGGCGTGATGCACGTGCTCGATGCGTTCGAGCTGCGGGTAGCGTTGCAGGGCCACGGCGTCGAATCCGTACTCGGCGCCGAATTTCTCGAACGCGGCCGGCAGCGAGGCGAGGCTCTCGACCGTGGTGCCGGGGCGGCGGTGCTCGTCGTGGTCCAGCAGCACGGCGCCGTCCACCGCGTGTACCGGTATCACTGCCCGCGCGAAGCGCTTTTCCTCCCAGGCCTGCGCGGCGCGTGCCTGCGACTGGGCGGCGTAGGCGTCGACGTCGGCGCGCGAGTAGCCGTACAGGGTGGCGATGAGGTCGGCCGAAATGCCCTGCGGCACGTAGTGGCTGTGGAAGGCCACCTGCGGGTCGGCATACCAGGCGCCACCGGCGGCCGACATGGGAATGCGCGACATGGACTCGACGCCGCCGCCGACCACCAGGTCCGACTGGCCGGCCATGATCTGGCCGGCGGCCATGTTGACCGCCTCCAGGCCGGAGGCGCAGAAGCGGTTGATCTGCACGCCGGCCACGGTTTCGGCGTAGTTGGCCTCGAGCGCGGCCACACGGGCGATGTTCGAGCCCTGTTCGCCGACCGGACTCACCACGCCCAGGACCACGTCGTCCACGTGGGCGGTGTCCAGTTCGAGGCGGTCGCGCAGTGCGTTCAGCACCGTGGTGGCGAGGCGGATCGGCGGCACCTGGTGCAGTGCGCCGTCGGGTTTGCCGCGGCCGCGCGGCGTGCGCACGGCGTCGTAGATGAAGGCTTCCGGCATGGCGTTCTCCTGACGGGGGAGCGGTTAGGGAACCGCCGTTTCGTTCGGCGCTTCCCGCCCGGGGGGGATGCCCCGGCGCGAGTCGAGGGCCTGAACCCCTGACTCACGCCGTGCAGCGCGGGCACGTGCGGCGCTGCGGCGAGCTGAACACTCCATGCGCGGAATTGTTCAGCATTTCCTCGGACGATCAATGGTCTCACGAACCCTGGCCAACCGGTCACTCGTTCAGGTCGGGCCGGCGCCGGCGCTGCTTGGCTGTCTGCTGCCGGCGCTTGGCATCCAGGCGGCGCTGGCGTTCGGCCCGCGAGGGCTGCGTGGCGCGCCGTGTGCGCGGCGCCTGCTGCGCGGCCTCCAGCAGCGCCTCGAGCCGCGCCAGGGCGTCGGTACGGTTGCGTTCCTGGGTACGGAACCGCCGTGCCTCGATCACCAGCACGCCGTCGGCGTTCAGGCGGCGCCCGGCCAGGTGCCGGAGGCGTGCGCGCACGGCCTCGTCGAGGGGCGTGAAGCCGCGGGTGTCGAAGCGCAGCTGCACCGCGGTCGACACCTTGTTCACGTTCTGCCCGCCCGGGCCGCCGGCGCGGATGAAGGCGAAGGAAAGGTCGCGGGAGTCGGGAATGATCGGCATGGTCGTGGTCAATCGGGCACAGGCAGGTCGGCCACCACCGGCAGGTGGTCCGAGGCCACGCACGCGGTGGCACTGCGGTGCGCGACAGGCGGTTTCGGCATCGGCAGGGCACGCGTGAGGATGCGGTCCAGCGCCAGCACGGGCCGCCTGGAGGGAAAGGTGCGCGGGTGGCGGCGGGAGGCACACAGCGCCAGCAACGGGCGCACCGTGGGACTGCCCGGCAGCCAGTCGTTGAGGTCGCCGAGCAGCACGGTGGGGCGGTCCGGTGCCTGCAGGAGCAGCCGTCGCAGCGCCCAGGCCTGGCGCCAGCGTTCGCCGACGCGCAGGCCCAGGTGGGTGACGATGACCCGCAGGCTGCCGGCGCCCAGCGCCAGGTCCACGTCCACCGCGCCGCGCGGTTCGCGGCCATCGAGGCTGAGGTTGTGCAGGCGCACGGCGCGGATGGGCAGGTGGGTGAGCAGCAGGTTGCCGTAGTGGCCGCGGTGATCGCGCAGGTTGGGGCCGGCCACCGCCGCGTAGCCGGGCAGCCGGGCCAGGTATTCGAACTGCGCGTGCCGGCGGCCGGGTTCGTCGTGCCAGTCGACTTCCTGCAGGCCGACGACGTCCGCCCGCAGTTCGCCCAGCACGCCGGCGATGCGCGCCGGGTTGCGTTGGTGGTCGGTGCCGATGGCGCGGTGGATGTTGTACGTGGCGACGCGCAGCGCCGCGGCCTCAGCGCGCAAAGCGCCGCCAGGCCCACAGGGCACAGCCGCCGATGGCCACCAGCACGGCCAGCAGGATGGCCAGGTTGGTGGTGTCCGGATGACGCAGCAGGGTGGCGATCTGGCCCGAGAACACGGTGATGGCGACCACGCCCGGCGCCATGCCGAAGGCGGTGCCGAGCAGGAAATCGCGAAACCGGATGTGCGAGGCGCCGGCTGCCAGGTTTACCACCGTGAACGGTGCCAGCGGCAGCAGGCGGATCAGCGTCACCGACAGCACGCCGCGCCGCGCCAGCTGGCGGCTGATGGCGTCCGGGCCATGGCCGGCCAGCCGCCGCACCGTGCGCCGGCCGAGCAGGGCGCCGGCGCCGTAGCCGGCGGTGGCGCTCAGAAGCGCCCCGCTGCCGGCCACCGCCAGCCCGGACAGCGGGCCGTACAGCACGCCGGTGACGGCGATCAGCACGGTCACCGGGAACATCAGCAGCCCGCCCACCACGTACACCGCCAGCAGCACGGCGGTTGCCGTGCGGTCGCTGCGCAGCTGCGTCAGCCAGTGCTGCAGGCGTGCCACGTCCAGCCATTCCCCCAGCGGCCCCCAGCGCCACAGGGCGGCCAGTGCCAGCAGTACCGCCAGCACCGCGCCCAGGCGCAGCAGTGTGTGGCGCAGACTGCGGCGGTGGTCGTCGCCGCTGATCATTTCGTCGGCCAGTTGCTCCGGCACGGCCGGCGCGGCCGGGTCGAGCAGACGCGTGTCGGCGATGACGGTGTCCAGTGAATCGGGCGCGTGCTCCGGGAACGGGGCCAGGTGGCGGGCCTGTCCGTTCAGGGCCTCGATGGCGCTGTTGCTGCCCTCCCCGGCGCCGCTATGCCGGGCCACCTGCTCCCCATCGCGGCCCAGGTGTTCGGCCAGCAGGCGCTGGCGCAGGCGGGTGATGGCCTGCGCCGCGGCCGGCCGGTCGCGGGCGTCGAGCGCGATGTTGCACTCCGAGTCGAGCCCCATGGAGCGGTTGTTGAGGTTGGCCGAGCCGACGGTCAGCAGGCGGTCGTCGACGATCATCAGCTTGGCGTGCACCTTGATGGCGGCCGCGTCGTGCATGGGCACGTACACGCCCAGGCGGCCGTGCCGGTCGGCCTCGCGCAGTTGTGTCAGCAGGCAGCGCTGGGTAATACCCATGGCCGTCTGTTCCAGCCAGCCGGTCGGTTCCTGCGGCAGGATCAGCGTCACCTGCGGGCCGTCCGGCTCGCGCAGGCGCTCGGCCAGCGCCAGCGCCAGGTGCTTGGCGGCGAAGTACTGGTTCTCGATGTAGATGCCGTGGCGGGCCCGGGCGATGGCCGCCAGCAGCAGGGCCTCGATCTCGCGCACTTCGGGGTGCTGGCGCCAGGCGCCGTAGGTGCGCGCGATGCCGAGCGGCACGTCGGTCAGGTCGGGCTCGACGCCGTCCGGCCACACGTTGCCGCTGCCGTTGGCCGGCGTCAGGTGCTCGCCGGTGGCGCGGGTCCAGCGGGCGCGGGCTTCCTGCGCCAGCGCCCGGGCGGCGGCGCCGTCGACGGCCACCTGGATGTCGTGGAACGGGCCGTAGGCCGCGCCGTCGGCGTTGGTGCGGCGTGGGTCGTCGGGCAGATGCTCAGGGGTGTCCAGGCGACTGCGTGCCAGGTCGAGGCCGCCGATGAATGCCAGCGCGTCGTCGATGATCACCAGCTTCTGGTGGTGGGCGGCGCCCAGCGGGTGACAGGCGTCCAGTGCGAAGCACAGGCGCGGGTGGGTGAACCAGTCGAAACGCGCCTGTGGCAGCCATTCGCGTTCCAGGCCGTAGACCAGCGGCGAGTCCCAGTCCAGCACGCGCACGTGCAGGTCGCGCCGGCGGCGCACCAGGTGATCCAGGAAGGGTCCCAGTTCGTTGGGCAGCGACGGGTCGGCGCGTTCCGGCAGGTCCAGCAGGGTGCGGCTGTGCACGTCCCAGCCGATGATGAGAATGCTGTGGCGGGCGCGCTGGGCCGCTGCCTTGAGGGCACTGAAGTACGCGGCGGCGTCCACCAGGAAGGCCAGCCGGTCGGCCCGGGCGACGACCGAGCAGGTCTCGCCTTCGCGCAGCCAGCCATCTGCGGTGTCGCTGGAAGGTTGGGAATCGGCCACGTCGCGTGATCCTCGTGGTTGGGCGTCAGCTGCGCGCCTTGTGGGACCACGGCGCGGTCGCCGGGTTCGGTGTGGCGGCGGGCCCGGCGTGCATCAGCAGATGCGCGGCAGCAGCTCGCCGGCCGGCAGGTCGAGCGGCCGGGCCACGCCGAACAGGCCGTTCAGGATGGCTCGGCCGCGCCCGGGCGCGACGCGGCCGATGCACTGCGCCTGTCCGCCGCCGGTGGCGGACCGCAGCACCGCCAGGGCGGCGTCCGCCCGGGTGGCCGGCACGAAGGCCACCAGCCGGCCTTCGCAGGCCACCTGCAGCGGGTCCAGGCCCAGCAGTTCGCAGGCGGCGGCCACCGGCCCGCTGACCGGCAGCCGGGCCTGGTCGAGTTCGATGTCGCAGCCGGCTTCCGCGGCCAGCTCCACCACGGCGCCGGCGAGGCCGCCGCGGGTCAGGTCGCGCGCGCAGTGCAGGTCGACACCGGCCTCCTGCAGGGCTGCCACGGTGCGGTGCAGCGGCGCGCAGTCGCTGTGCACCGGGCTTTCGAAGGCCAGGCCCTCGCGCTGTGCCAGCACGGCGATGCCGTGCCGGCCGAGGTCGCCGCTGACCAGCACCGCGTCGCCGGCACGGATGCGCTCTGGATGCAGGCCGGCGCCCGGCGGCACCGTGCCGAACCCGCCGGTGTTGATGTAGAGGCCGTCGCCGTGGCCGCGTTCGACGACCTTGGTGTCGCCGGTGACGATGCGCACGCCGGCATCGAGCGCCGCCTCGCGTACCGACAGCAGCACCCGCCACAGGGTCTCCGTGGGCAGGCCTTCCTCGATGATCAGCCCCAGGGTCAGCGCCAGCGGCACGGCGCCGGCCATGGCCAGGTCGTTGACCGTGCCGTAGACCGCCAGGCGCCCGATGTCACCGCCCGGAAAGAACAGCGGGCGCACGACGTAGCTGTCGGTGGTCAGCGCCGGCTGGCCGGGCGGTGTGGGCAGCACGGCGGCGTCGTGACCGGCCG
Source organism: Immundisolibacter sp. (assembly GCF_041625615.1). Classification (GTDB taxonomy): domain Bacteria; phylum Pseudomonadota; class Gammaproteobacteria; order Immundisolibacterales; family Immundisolibacteraceae; genus Immundisolibacter. The sequence continues at coordinate 6,302 of NZ_JBFJTF010000018.1, read as the reverse complement.
GGGTCAGCGCCGGCCCGAGCGCCGGCACGATCAGTGTGTCGAGCAGCTGGTGCATCAGTTGGCCGCCCGCGCCGTGCGCCAGCAGCACGTTCGGGTAGTCGGTGATGGGCAGCGGGCAGGTCAGGTCCGGCATCGGCGTTGGCGGCTGATGTGAGCCCGAACATTGTGCGCGCGGACCGGCCGCCGTGCCGGGGTCGGCGGATTCGGTTTAGCATCGGTATACCGGTCCGTTTTCAGGTTCCTTTGATGAATCAGCCCGATACCCCCACCGGCGGCGCGCTGGCCCCGCCTGTGTCGGCACGCATCCGCGAGCGCATCGAGCGCGCGCGGGCGCGCTTCCACGCCAACGACAACATCGCCGCCTTCATCGAGGCCGACGAGCTGCCCCTGCTGCAGGCGGAGGTCGAGGACAAGCTGGTCGATGTGCTGCGCAGCCTGGTGATCGACACCGACAGCGACCACAACACCCGCGAGACCGCCCGCCGGGTGGCCAAGATGTACCTGAACGAGGTGTTCCGGGGCCGCTACGCGCCGCCGCCGGAGGTGACCGAGTTTCCCAACGTGGAGCGCCTGAACGAACTGATGATCGTCGGGCCGATCACCATCCGCAGTGCCTGCTCGCACCACCTGTGTCCGATCATCGGCAAGGTGTGGATCGGCGTGATGCCGAACGAACACTCCAACCTGATCGGACTGTCGAAGTACGTGCGCCTGGCCGACTGGATCATGAGCCGCCCGCAGATCCAGGAGGAGGCGGTGACCCGCCTGGCCGATCTGCTGCAGGAGCGCATGCAGCCGGACGGGCTGGCCATCGTCATGGAGGCCGATCATTTCTGCATGCAGTGGCGTGGCGTCAAGGACACCGACTCGAAGATGGTCAACAGTGTCATGCGCGGCGTGTTCCTGACCGATGCCAGCTTGCGCCGGGAGTTTCTGGCCCTGCTGCAGCGCAGTCACGGCTAACCGGAGGTCATCATGCTCGTTCGCCTGCTGTATGCCAGTCGCGCCCGTGGCGCCGTGACCCAGGATGTCCTGGAGGCCATCCTGAACGAGTCGCGGCACAGCAACCCGGCGCAGGGCATCACCGGCATCCTGTGCTACGGCGGGGATGTCTACATGCAGCTGCTCGAGGGCGGGCGCGCGGCGGTCAACGACCTGTACAACCGCATCGTGCGTGACGAGCGCCACGACCCGGTGACGCTGCTGCATTACCAGGAAATCACCGAGCGGCACTGCAGCGGCTGGACCATGGGCCAGGTCAACCTGCACAAGGTCAACCCGTCGATCCTGCTGAAGTACTCGGAACGGCCGCAACTGGACCCGTTCAGCACATCCGGTTGTGCCGCCATGGCACTGCTGGAGGAGCTGATGGCCACGGCGCAGATCGTCGGTCGTACCGGCTGAGCCGGGCGGGCACCGGGTGCCCGCCCGGCGTGCCGGCTACTGCAGCAGGCGCGGGATGGCCTGCGGGCTGTAGTTGGCCGGGTCGGCGTCGGCAAAGTTGGCGTGCGCCGTGGTCGGGTTCAGGTAGGCCCAGGTGGCGCGTTCGCGCTGCAGGTCGGGCACCCAGATGATGCTGGGGTAAATGCCCGGCTGGCCGTCGTCGCGGACCGTGCTGACCCAGCTGTGGTACAGCAGGCGCCACAGTTCGTTCTTGCGGTCGTAGATCTCCTGCCAGTGCATGAGCGGGTAGTACGGGTCGACGTCGACGTAGATCAGCTTGCGACTGGCCAGGTGCCCCCGGGGCATGGTCGCCTCCAGCGTCCACACTTCCCGCGGCTCGAAGTTCTCGGTGAAGCCGATGCCGTCGCCGGGCCGCAGGGCCAGTTGCCCGTAGCGTGCCTCGGGCGTGCTGGCGTCGAGCCGGGCGCCGGTGGACTGGCTGTGCAGCGAGGCCAGGATCCAGCGCTTGCCGGTGATCTTGTACTCCGGGTACCAGGTGGGGTCGATGTTCAGGCCGAAGGTCTCGTCGGTCAGCAGGTCGGTGCCGATCACCGGGTCCGCCCAGGCGCTGCCGGACAGGCGCCGTACCCGGCGCACGGCCTTGATGTAGGCGTACACGTCCGGCAGGCGGCCGTCTTCGTACTGCACCGTCAGCGTCCCGACGCCGCGCACGTCGTTCGGGTAGGTGAACATCAGCATCTCGCGCTTGACCACGCCGTCGTCGCCGAGCGTGTAGGGCTGGCTCAGGCGTCCGGTCTGCAGCAGCCGGCCGTATTTGGTGTGCAGCTCCTTGCTGAGTCCGCGGGCCTTGGTGGTGGTCAGGAACACCATCGGTTCGAAGTCGACGGCGTCGGCGAACCAGGGTGAACGCATGATGTTGTAGATCAGCTTCAGGCCGCCCTGCGGGTCGGTGTCGCTGATGTTCATGAACGGGATGCCGGTGGTGAAGCCGGTCAGGTGCCGCTTGTCGTCGATGCCGGCCTTGTCGCCCTGCAGCCTGGTGGCCTCGATGACACGCTGGTTGTACTTCAGCGGCGTCGACGCCTTCAGGTCGATGACCATGCCGGCTTCCTTGACCGCCTGCACCATGGATGGCGGCATCAGGTCGGCAATGCGGTGTCCTTCGAAGGTGTCGGCCTGCACGGCATCGACGTTGCTGGCGTCGATGCGCGTGCCGGGCGGCAGTTCAGCGGCACCGGCCAGGCCCGGCCCGGCGGCCAGCAGGCCGCACAAGGCCAGCCCTGCGGCTGTGCGTAGGGTTAGAGAGCTGTCCATAGCGTGTCTCCTGGTGGGGGTCCGGCCCGTTCGGGTGTCGTCGCCGGTGCGACGTCCACGACCGGTACCGCTCCTCCTCCTGAAGAGCACTCGGGTTGAGACCATCCGTTGGCGGGCGGATGGTGCAAGGCAGCGGCCAGGGTCCGGCGGCCACCGCGCGCGGGGTCTTCCAGGTCCCGTTTGCGGTGGCGACAGGGGGCGTGGCCGGTACGGACATTGGCGGGTCCGTCAGATGAAGAAGCTGAGGTTCGGCTGGCGCACGCTGACCTGATCGAGCTGCGCCAGGCGCGAGGCCAGGCGCAGCCCGTGCGGCGTTTCCACCAGCAGGTCGACGCGCCGCGCCGACACCACGGCCGGCTCGGGTTCGGTCGCGCGCACGCGCAGCACCAGCACGTTGCTGAGCGCCTCGATGCCCCCGTCGGTCCGCGCCGCCCGGATGTTGGTCACGAAGTGCCGGGCGATGGTCGGCGGGTTCTCGGCGATGGTGAAGCTCGGCGTGCTCAGCTGGCGCACGCGGATGGCCAGGCTGTCGGCGTCGTCATCGAAGTACGGGGTGCCGCGGCCGTAGTGCCGCGGCCGGGCCGCATCCATGAAGGCCGGCGCCATCACCCGGTAGCGGATCTGGGGCGCCAGCAGCGCCTGCCAGGCCGGCAGGTCACCGCAGCCCAGGCAGTCGGATTCGAGGCTCAGAAACTCGTACACGGCACGAAATGCCCCGTCGTCGAGGACGCTCCCGTCCGGGATGGTCTTGCGCAGCGCCTGCGGGTTCATGACGTTTCCTTCCCCTGCATGACGCGCTGCCAGTGGATGAGCAGCGCGAACTCGGACATTTCCGAATAGGTGGACGGGTAGGCCGTGCCCGGTCCGTGAAAGTCCGCGATCGGCTTGTCCCGGTAGTAGCGGGTGCCGCGGAAATCGACCGGATAGCGGGCGCCGATGGTGCCGCGGCAGCCACGGTTGATGGCGGCCCAGGCCTCGGCGTCGTCCTGGTCGAAGGTGCCGCCGACGCTGAAGGTGCGGATGCCGATCTCGTAGCTGGCCTGCTTGAATTCCTCGGCGGCTTCCTTCTCGATCAGCAGCCAGTTCCAGACCTCGGTCTGCTGGGCGCCGAGCGGCTGCCAGGTGCGCAGGTTGCAGAACGGCACCGGCGCCGACGTGCCGTCGAAGCGCACCGAGCTTTCCACCCACGAGGTGTTCGGGAAGTTGGTCATCACCTTGGTCAGGCCACGCGCCATGAAGCGTTGCTGGGCGGCGTTGAGCGTGCGCTGGTAGTGCGGCACCAGCTGCGGCGAGAAGCCGGCGTAGTCCGGTGCCTCCGGCGGCAGCTCCAGGAAAATGCAGCTGTGTCCCTTGCCGATGTCCACCGCCGGGCTGTGCATCAGCTGCTGCACCACCACGTCCTGCGGCACGTTCAGGGTGAGGTAGGTGATGGGCCCGTGCACGCTGGCGGCGTGCGGGCCGTCGGCGCCGAAGTTCAGCGCGCCGAGTTTCCAGTTGGCGTTGAACACCCAGCGCTGGGGCGGGCCGAGCACTTCCATGCCGGCCGGGCTGCGGTTGGCGAAAAGGTCGATGTAGAAGCGCGAATCGCCCAGGTAGTCGTCCAGCGAGGGCGCGTCCGGGTCCCAGCTGCCAAAGATGAGGCCGGCGTACTCGGCCACCTTGGGCATGGCGATCAGGTCGTCGCCGACCGCGCCGATGAGGGTGGCGATTTCCGGCGGGTAGGCGGCCTGCTTGAGCTCGCCTTCGAGGCCGAACACCCAGCCGTGGTAGGGGCAGCGGAAGGTCCTGGCGTTGCCGGCGTCGGCGCGGCACAGCTGCGTGCCGCGGTGCGGGCAGCTGTTGTGGAAGGCGCGCACGGTGCCGTCTTCGCCGCGCACCACCAGCACCGGGTCATTGCTCAGCTGGCGGGTGACGTAGTCGCCGGGCTGCGGGAGTTCCGACGCATGGGCCAGGAACAGCCAGCTTCTGGCGAACACGCGTTCCTGTTCCAGTTGCCAGATGGCCTGGTCGGTGAAGATGGCACGGGCCGCCGTGCCGGCCTCGACGTCCACCCAGTCGCGGCCCGCCGGCAGTGTGCGGTGAGGTTGATTCACGTCCGTGTGCCTCAGATGAGAAAGGTCAGGTTGTCGAAGGCCTCGTCGCGTTCCTGCAACGTGACCACTTTCTGGCGGATACGGAAGCTGTCGCCGGCCGGCTGCAGGCGGTAATGCGCCGCGCCGGACAGCAGGGCCTGCCGGTGGCGGCGCAGCAGCGTCAGGATGAAGCGGCACTCGACGGCCAGCTCCGGCCCGTCGGATGGCTCGATCAGCACGTTGCCGACCAGGCGCGTGGTGTGGGTCGGCGGCTGCTGGGCCCAGAAGGCCCGGCTGTCCATGCGCGTCAGGCGCTCGCGCAGGCGGTGCGTGTTGTCGTAGATCAGCGCCACCGCCTGCTCGGCCGGTCCGTCCTGACCGGAGGGCACCCAGTACAGGCCATCCTCGGTGAACAGGTCCACCCACTGCGCGAAGTGCCTGTCGTCCAGCAGCCGGGCTTCCTGGTACAGGAAGCGCTCGACCGCCGCCTGCCGGTCGGTGAACTCGCCCATCACGCGCCCTCCATCAGTTGCAGCCAGCGCCGCCAGATGCCGCGGTGGGCGGTTTCGTCGGACACGTGGGACTGGCGCCCGTCGGCACCGAGCGGTTCTTCCTGATCCAGGCCGCGGTCGTAGTAGAGCCACTCCATGGCCGGCGTGCGCAGCATGCCGTCCCACTGACGCTGGAACATCTCGATGTCGTCCGGCGCGCCGAAGCTGGCCGGGCCGTAGAAGTCCTCGTGGGCGCGGATGCGCGCGGCGTTGATCTCGGGCGCCACGTCTTCGAGCGTGACCGGGTAGGCGAACACCTCGGTGCGGTCGTAGCTGACCGGGTGGATGACGCGAATCTGGTTGTTGATGAGCACCAGGTTCGGATAGACCAGCAGGTTGAAGCCGTCGCCGCCGTTGCAGGTGATGACCGCCTCGGCGTAGTCCGGGCGGTCCGCGAGGCGGGCGCGCACGGCGTCGTGCCAGTCCTGTTCGGACTTCGGCTTGTCGGCGCCGAGGATGGCCTTGCGGTCGAAGGCGCGAAAGTCGATCAGCGCGTGGCCGTTGCCGAGCGCCACGCTCTTGGCCGGCGACTGCGGGCCGACGATGAAGCCCATGCCGCGGCCGATGCGCGGCTTCAGCACGTCCTCGAAGAAGCTGTGGTGGACCAGCGCCGGGTGGTAGCCGTCCATGGAGTTCTCAACCTGCTGTTTCCAGTTGCCGCGGAACTGGTAGCGGGTGACGCCGGTCTCGATGCGGATGTGGCCCGACGGCGACAGGTCGGCGAACAGGTCGAAGAACTCGGCCGCGGCACCCAGGTGCTCGGTCAGCGACGGCAGCTGCGGGTTCAGGCTGCCGAACACGAAGCCGCGGTAGCTGTCCACGCGGGCCAGCGCCACCAGGCCGAGCTCGGCCTCGTTGAACCCGCCGGCCTGGTGGTCGCGCATGGGCACGCTGATCAGGCGCCCGGCCAGGTCGAAGGTCCAGCCGTGGTAGGGACACACCAGATGCCGGCACTGGGCCT
>NZ_JBFJTF010000017.1:0-25949 GCF_041625615.1 Immundisolibacter sp. | reverse complement strand
TGGCGGCCGGGGGGCTGCCGGCCAGCAGCGCATCGATCACCTGGCGGCGAACCGCCGCATCCCGTGTGGTCGACAGCGCACGCCCGGCATCGCGCAGCGCCCGGTCGGCGGGCGCGCCCGGCAGCAGCCGGCTCAACGCGCGCGCTTTCTTGATGTGACGGCGCGCTGTGTGGACGGCCTTGGCGTGCGGCGTGCCGCGCAGCGCCGTCAGGGCCGTGTCGATCTCGGACCGCAGCAGCCTCGGGATCTGCGTCCCGGCGGGGCGGTGCGGGTCCAGTGCCACGGCCATCACCTCGACCTACAGCACCCGGCAGAAGGCCACCTTGAGGTAGCCGGCTTCGGGCATGGCCGGCAGCTGCGGGTGGTCGGGGCCCTGCTGGCCGCGTTCGAGCAGTTGCAGGCGACGGTTCAGCGGCAGGACAGCGCGGCGCAGCACGTCCCGGAAGTCGGCTTCCGCCAGATGGTGCGAGCACGAGGCGCTGACCAGAAAGCCGCCGGGCGCGACGCACTGCATGGCCAGGCGGTTCAGGCGCAGATACGCTTCCAGGCCGGCGTCGGCATCGCGCTTGCGCTTGATGAAGGCCGGCGGGTCGATGATGACGGTGTCGAACGACTGCCCGTCCGCCAGCAGGGCTGACAGCACCTCGAAGGCATCGCCCTGGCGTGTGGTCACCCGGTCGGCCAGGCCATTGCGCTGGGCGTTGTCCTGCACGCCGGCCAGGGCCGTCGCCGAGGCGTCGACACACAGGACCTCGCGGGCGCCGGCCGCGGCCGCCTGGACGCCCCAGGCACCGACGTAACTGAACACGTCCAGCACCCGGCCGGTGCCGACGTAGGTTCGCAGGCGCTGGCGATTGGGGCGCTGGTCGAAATACCAGCCGGATTTCTGGCCGCCGTGCAGCGGCACCGCGAAGCGCAGGCCGCCCTCGCTGACCTCGCCGTATTCCGGCACCGTGCCGTGCAGCACCTCGGGCGGGCCGAGCGGCAGGCCTTCGAGATCACGTCCGAAACCGTCGTTGCGGGCCAGGATGCCGGCCGGATGAAGCAGGTTTCGCAGCCCGGCGAGCACGTGTTCGCGCAGCGCCTCCATGCCGGCGGTGCCGATCTGCAGCACCAGCTGGTCGCCGTAGCGGTCCACCACCAGCCCCGGCAGGCCGTCACCCTCGGCGTGGACCAGGCGGTAGTGCGGCGTGTCGTGGAGGCGCTCGCGCAGGGTCAGTGCATCGGCCAGGCGACGGCCCAGCAGGGCCTGTACCTGCGCCTCCTCGTCAAACACCCGGCGGCTCAGCAGCCGGGCGCAGATCAGCGAGCGCGGGTTGACGTAGGCCGTGCCCAGCGGCGCGCCGCGGTCGCTTTCGAGCCGCACCAGCTGGCCGGGCGTGAAGGCGGTCAGCGGGGTGGCGGCGGTGTCCACCTCGTTGCTGAAGACCCATAGGTGACCGGCGCGCAGGCGGCGGTGTTCATTGCGTTTCAGGCGCAGCGGGGCAAGGCTCACGGTAGGGCTTCCGGTGGCGGGCGTTGCATTATCGGTCCTGGCTCCCGGCATGCAAGGCGCGGTCGGACGAATCCGGCGGCGGGCTTGAGGCGGGGTTCCGGCGCTGCATACAATCCACAGCTTCCCCAGTTACCGGTTGCCCCCGCGCGAGCGCACATGACCGCCGATGCGTCCCTCCACGATCCGCTGGCCGCGACCCTGGCACAGGCCGAGCGGAAGCTGCTGCTCGGGCTGCTGCCGAGCGGGCTGCAAGGGCTGGTCCTGCAGGTGCCCGGTCCCTGGCCGGCGCTGCCGATGGACGATGTCGGCGGCCGTGCCTGGTCGGTGGTCATGGCGCCGGCGCCGGGGTCCGGCACCGCGCTGTGCGGCGACCTGAAGGCATGGCCGGTGGCCAGTGCCAGTGCGGCGGTGGTGATCCTGCGTCACGTGCTCGAGCAGGTGGACGATCCGGCGCCGGTGCTGGCCGAGGCCGAACGGGTGCTGATGCCGTTCGGCCGCCTGCTGGTGGCCGGTTTCAATCCATGGAGCCTGTGCGGCCTGCGTGGCCTGGCCGAGCGCTTCGGTCCGCACCCGCGCGACTGGTGGCCGGAGCACCTGCGTTCGGTCAACGAGCTGCGCCATGCCCTGTCGTGCCTGCCGATGCAGGTGGAGGACGTGACGACGGCGTTCTTTCGCCTGCCGCTGGAGCGGCGTTGGGCACTGCACCACAGCCAGCTGATGGAGCGCATCGGTCCGCGCCTGCTGCCGCGTGCCGGCGGGGTGTACTGCCTGGCTGCCAGCAAGCGCCAGTTCGCGGTGCGTCCGCTGCGCGTGCAGTGGCAACGCAAGCCGGTCTATGCGCGGCGCCCACTGCGCGTTCCGGCCGGTCGGATGGCGGCGTGAGCCGCGCGGTGGAGATCTATGCCGACGGCGCCTGTCGCGGCAACCCCGGTCCTGGCGGCTGGGGCGCGCTGTTGCGTTACGGCGCCCAGGAGCGCGAGCTGTGGGGTGGCGAGCCGAACACCACCAACAACCGCATGGAACTGACGGCGGTGATCCGTGCCCTGGAGGTGCTGCAGCGGCCCAGCCGCCTGCACATCGTGACCGACTCGCAGTACGTGATGCACGGCATCACGAAATGGATGGCCGGCTGGAAGCGGCGGGGCTGGCGCACGGCCGACGGCAAGCCGGTGAAGAACCGCGAGTTGTGGGAGCGCCTGGACACGCTGCTGTCGGCACACGAGGCGGAGTGGTCCTGGGTTCGCGGACACACCGGTCACCCCGAGAACGAGCGCGCCGATGCCCTGGCCAATCGCGGCATCGACGAGCTTGGCGCGGTCCAGGAACACCGGGCATGAGGCAGATCGTTCTCGATACCGAAACCACCGGTCTTTCGGCGGCCGAGGGCCATCGCGTCATCGAGATCGGCGCGGTGGAACTGCTCAACCGGCGGCCGACCGGGCGCAACTTCCATCACTACCTGCAGCCGGACCGGGAGATCGACGCCGGCGCCATCGAAGTGCACGGCATCAGCAACGAGTTCCTGGCCGACAAGCCGCGTTTCGCAGATGTGGCCGGGGAGTTCGTCGAGTATGTGCGGGGCGCCGAGCTGGTGATCCACAACGCCGCCTTCGACGTCGGTTTCCTGAACGCCGAGCTGGCGCGCCTGGACGGTGGCCACAGCATCGATGCCCTGTGCTCGGTGCTCGACACGCTGGTCCTGGCGCGGCATCTGCACCCCGGCCAGCGCAACACCCTGGACGCGCTGTGTCGCCGCTACGGCGTCGACAATTCGGGCCGCAGCCTGCACGGCGCGCTGCTGGACGCGCAGATCCTGGCCGAGGTCTACCTGGCCATGACCGGCGGCCAGGTCACCCTGTCGCTGGGTGACGACGCGGCGTCGCCGGGCACGGTCGAGGCGGCGCGGCCAACCCGCGTGCGGGCCGACCGGCCACGGCTGGCGGTGCTGGCGCCGAGCGCCGACGAGCTGCAGGCGCACGCGGCGCGCCTGGCCGCCATCGACAAGGCCAGTGGCGGGCGTTGCCTGTGGCTGGCCGAGGGCGAGCCGGCATGAGGCGCCGCACGCTTGGTTAAACTTGGCCGGCCGCCGTGGCGGCAACGAAACACCAACTCCCCCCGAAACCACCCCGACGACCCCCGATAACCATAGGTAGATCCATGAGCAAGGCGTTCTCCATCCGCGTGCAGCAGTCCGGTGCCGAATTCTCCTGCGATGCCGACGACACGGTGCTGCGGGCCGGGCTGCGGGCCGGTGTCGGCCTGTCCTACGAATGCAACGTGGGCGGCTGCGGTACCTGCAAGTTCGACCTCGTCGAGGGCGAGGTACAGACCCTGTGGGAGGAGGCGCCCGGTCTGAACCCGCGCGATCGCCAGCGTGGCCGGCTGTTGGGTTGCCAGTGCGTGCCGCTGACCGACTGCGTGATCAAGCCGATGATCGTCGATGACCAGTTCGTGCCGGTCGACGCGCCGCGGCGCTTTTTCGGTGAACTGGTGGCCATTCGCGATCTCACGCACGACATTCGCGAGTTCGTGTTCAAGGACGACCAGGCAGCCGATTTCCGGCCCGGGCAGTACGCGCTGCTGCACCTGCCGGGCGTGGAGGGGCCGCGTGCCTACTCGATGTCCAACATCCGCAATGCCGACGGGCACTGGGAGTTCATCATCCGCAAGGTGCCGAACGGTGCCGGCACGGCGGCGCTGTTCGACCTGAAGGTCGGTGACCGGATCGAGATCGACGGGCCCTACGGCCTGGCCTTCCTGCGCACCGACGTTACGCGCACTGTGGTGTGCATCGGCGGTGGTTCCGGCCTGGCGCCGATGCTGTCCATCGCCCGCGGCCTGGTGGCCGAACCGGGCATGCAGGACGTCAAGCTGAAGTTCTTCTATGGCGCCCGCGGTCCGCAGGACCTGTGCGGCGAGGACGAGCTGAAGGCCCTCCCGGGCTTCGGTGACCGTCTCGAGTTCCTGCCGGCGCTGTCCGACGCCGACGCCGCCGCCGCCGGGGGCTGGAGCGGCGCGGTCGGTTTCATCCACGAGCAGGTGAAGGCACAGATCCCGACCGACCAGCTGCAGGAATGCGAGTTCTACACCTGTGGCCCGCCGGTGATGATCAACGCCGTCATGCAGATGCTCGGCGGCGAACTGAAGGTGTCGCCGGACCGCATTCATTACGACAGCTTCGTCTGAGTCCGCTCAGCCGCGCCGGCGTGGGCTTGGGCTCACGCCGGTCGGCGGCCCCAGGCGGCTACCGTGCAGGCACCGAAGGCCCACAGGCCGGGATCGTCCAGCAAATCGAGGGCGGCATCGTAGTCGGCTTCGGCCAGCAGGCCGGTGTCGAGTACCCGCGGGCGGGCCTGCTGACCGCTGAGACGGTAGAAGCGCGCCAGGCGCTCGCCGCCGTGCAACACGGCGGCTTGTGCGTCCGCCCCGACCGCCTGCAGGCCATGGTGTTCCAGCATCGCCGGGAGGCTGCGCGCCCAGTAGCAGTCGCGCCCGGTGTGGGCCACCACCGCCCGCGTCAGCGCGTCCATGAACCGGGCATAGAGCGCTGGTGCACCGGCGTGCACCGGGAAGAAGTCGGGTTCCTCGATCAGCAGCACGCCCCCGGGCTTGACGGCGCCGAGCAGGCGGCCGATGGCGTCGTCGATGTCCGGCAGGTGGTGCAGTAGCCAGCGGCAGTGCACCAGGTCGAACTCGGCCGGCGGCAACGGATCCCGGGTGAGGTCGTGGGTCGCCAGTTCCAGGTTCGGTGGTGCGTCGACGGCCACCAGGGTGGTGTCGATGTCGGTGGCCAGCACGCGTCCGCCCGCGCCGACCTGCTGACACAGCCAGTGCGCGATGGAGCCGCCCCCGGCGCCGACCTCCAGGCACTGCCATCCGGCCGTCACGCCGCAGGCCAGCAGCCGCCGGCGGGTGGCCGGGTCGAGTTCGTCCTCGAGCAGGGCCAGTCGCTGGCGGGCCTGGTTCCAGGCGTTGCTCAAGGCGTATGTGTGGTCTGTCATGAGCGTTACTCGCGCGAGGCGGCCGCGCGCAGGGTGACCAGGGACAGCGGCTGTGCGGAATCGAGCCCCTGCAGCCAGTCCAGCGCCTGATCGGTGCGCGCGCGATCGAGGCCGCCATAGGCGGCGAGCTGGCGGAACTTGTCGGTGAGCTCGGACGCGGACAAGGGATTCTCGGGGTCGCCGCGGGGGCGATCCTGCGCCGCCTGCACCGTGCGCCCGTCGCGCAGGCGTACCGTCACGCCGGCGGACCAGGTGGCCGGGTAGGCCGCCTCGCGTGCCGGATCGGCGGTGACCGTCACCCGCTCCAGCAGTGCCCGTACGGTCGGGTCGGACAAGGCCGCCGGGTCGAACTGCGTCAGGCCGACCCGGCCGTGGCGCAGGGCGGTGGCCACGCAGTACTGCAGGCTGAACTTGGCGTCCGGCGCGCTGTGCGGGTCCGGCTTGTCGCACAGGGTCAGGGCCGCCCGGTAGGTGTCGACGCTCACGATGTCGATGTCGTCGACCGATGCCAGCTGCGCGTGCAGGGCGATGGCCGCGTCGATGGGCGCGTGGGTGTGCCGGCAGGACGCATGCGGCTTGATGGAGATGGCGTGCACCCGCAGGGACTCGCCCGGCTCGCCCAGGTGCTCCACGACCTTCAGCGGTTCACCGTGGGGGGCCAGGCCGGCAAAGAACCCACGTTCGCCCTCCATGATGTGGCGGGCGCCGGTCAGGCCCAGGCGCGAGAGCGTGGCGGCCAGCACGCCGTTGGCGGCGGCCCGTCCCGGGTGCAGGGGCTTGGTGAGCGCGCCTTCCTCGTTGAACTGCCACAGGCCGGCGGCCTGCGTGCCGGCATTGCCCAGCGCCCACACCAGCCGCTCGCGATCGAGCTTCAGAAGCCAGCCGGCCGCTGCCGCGGCGCCGAAGGCGCCCGCCGTGGCGGTGTTGTGGAAGTGGTAGTAGTGCTCCGGGCCGAGCGCGGCGCCGACGCGCACCATGATTTCGTAGCCGGCCACCACCGCGGCCAGCAGGTCGTGTCCGCTCGCTCCGGCCCGCTCGGCGGTGGCCAGCGCCGCCGGTACCACCACGGCGCCCGGGTGGGTGACCGAGGCCCGCTCCACGTCGTCCATCTCGACGATGTGCGACACGGCACCGTTGCACAGGGCAGCCACCTCGACCGCGCGCCCTTCGTCCAGGCCCAGCAGCGTGACCCGGCCGGCGGGCTGCTGGCGCGCGTAGTCCAGGAAAATTCGGCCGGTGTCGGTGCCCAGGCCCGCCAGTGCCGAGCCCAGCCAGTCCATGACGAGCAGGCGGGCGGCTTCCAGGTCGGCAGGTTGGAAGCCTTCGCCGCGGCGGGCGATTTGCCAGTCGGCGAGTTGCTCGCTCAGTGAGGGCTCGATCATGTGCGGTCCGACAGTGCGCTGCCGGAGTACTCGACCGCGTGCGTGGCCGCGTCCCACAGCGCGCGGGCGGCCGGATTCTCGCGCTCTTCCTTGATGTGGCCGACCAGGCCGGCGGCGCGGGTGATGACCGCAAACCCGCGCATGACATCTACCGGGATGCCGATTTCCGACAGCAGGGCGGCGATCGCCCCGGTGGCGTTGATGGTGATGTGCCGGCCGTAGACGCGGTCCACGGCGTCGCCCAGCGCCTGCAGGGCGGCGATGTGATCGCCGCTGACGCCGGCGTCGCGGGCCACCGCAAACAGCTTCGGTGTGCGCGGGTCATCCGGACGGTGCAGGTTGTGGCCGAAGCCGGGCAGGGGCGTCCTGCTTTCGCGGTGACGGCGGGCGATGCGCTCGGCAGCGGCGCTGACGCCGTCGTCGGCGCGCATCATTTCATCGATCAGCTCCGCCGCGCCCTGCATGGTGCCCAGGAAGGTGCCACCGACCCCGAGCAGGCCCGCTGCCACCGCCCCCTGCAACGACTCGGGCGCGCTCATCAGCGTCAGGCGGGTGGCAATCGCCGACGGCGTGATGCCGTGTTCGAGCAGGGTCACCAGCACGGCGTCGACGATCTTGACCTCTGTCGGCGAGGGCAGGCGCGCCATGATCTGGAAGAACATCATCTGGGTGAACGTGACCTCGCCGATCAGCTCGTCAACCAGGCTCTTGTCACGCACGTAGATGGCGTCGTTGGTATAGGTGCAGATGGCGCTGCTGGCGCGTGGCGTCTCGGCCATGATGGCGGAGTCCTCCTGCGTGGATGGGGAGCCGTTTTGCGAGTCCGGATGATGACAGTTTCTGACGGAGGGTAGAAGCGCGGCGGGGCAACGGCGGCAGTGCGCCGGCTTTACAGGGCGGCGGCTTATCCACTACGCTTCCGCACGCATTGTGCGCTGCACAATAGCGAGCTCGCGCAGCAACGCGGAGGGCCGGATATGTCAACGGATGGAGTGACGCTCGGCGCGTCCGACGCCGTACTCGAAGACCTGGCGCGGTTGACTGCGCAGGTGCAGGAGGCGTTGGGGGAGGCATGGCAGTCGCCGGCAGCCGACGTGCCGCTGCTGGGCAGCATGGCCGACGGCATGTGGCAGGCAATGGTGTCCTTTCAGCAGTCGTTGCTGAACGATCCGGCGCGACTGCTCCAGGCTCAGGCCGAGCTGTGGAATGCCTATTTCAAGATCTGGCAGGACAGCCTGCGGGCCATCGGTGGACAGTCGCCGGTCGCGGGTGCGGCGCACGTGGCCGATCGGCGGTTTCGCGGGGCCGACTGGCAATTGCCGGCATTCGACCTGATCCGCCAGTGCTATCTGGCCACCAGCGGCTGGTTGCTGGCACAGGTGGGCGATGCCCAGGACATCGATCCGCACACCCGTAACCGGCTGACGTTCTATATGCGCCAGTTTGCGGACGCGCTGTCGCCATCCAATTTCGTCGCCACCAACCCCGAAGTGTTGCGGATCACGGCCGAGAGTGGGGGGCAGAACCTGCTCGACGGTCTGCGGCACCTGCTGGAGGATCTGCAGCGTGGTGACGGCCGCCTGACACCGCGGATGGTCGACCCGCAGGCCTTCACGGTCGGGGTCGACCTTGCCGCCACGCCCGGCAAGGTGGTGTTCGAGAACGCGTTGATGCAGCTGATCCAGTACAGCCCGCTCACCGACCAGGTGTACCGGCGCCCGCTGCTGGTGATCCCGCCCTGGATCAACAAGTTCTACGTGATGGACCTGCAACAGAAGAACTCGCTGGTGCGCTGGTGGGTGGAGCAGGGCTACACGGTGTTCATGATCTCGTGGGTCAACCCCGGGCCGCAGCTGGCCGACAAGTCGTTCGACGACTACATGCTGGAAGGCCCGCTGGCGGCGCTGGACGCCATCGAGCAGGCCTGCGGCGAGCGGGAGGTGAATGCCGTCGGCTACTGCATCGGTGGCACGCTGCTGATGAGCACGCTGGCGTATCTGGCTGCCAAGGACGACACGCGCATCCAGTCCGCCACCACCTTTGCCAGCCTGCTCGACTTTACCGACCCCGGTGACCTTGGGGTGTTCATTGACGAAAGCCAGGTGGCCGCCGTCGAGGCCAAGATGGCCGACACCGGCTACCTGGACAGCGCCGACATGGCGGCGGCCTTCAATCTGCTGCGTGCCAACGACCTGATCTGGTCCTTCTTCGTCAACAACTACCTGCTCGGCAAGGAACCCGCCGCGTTCGACCTGCTGTTCTGGAACGCCGACGCGACGCGCATGCCGGCGGCCATGCACAGCTTTTATCTGCGCAACATGTACCTGCACAACCGCCTGCGCGAGCCGGGCGGCATCACCCTGGCTGGCGTGCCGATCGACCTCGGAAAGATCACCGTGCCGTGCTACTTCGTGGCGACCGCCGAGGATCACATCGCGCCCTGGCGCTCGGTTTACGCCGGTGCGCAGTTGCCGGGGGGCAAGACACGCTTCGTGCTGGCCGGCTCCGGCCACATTGCCGGCATCATCAACCCGCCGGCGGCGCGCAAGTACCAGTTCTGGACCGCCGACACGCTGCCCGAGTCGCCGCATGCCTGGCACGAGGCGGCGGTCGAGCACGCCGGCTCCTGGTGGCCGGACTGGAAGTTCTGGCTCGGGCGGCGTGCCGGCGGCAAGGTGATGGCGCGCCAGCCGGGCGAGGGCGGCTTGCCGCCCATCGAGGATGCCCCGGGCCGCTACGTGCGGATGTCCAGTCGCGAGGAGTGACGCTTGATGCTGTACCACATGCGGGAAATCGCACACGCCAGTCTGGCCCCGGCGCGCGCCGCCGCCGACTTGACCGGCCGCATCCTGCGCCACCCGGCGAATCCGTGGCGTGATCTGGCGCCGGCCCGCTGGCTGGCGGCTGGCTGTGAAGTGTTCGACAACGTCACCGCGCGCTACGACAAGCCCGAGTTCGACCTGCACAGCACGGTGATCGACGGGCGCGAGGTGCCCGTGGTGGAGGAGGTGATCCAGCGCGAGCCATTCTGCGACCTGCTGCATTTCCGGCGCCTGGCCAGGCGGTCGGACCCGCGCCTGCTGGTGGTGGCGCCGATGTCGGGACACTACGCCACGCTGCTGCGGGATACCGTGCGGGCGTTGATGCCCAGCCACGACGTGTTCGTTACCGACTGGCTGGATGCGGCCATGGTGCCGCTGGCCGACGGCGGCTTCGATCTGGATGACTACATCGACTATGTGATCGATTTCATTCACACGCTGGGGCCGGACACGCACGTGCTGGCGGTATGCCAGCCGGCGGTGCCCGTGCTGGCGGCGGTGTCGTTGATGGCCTCGCGTCAGGACCCGCTCGCGCCGCGCAGCATGACGTTGATCGGCGGACCGATCGACACCCGCCGCAGTCCGACGGTGCCGAACGACCTGGCGACGACCAATCCGCTGTCCTGGTTCGAAAAGAACCTGCTGGCGACGGTGCCGGCGACGTATCCGGGCTTCGGGCGACGGGTGTATCCGGGCTTCCTGCAGCTGTCCGGCTTCATCAGCATGAACATCCAGCGGCACGTCGACGCCCACCAGGAGTTCTTCAACCACCTGGTGGAGGGCGACGGCGACAGCGCCGAGCAGCACCGGGCGTTCTACCGCGAGTACCTGGCGGTGATGGACACGTCGGCGGAGTTCTACCTGCAAACCATCCGCACCGTGTTCCAGGAGCATGCGCTGCCGCAGGGTGCCATGCACCATCGTGGTGAAAAGGTTGATCCGGGCGCCATCAAACACACCGCGCTGCTGACAGTAGAGGGCGGCAAGGACGACATTTCAGGGCTGGGGCAGACGGAGGCGGCGCAAGACCTGTGCACTGGCCTGTCGACGGCACGGAAACTGCATTACGTCCAACCGGAGGTTGGCCATTACGGCACGTTCAGCGGTCGGCGTTGGCGCGAGCAGATCGTGCCCGTGATCAGCGAGTTCATCCGCAACAGCTGATCCAGACTCAGGCGCGTTTCCTGTCAGTCCGTGACAGCGCAACGTTGTTCGGTGCCGACGGTCTGACTCCGCAGTCCCTTTTGGTTGCGCTTGGAGGAGGATGCTCATGTCACAGGCCCGTCAGGTTGCCATTGTCACCGGCTCGTCCCGCGGTATCGGTCGCACGATTGCCCTGGAACTGGCTCGGCGAGGCATGTCGATAGTGGTCAATTACCACAGCAGTGAGTCCGAGGCGCAGGGGGTGGCCAGCGAGGTTTGCGCGCTGGGGGTGGACGCCCTGTGTCTGCAGGCCAACGTGGCGGATCCCGACCAGGCTCGCGGCCTGGTGGAACAGGTCCATGCCCAGTGGGGGCGAGTCGACGTCATGGTCAACAACGCGGGCATCACGCGCGACAAGACCCTGCGCAAGCTCACCGACGACGACTGGCTTCAGGTCATCAACACCAACCTCGGCAGCGTTTATTACTGCACTACGGCGGTGATGCCGATCATGATCGAGCAGAACTACGGCCGCATCATCAACATCAGTTCCTATGTCGGGCAGGCCGGCAACTTCGGGCAGGCAAACTACGGCGCCAGCAAGGGCGGCATCATTGCCTTCACCAAGACGGCGGCGCTGGAGCTGGCACGCTACGGCATTACCGTGAACGCCATTGCGCCCGGCTTTACCGAAACCGAGATGCTGTCGAAAGTGTCGGCCGAGGTGCAGGAAAAAATTCGCGCGCGCATTCCCATGGGACGCTTCGGCAAGCCCCAGGAGGTCGCCAAGGTGGTGGCGTTCATTGCCACCGACGCCGATTACATCACCGGTCAGCAGATCAACGTCAACGGCGGCGTGTACATGTAACCACGCCGGCGGCCGGGTCGCCGGCGGACCCGGCATCGGCGGCACGGCCTGTCGCAGGTGGCGTGCTAGCATCGCCACCCTCCCGCAGCCGTAACCCGCATCCCCACAGTGACTTTTTCTTCGTCAGCCGACTGGCTGTCGGCCGTGGCGGAGGCCACCGCGAGTCCGCCGCCACCGCGCGCGCCGCTTGCAGCCGAACTGGACGGTTACCAGCGTCTTTTGATTGCCTGGGACGAAGCCTTGAACGCCGGGAGCGACGATCCCGCCGGACAGGCGTTGGCCGTGTTGGCCCGTCATGTCGATCAGCAGCGCCTGCGCCAGTTGCGTGGCCTGTTGTGCCCGGGGGGCTTGTACGAGGCACTGGTGCTCATGCCGATGCCGGGTCTGGACATGTTGCCCGACCCGGATGCGTTGGGATCCTGGCCGGCGCCGGGGCTTGCCATGTGGCAGGCGGTTGTGGCCTACCGCCGGCGGCTGGATCACTTGCTGGCGCTGTATGACGGGCTCGGGACGCGGTCGCTCGAACGCCTGCAGGCGGCCCTCGCCGAGGGTGTCGCGCCGCCGGTGCGAAGTCCCCGTGCCTTGTATGGGCTTTGGCAGCGCTGTGTCGATGCCTGTGAGGCCGAGGTGCTGCGTGTGCCCGATTATTCCGCTCGACTCGCGGCGGTCGCCAGGGCCGCGACGCGCCTGCGGGCGGAGCAGCGGCGCTGGGCGGCGCAGTGGCTGGGCATCCACAGCGCCAGCGAGGCACAGCGCGCACTCAGTGATGAAATCGCTGACATTCGCCGTCAGCTGCGGTTGATGGCGCGGCCGGGGCGATGACGGGGGTGCGCGTGACAGCGGCGCAGGTCCGCGCCGAGCGTGCCCGCGTGCAGGCATGGTTGGACGCCGAGCAGCCGGTCGGCCCGTGGCCGACACGGGAACGGGAGCGGATCGGCATCGAAGGCAAGGCGGTGCTGCGCTTTTATCCCGGCAGCAACGGCGCTGCCGGGCGGCCGCTGCTGCTTGTCTACTCGCTGGTCAATCGCCCGGACGTGCTGGATCTGGCGCCCGGGCACTCCTTCATAGAAGCCTTGCAGCGCCGCGGCCATCCGGTCTACCTGATGGACTGGGGCCGCCCCGATGCCAGCGACGCCGGCGTGTCGATGGCCGATTACGTCAACGGATACCTGATCAAGGCGCTGCAGCAGGTGCGCCAACGCCATGCGCGACGCACTGTGGACGTGGTTGGCATTTGTCAGGGAGGCGTGCTTGCACTGTGCTTGGCGAGCCTCGCGCCGCGGGCAATACACCGGCTGGCGACGCTGGTGACGCCGGTCGATTTTCACACCCCAGGCGACCTGCTGGCCGGGTGGGCGCGTAGTGTCGCGCCCGAAGACCTGGTGGCCGAGGATGGAAACCTGCCCGGGCACGTGCTCGGCGGACTGTTCGCACTGCTCCGCCCCCTGCGGGCGGCCACGGCAACGCGAACCGCTGTCGCGGAACTGTCCAGCCGGCGGCGCCGAGAACGGCTGCTGCGACTGCTCGACTGGCAGGCGGACTATCCGGACCAGGCCGGTCGGGCCTGGCGGGAGTTCGTGACGACCTGTTACCGCGACAACCAGCTACGGACTGGGACGCTGCAACTGGACGGACACGTCGTCGACCTGCGCCGCCTCGGTTGTCCGGTCCTCAATGTGTACGCGCGGGCCGACCATATGGTGCCCGTGGCCGCGGCGCGCGCCCTGGGTCAGATGGTCGAGCCGCACCGGTACCATGAACTGGCGGTCGACGGGGGGCACGTCGGGGTGTTTGCCGGCCGGCGCGGACTGCAGGCGGTGTCCGCTGCGGTGTCCGACTTTTTTCTGGCTCGCAATCAAAAAAGCCCCGCGGACGCGAGGCTTTCTTGAGTCGGAAGCCGTAGCCTTCAGGCCGCCTTGGGCTTGGGCTTGGCGTTCCAGCCCGGCATGGACTTGAGGCTGTTCTCGATGACGCCGGCCACTGCCTGGTTGGCTTCGGCAACCACTTCCATGTCGTACTTGGCCAGGTCGAAAAGCTTCTTGCCCATGTCGGTCATGAATGCGCTTTGTGCCGACATCAGGGCAGGCAGATCCTTCGACGACGTGAACTGGCTCGCCTGACCCAGGCCGGCCTCGAAGCAGTCGCCGGCCAGATCCATGTGCTTTTTGAGTAGCTTCTCGAATGCCTGCGTGCCGATCGTGGTCATGTCGGCAAATGGCTTCATCTGCTCGCTGAGGCTGTCCATCATCTTGCCGTACATCGCGTTGCCCTCCGAGGGATTCCGCATTGCAAAATCGCAGGCTCAGGCTAGGACGTGTGCTCACCCCTGTCAAGGGGTTTTTATGCGCCGCGGAATTATTTTTTCTCGTTCTGTTCGTTCGGTTCGCCGCGCAGCCCGCTGGTCATGCGGCTCCAGATGTCCAGATTCTGTTCGGCAAGACGTGACATGAGGTTCAGCGGATGGCCGCTGAGCATGGTGCGCAACTGTTCGTGGAAAGCGCCTTGCTGTTCCATGAACATGGTGACACTGCGTTCGAGGTATTCGCGCAACAGGCCGTGCAGGCTGTCTCCGTAGAAGCGGATCAGCTGACGCAGCACCTCGTCGGTCAGCAGCGAGCCGCCGCTGTCGGCTTCCTGCTCGGCAATGATCTGCAGCAACACGCTGCGGGTGATGTTCTCGCCGGTTTTCGAGTCGTGGACCTCAAACGGTTCGCCGGTCAGGACCAGTCGTTTGACGTCTTCAAGTGCTACGAAACAGCTCTGTGTCGTGTCGTAGAGGCGGCGATTGGGGTATTTCTTCAGAATCCGCACGTGCTGTTTACCCTGTCCGACGGGACCGTGTGACCGGTCGAAGCGCCGGTGTCACGCTGCGCCGATCGTTTGGGATCGATTGTACACAGCGCACTGCAACGCGCCGCGCCGCGTCGGCCTTATACTTCTGTGCCGTAAAAATTTGCACCGGCCACGCGCGTGTACCCGCCGGCGTGGCGGGCGTTTCCCCGGAGACCCCATGTCCAGACTGTTGAAGGCATCTGCACTGCTCGCACTGGGTTTCATCAGCGCGCTGGCGTTGATGCGCGATGGTGCGCACGCGGAACGCGGCGAGGCCGTGACCACGGTGGATCTGCCGATCCAGGAACTGCGCCTGTTCAGCGAAGTGCTTGGCATCATTCGCCAGAACTATGTGGAGCCGATCACCGACAGTGACCTGCTCAAGAGTGCCATTCGCGGCATGCTGACCGGGCTGGACCCGCACTCCGCGTATCTG
Organism: Immundisolibacter sp.; assembly: GCF_041625615.1. Taxonomy (GTDB): domain Bacteria; phylum Pseudomonadota; class Gammaproteobacteria; order Immundisolibacterales; family Immundisolibacteraceae; genus Immundisolibacter. The sequence continues at coordinate 10,970 of NZ_JBFJTF010000017.1, read as the reverse complement.
GAAGACGACGAGTTCCAGGAACTGAAAGAGGGGACGTCGGGCGAGTTCGGCGGCCTGGGCATCGAGGTCGGCATGGAAGACGGCTTCGTGAAGGTGATATCCCCGATCGACGACACCCCCGCGCAGCGGGCCGGTATCCAGGCCGGCGATCTGGTCATCCGTCTCGATGACACGGCGGTCAAGGGCATGTCATTGTCGGAGGCGGTCAAGAAGATGCGCGGCAAGCCGGGCACCGACATCACGCTGACCGTGGTGCGCGAAGGCGAGGAACGGCCGCTCCAGATCACCATCACGCGCGCGATCATCAAGGTCAACAGCGTGCGCAGTCGGACGTTGAGTCCCGGCTACGGTTACTTGCGCGTGTCGCAGTTCCAGACCAACACCGGCCGCAAGCTGCGCGAAGCGGTGACCACGCTGAAAGAGGGCAACGAGGGCGGACTGAAGGGTCTGGTGCTCGACCTGCGCAACAACCCGGGCGGTGTGCTGACGGCGGCGGTGTCGGTGTCCGACGCCTTCATCACGCAGGGGTTGATCGTCTACACCGAGGGCCGGGCGCCGGAGGCGGAGCAGAAGTTCTCCGCCACGTCCGGCGACGTGCTCGAGGGTGTGCCGATCGTGGTGCTGGTGAATGCCGGCTCGGCATCCGCGTCGGAGATCGTGGCCGGTGCGCTGCAGGACAACGGTCGCGCCATCATCATGGGCGAGAAGACCTTCGGCAAGGGCTCGGTGCAGACGATCCTGCCGATTCGAGAGGACGCGGCGCTCAAACTCACCACGGCCCGTTACTACACGCCGAAGGGGCGTTCCATCCAGGCCGAGGGGATCGAGCCGGACGTGACACTGGAGCGTCTGCAGCTCACCGCCATCGAACAGTCGATCGACCCGATCGGCGAGCGCGACCTGGCACGTCACCTGGACAATCCCAATGGCGAGGCCCCGAACAAGAAGCAAGCCGCTGAACGCAACCTGGCGGAGACGGACTTCGGGGTCCATGAGGCGCTGAACCTGCTCAAGGCGCTCAACATCGTGCAGTCGCGCAGCAACCTGATGCACTGAGGCGGTGTTGGGCAGCGGCCGGATTCGGTGACCAGGCGTCACTCAATGTCCGGGCCCGCTGCCATCGTCTGGTTTCGCACCGACCTTCGCCTGGCCGATAACCCGGCGCTGCAGGCGGCGCTTCAGGCCGGCGGACGGGTAATTCCCGTGTTTGTCTGGGCGCCACGGGACGAGGGTTCCTGGTCGCCCGGCGCTGCCAGCCGCTGGTGGCTGCATCACAGTCTTGACGCGCTCAGCAGGCAACTCGCGGCCAGGGGGAGCCGGCTGTTGCTGCGCCAGGGGCCGGCGGCCGAGGCGCTGGCGCGGCTGGCGCGCGAGACGGGGGCCGCGTGGGTGTGTGCCAACGCGCGCTGCGAGCCGGCGGCCCGACAGCAGCAGCAGGCGGTGGAACGTGCGCTGCAGGCCGTCGATGCGGGCTTGAGTCTGCACGGTGGCGGCTTCCTGCTCTCGCCCCGGCGGCTGCTCACGGCCAGCGGTACCGCGTATCGACGTTTCACGCCATTTTGGCGGGCACTGCAGGCGCACCTGCAGCACGATGGGCTGTGTGCTGCGCCCGAGCGTTTGCCGCCTGTGCCGCGGACCGTGGCGGGTGATTCGCTGGGCGCGCTCGGCCTGTTGCCGCAGCACGACTGGGGCGACGGGTTCGAACGGTACTGGCGGCCTGGCGAGTCCGGTGCCGGTCGACGTCTCGCTGAGACGGTGCGATCGACCCTCCCGCGCTACGCGACGGCCCGGGATCGCCCCGACCAGGACGCCACCAGCCGCCTGTCGCCGCACCTTCACTTCGGCGAGATCAGCGCGCGGCGGGTGCTGGCGGCGCTGGACGCGGCAGCTGCGCAGGCACCCGCACTGGACAGCCAGGTCGCGGCGCTGCGGCGGGAACTCGGCTGGCGCGAGTTCAGCGCGCACCTGCTGTGGCATTACCCGACGTTGCCGCAAGAGCCGCTGGACGGCCGCTTCGCGGCATTTCCCTGGCAGGACGACCCCGAGCACCTGCGCGCCTGGCAGCGCGGGCGCACCGGAATACCGCTGGTGGACGCGGGCATGCGCGAACTGTGGCACACCGGCTTCATGCACAACCGCGTGCGCATGATCACTGCCTCGTTCCTGACCAAGCACCTGCGGCAGCCCTGGCAGGCCGGCGCGCGCTGGTTCTGGGACACGCTGCTGGACGCGGACCTCGCCAGCAACAGCCAGAACTGGCAGTGGGTGGCCGGCTGCGGCGCGGATGCCGCGCCGTACTTCCGCGTTTTCAATCCGGTCGTTCAGGGCAGGAAGTTCGACCCCGAAGGGGACTACGTGCGTCGCTGGGTGCCGGAACTGGCACGCCTGCCCAAGCGCCACGTGCACGCACCGTGGCAGGCGCCGGAGTCGGAGCGCCAGGCGGCGGGTGTGCGGCTGGGTGAAACCTACCCGTGGCCAATCGTGGACCTGGCGGCCGGCCGTCAGGCGGCACTGTCCGCCTACGCGCAGGTGCGCGCTGCGGCAAGCCGGCAGCAGACACCTGATTGACCGTACGGTCGGGCGGCGGCTACGCTGCCGGGCACGCCGTGAAGCCCGAGGAGAAACGCCATGGCCACTGTCGCCGCACAGCTGCCGTCCGGCTACTACCGCGACCTGAACGAATACATCGCCGCGCTGGAGCAGGCCGGCAAGCTGCAACGCGTCAGCCGGCCAATCGACAAGGACACGCAGATGCATCCGCTGGTGCGCCTGCAGTTCCGCGGCCTGGAAGAGAAGGACCGCAAGGCCTGGCTGTTCGAGAACATCACCGACGCCAAGGGCCGTCCGTATGACATGCCGCTGGTGCTGTGCGCCATGGCCGGCTCGTCCGACATCTACGCCCTGGGGCTGCAGTGCACGGTGGAGGAGATTCCGCGCCGCTGGGAGCACGCGCAGGCCAATCCGATCGCGCCGAAGCTGGTCGACAGCGGCCCGGTTCACGAGCAGATCCTGCGCGGCGATGACCTGCGCGAACGCTGCCTGTCGCGCCTGCCGATTCCCATTTCGACCCCCGGGTTCGACAACGCGCCGTACACCACCGCCTCGCACTGGGTCAGCAAGGACCCGGACACCGGCCTGCACAACGTCGGCAACTACCGCGGCATGGTCAAGTCCGAGCAGCGAATCGGTGTGTATCCGGCCTCGCCGGGCTGGGGCATGCGCCGGCACATCGAGCTGTGGCGCGAGCGCGGGCACGCCAGGATGCCGGCCGCCATCGTCATTGGCGTGCCCCCGGCGGTGTCCTACACCGCCGTCACACGCCTGCCCAACGACGTGTGCGAGTACGACGTGGCCGGCGGCCTGGCCGGACACGCGCTGGAGCTGGTGCGGTGCGTGTCGCACGACCTGCTGGTACCGGCCCAGGCGCAGATCGTGGTCGAGGGCTTCGTGCCGACCGATCTGCAGGAAATGGAGGGGCCGTTCGGCGAGTTTCCCGGCTACATGGCGGCGCGTGACTACTCCTGGTTCATGGAAGTCACGGCAATCACCATGCGCAAGCAGCCGATCTACCAGGCGTTTCTTTCACAGTTTCCGCCCAGCGAGTCGTCCAAGATCCGCGGTATCGGCTGGGAGGCGGCCTGTTTCGACTACCTCAAGGACGGCGGCTTCGACAACGTGCTGGAGGTGCACTACCCGGAAGCGTCGGGGTCGTTCGGCGTGTGCCTGGTGCGCATCCGCCGTCAGAACGACGACGACGGTCAGCGCGTCCTCGATCACCTGGCCAAGAAATTCGTCGGCAAGGTTGCCGTGGTGGTCGACGAGGACGTCGACATTCACGACCCGGGCGCCATCTACTGGGCGCTGTCCTACGCCATGCAGCCGCATCGCGACGTGCGTGTGGTGGACATCCCGTTGATGCCGCTGGACCCGTCCATCGCGCCGCCGGGCGCCAACCGTGGCCTGACCGGCGAGAAGCCGCGCATGTCCGGGTTGCTGATCGACGCCACGCGCGACTGGCCGTACCCACCGGTTTCCCTGCCGCGACAGGCGTTCATGGAAGACGCCGTCCAGCTGTGGCAGGAGCTGGGGTTGCCGGAACTGAAGCTGCGCACGCCCTGGTATGGCTACAACCTGGGCCACTGGTCGGCCGAGGAGACCGAGGAAGCCGACCTGGCGGTGCGGGGGGACTCCTACCTCACCGGTGAAAAACAGGCCGGGCAGCGGCGCAAGCTGAGCTGAGACGGCAGCGGTTCAGCCGCGCAACCGCTGCGCGGCCGCGGCCAGGGCGGTGATGGCCGCCCAGTCGCCGGCCTGCACCAGGGCCTTGGGCGCCACCCAGGAGCCGCCGACACAGGCGACGTTGGGCTGCGCCAGGTAAGCGGGCGCGGTGGCCACATCGACGCCGCCGGTGGGGCAGAACACCTGATCCGGGAAGGGGCCGTGCAGGGCCTTCAGCATGTCGAGGCCGCCGGCCACCGCCGCCGGAAACAGCTTGCAGACACGAAGGCCGGCGGCGCGCACGGTCATCACGTCCGATGGCGTCATGGTGCCCGGCAGCAGCGGCAGCCCGCTGTCCTCGGCCGCGTCCAGAAGGCCCGGACTGAGCCCGGGGCTCACGCCGAACACCGCGCCGGCGTCGCGCGCGGCGGACAGGTCCTGCGGCCGGGTGAGGGTGCCCATGCCGACCACCGCGTCCGGCACGGCGTCGCGGATGGCGCGCACGGCATCGAACGCGACCGGCGTGCGCAGCGTGATCTCGAGCACGCGGATGCCGCCGGCGAGCAGGGCGCGCGCCAGCGGCACGGCTTTGTCGCGCTCGTCGATCACCAGCACCGGCATGACCGGTCCCAGGCGCAGGATGTCCAGCAGCGTCATGCCGTGACCTCCGTCGCCGTGGGGAGGGATACCAGCGGCGGTGGCACGGCGGCGATGAAGCCACCGCCCTGTTCGGCGCCAACCGCCATCTGACGGGCGAAACCGAACAGATCGCGGCCGCAGCCCCAGCGAGCGCCATCGAGATCGATCATCGCCGGAACGCGTTGCGCCCAGTCCTGTTCGGGCACCAGCGCCATCAACTCACTGCGCTCGGCATCCAGGCGCAGGACGTCGCCATCCCGCACCCGCGCCAGCGGGCCGCCGTTGAGGCACTCCGGGGTGACGTGGATGGCGGCCGGGACCTTGCCCGAAGCGCCCGACATGCGCCCGTCGGTGACCAGTGCCACCTTGAATCCCCGGTCCTGCAGCACGCCGAGCACAGGCGTCAGCCGGTGCAGCTCCGGCATGCCGTTGGCGCGCGGGCCCTGGAAGCGCACCACGGCCACCAGGTCGCGTTCCAGTTCGCCGTTTCGGAAGGCAGCGTGCAGCGCCTCCTGGCTGTCGAATACCCGTGCCGGTGCCTCGATGACCCGGTGCTCGGGCTTGACGGCCGAGACCTTGACGATGGCGCGCCCGAGGTTGCCGTTCAGCACGCGCAGGCCGCCGTCTGCGCTGAACGGCTGCGCCAGCGGCCGCACGATGGTGTCGTCGCCGCTGACCGCCGGCGCCGGCTGCCAGTCGAGCCGGCCGGCGTCCAGCGTCGGTTCGCGTGTGTAATCGGCCAGACCGCCATGGGAGACGGTGCGCACGTCGGTGTGCAGGAGTCCGCCGGCCAGCAGTTCGCGGATCACGAAACCGGTGCCGCCGGCGGCCTGGAAGTGATTCACGTCGGCGCTGCCGTTGGGATACACGCGCGCCAGCAGCGGCACCACCGCCGACAGCGTCGCCAGATCGTCCCAGTCGATGAGCATGCCGGCGGCGGCTGCGATGGCCGGCACGTGCAGGGCGTGGTTGGTGGAGCCGCCGGTGGCCAGCAGGCCCACCGTGGCGTTGACGATGGCCCGCTCGTCGACGACCTCGCCCAACGGCGCCTGGTGCTCGTCCCGCGCCAGGCCGACCACCAGGCGGGCGGCCTCGGCCGTCAGCGCGTCGCGCAGCGGTGTGCCGGGATTGACGAAGGCGGTGCCGGGCACGTGCAGGCCCATCAGCTCCATCAGCATCTGGTTGGTGTTGGCGGTGCCGTAGAAGGTGCAGGTGCCGGGCGCGTGGTAGGCGCGCGACTCGGCCTCGAGCAAGGCGGCGTTGTCGAGCTTGCCCTCGGCGTGGAGCTGGCGGATCTTGGCCTTCTCCGCGTTAGACAGGCCCGATGGCATGGGGCCGGCCGGAACGAACACCGCCGGCAGGTGGCCGAACGCCAGCGCGCCGATCAGCAGGCCCGGCACGATCTTGTCGCACACACCCAGCAGCAGCATGCCGTCGAAGGCGTTGTGCGACAGTGCCACGCCGGTGGCCAGGGCAATGGTGTCGCGCGAGAACAGCGACAGGTCCATGCCCGCCTCACCCTGCGTCACGCCATCGCACATGGCCGGAACGCCGCCGGCGAACTGCGCCACCGCGCCCAGGTCGGCGGCGGTCTGCTTGAGAATGGCGGGATACGTTTCGAGCGGCTGGTGCGCTGACAGCATGTCGTTATAGGCCGACACGATGGCAATGTTGACCGCCCGTCCGCCGGTGAGCGTGCGCTTGTCATCGGGGCCGCTGGCGGCGCAGGCGTGTGCCAGGTTGGCGCATGGCAGGCGCATGCGCACCGGGCCGGCCTGTCGCGCCCGTGTGATGCGGGCAAGGTACGCTTGGCGGGTTGGTTGGCTGCGGCGACGGATCCGTTCGGTGACCGCCTCGACGACCGGGTGGATGGTCATGTGCAATCTCCTGTGCAGTTTCGCGCGGCGCCGTGGGGTGGCCGATGAGCGGCTTGGCATGAAAGCAGCAATCGCGATGCCAGAACATCGGACCTGCCTGCGGGCCACGGAGTGTAATGAATGAGTGTATTGAGCAATTTTGATCTGATCTTTTTCGGCGCGACCGGTGACCTGGCCCTGCGCAAGTTGTTGCCGGCGTTGTACTTCGCGTATCGCGATGGCAAGCAGCCGGCGGGCTGGCGCATCCTGGGACTGGCGCGTCGTGACCTGACGCGCGACGACTACCTGTCGCTGCTGGGCGATGCCTGCCGGCATCACATTCCCGCTGCCGATTTTGACGACAAAGCCTGGAATGCGTTCTGCGAGCACGTTGATTACCTGTCGGTGGACGGCACCGACCCGGCCGGCTTTGCCGCGCTGAAGGACTGGTTCGCGCAGTCCGGCGAGCGCGTGCGGGTGTTCTACCTGTCCACCGCGGCGCGCCTGTTCGGGCCCATTTGCGAGGGCCTGGCCCAGCACGGGCTGGTCACGCCGCAGACCCGGGTGGTGCTGGAGAAGCCGCTCGGCCATGACTGCGCCAGCGCCGAGGCGATCAACGAGGCGGTCGGGAGTATCTTCGCCGAACGGCAGATCTTCCGCATCGACCATTACCTGGGCAAGGAAACGGTGCAGAACCTGCTGGCGCTGCGCTTCGGCAATTCGATTTTCGAGCCGCTGTGGAACCGCGGCTCGGTGCGTGACGTGCAGATCACCATTTCCGAACAGGTCGGGGTGGAGGAGCGCGGCGAGTACTACGACCCGTCCGGCGCCCTGCGCGACATGGTGCAAAGCCACATGCTGCAGCTGCTGTGCATTCTGGCCATGGAGCCGCCGACCAACATCGACGCCGACGCCGTGCGCGACGAGAAGCTCAAGGTGCTGCGCGCGCTGCGGCCGATCACCGCCGCCAACATCAAGGAAAAGACCGTGCGTGGCCAGTATCGCGCGGGGGCCGTGGCCGGCAAGCCGGTGCCGGGCTATCTGGAAGAGGCGGACATTCCCCCGGACAGCCAGACCGAGACCTATGTCGCCATCAAGGCGGAAATCGACAACTGGCGCTGGTCCGGTGTGCCGTTCTTCCTGCGTACCGGCAAGCGCCTGCCCGAGCGCATGGCCGAGATCGTGGTCAATTTTCGCCAGGTGCCGCACGCCATCCTGCCGCCGTCCACCAACTCGGCCGAACCGAACCGCCTGGTCATCCGCCTGCAGCCGGACGAGGGCGTGAAGCTGTTCCTGCTGGTCAAGGTGCCGGGGGAGGGCATGCGCGTGAAGCCGGTGGCGCTCGACCTGGACTTTGCCGAGACCTTCAAGCACCGCCAGTGGGAGGCCTACGAACGCCTGCTGCGCGAAGTGATCCAGGGCAACCTGACGCTGTTCATGCGTCGCGACGAACTGGCCGCTGCCTGGCGCTGGGTGGACCCGATTCTCGAAGGCTGGCGGGCAATGGATGAGCCGCCCAAGCCCTACACCGCAGGTACCTGGGGGCCGGCGGCGGCCAGCGCCCTGATCCTGCGCGACGGCCTGGCCTGGCGCGAGGAGACCTGAGCATGGCGGTGCGCGAGCACGCCTTCGTGTCGGCGCAGGAGGCTGTCCGGGCACTGGCCACGGCAGTGGCCGCGCAGCTCGACACGGCCCTGAAGGCCCGCCCGCGGGCCAGTCTGGTGGTGTCCGGCGGACGCAGCCCGATAGGCTTCTTCCATGCTCTGCGCGAGATGCCGCTCGACTGGGCGCGCGTGCGGGTTTCCCTGGCCGACGAGCGCTGGCTGCCGCCGCAGCACCCGGACAGCAACGCCCATCTGGTCGCCGAGCATCTCCTGCAGGGCGCCGCGGCGGCGGCGCAGTTCGTGCCGCTGTGGAATGGGGCACCGAGCCCGGCGCCGGCCATCGCCGAGCGACAGCAGGCCCTCGGCGTGTTGCCGCGGCCGTTCGATGCCGTCGTGCTCGGCATGGGCGAGGACGGGCATACCGCCTCGCTGTTTCCGGGCGCGGCCGGGGTCGAGGCGGCACTCGATCCGGCCGGCACCGACACCCTGGTGGCCATCGACCCGCCGGATGCGCCATACCCACGCCTGAGCCTTACGCTGGCGGCCTTGCTCGACAGCCGGCAGATCTATTTGCCGCTGAATGGGGCGCGCAAGCAGGCGGTCTATCGGCAGGCGCGGGGCGAGTGTGAGCCTTTGCGCCTGCCGGTCGCCGCTGTCGTGTGCCAAGCAAAGGTGCCAGTCAGCGTGTTTCTGGGACCCTGAGCCCGCGCCTGGGCGCTGGGGCTGGCACAGGCCTCCGGGGACGGCGTCCGGGCCAGCCGTGCGCGGCCGGTGTCGCGCGGCCGCGCCTCGGTCAAGCCCGCGGTACTGGCGTCACAGACCCATGAGTTTGCGGTATCCGTGCCAGAAACCCCGCACGCCGTTCTCGTCTACGCCCATGACCTCGATGCTGTCGATGCTGTTGCCACCGCACTCGATGACCGACGCCTGGTCCAGGCCGCCGGCGATGCCCTGTTGGCAGATGCTGACCGCTTCGCCGTCTTCCATGGAGATATAGCCGGCCGGGCCGACCATGTTGAACTGCTTCAGGCGATGCGCGGTCAGCTCCGGGCTGTCATCGGTGAAACCGTAGAACGTCCATACCAGCTCGGTGGCATCGACGCCCTTGGTCTGGATCTGTCGCACGGCCAGGGTGTTGGAGATCTGCTGCAACACCACGTTCGGGAACATGGAGTGGATGGTCAGGGCAATCTCGCCACCGAGCTCGGGCTCCCAGCGCAGCATTTCCGGTGCCTCGAGCTGAGCCTGAGAGTCGGCCTTGCGGCTGCTGGCCTGCTGGTAGTGCTCGATGCTCTGGTCCTCGGCCGGCTTGCACACCTGCAGCAGCTGATGAAGCTTGTTGTCCGACAGGTGGACCCAGCCGCGCTGACCTTGCCGGTAGATGCCGAAGGTGGGGTAGAACAGGTGCAACAGGCCGCCGTGGTAGCTGTCACGCGAGTTCTCGGCGTACAGCTTCCAGTTGCCGGGGAAGTACTGGCGGGCATGGCCGAGGATGGTGATGGGCCGGCTGAACAGGCGTTCGATGTTGGCGCAATGTTCGGCCCCCAGGAACTCGCGCAGTGGCGGCGCAGTCGGGTCGAACGTGCCGAAGACCATGTCGCCGACGCTGTCCACGTTCAGGCGCTGCAGGCCGTGCGCGGCCATGTCGAAATCGGCCGGGTAGCCCCCCTTGCCGCCGAGCCCCCGACGGAACGGAACGCCGACCAGCGCGCCGGTCGCGTCGTACGCCCACTGGTGATAGACGCACGTATGGGTGCCCTGCTCGCCGACGTTGCCGCGCAGTTCGCGGCATACCAGGGCGCCCCGGTGGGCGCAGCGGTTGACCCAGCAGTGCAGCACGCCCTCGGCATCTCGGGTCAGGACGACGGGCGTGTCACCGATGAACGTGGACTTGAAGTCTCCGGCGTTCGACACTTCGGTGGCCAGGCCCAGAAAACTCCATACCGGACCGCGAAAGATGCGCTCTTGCTCGTGCTCGTACAGTGCCGAATCGGCGTAGACGCGGTACGGCGCGCGCGTTTCGTCCGGCGCAGGCCATCGCAGGACGGAATCGGCAGGGGTGGGTGCGTTCATCAACTCTCTCCTTCGCGGGAAGACATGTATGTGCGTACCTGAACGATAACCGGAAAAATTACACGTGCCCGCGCGCACAGTGCATTTGATTTGTCGTACGCTTCGCCGGGACTGGATTTAACGCGTGATAACGGCGTTTTGTAAAACGTCCTTGATGCGCGATGGGTTCAGTCACGACATGCGCTGACCCGAGGCTGGTTCTTACGTCCCGACCCTGCGGGAGCACCAACGGACAGCGGTTTTTGATGACCCTGGAGCAGGACGGCAAAACACAGGATGATCGTCCCGCTCCTTTCCGAGCGATTTTCTTTTATGACTTCGATTTACGTTGGCAATCTGCCTTTCTCCGTTTCGGAAGACGAACTGCGCTCGCTGTTCGAACAGCATGGTGAAGTGCAGTCGGTGAAACTCATCAATGACCGCGAAACCGGCCGGCCGCGTGGTTTCGGGTTCGTCGAGATGGAGCCCTCTGCCGCGGCAGTTGCCATCCAGCACCTGAACGGCAGCCAGTTGGGTGGCCGCTCGCTGCGCATCAACGAAGCGCAGGAGCGGGCGCCGCGTCCGCCGCGCCGCCCGCGCT
>NZ_JBFJTF010000016.1:0-26001 GCF_041625615.1 Immundisolibacter sp. | reverse complement strand
GGGCGGGCACGGCTGTGTGCCCGCCCGGCGGTGTTTTCTTGCCGGTCAGCGCACTGTCGGCAGCCGCTGCAGGGCGTCGGCGATGGCGGCTTCGGGGTAGTCGTAGTCGCGCAGCTCGCCGGCGAAGTAGCGGTCGTACGAGGCCATGTCGAAGTGGCCGTGGCCGGACAGGTTGAACAGGATCACCCGCGGCTGGCCGCTGTGCCTGGCTTCCAGGGCCTCGTCGATGGCGGCGCGGACGGCGTGGTTCGATTCCGGCGCCGGGATGATGCCCTCGCTGCGGGCAAACAGCACACCGGCCTCGAAGGTGGCCAGCTGCGGCACGGCGCGTGCCTCGACGATGCCCTCGTGCACCAGCTGCGCCACCAGCGGCGCGCTGCCGTGGTAGCGCAGGCCGCCGGCGTGGATGCCCGGCGGCACGAAGTCGTGGCCCAGGGTGTACATGCGCATGATGGGCGTCAGTCCGGCGGTGTCGCCGTAGTCGTGGGCGTAGGCGCCGCGGGTCAGCGTGGGGCAGGAGGCCGGCTCCACCGCCAGCAGGCGCACGGCGCGGCCGGCCGCCTTGTCGGCAACGAAGGGAAACGCCAGCCCGGCAAAGTTGGAGCCGCCGCCGCAGGGGGCGATGACGACGTCCGGATAGTCGCCGGCCAGGGCCATCTGTTCCCTGGCCTCCAGGCCGATCACCGTCTGGTGCAGCATGACGTGGTTCAGCACCGAGCCGAGGGCGTAGTTGGTGTCGGCGCGGGCGGCGGCTTCCTCCACCGCCTCGCTGATGGCGATGCCGAGCGCGCCCGGCGACTCCGGCTGCGATTCCAGCACCGCCCGGCCGGCGGCGGTGTGCGGGCTGGGACTGGCGATGACCTCCGCGCCCCAGGTCTGCATCATCGAGCGGCGGTGCGGCTTCTGGTCGTAGCTGACGCGCACCATGTACACGCGCACGTCGACGCCCAGCATCTGGCCCGCCATGGCCAGCGAGGAGCCCCACTGCCCGGCACCGGTTTCGGTGGTCAGGCGCCGCACGCCGGCCTGGGCGTTGTACCAGGCCTGTGGCACGGCGGTGTTGGGCTTGTGCGAGCCGGCCGGGCTGACGCCCTCGTACTTGTAGTAGAGCCGTGCCGGCGTATCCAGCGCCCGTTCCAGGCGGTGCGCGCGGTACAGCGGTGCCGGCCGCCACAGGCGGTAGATGTCGCGCACCGCGTCCGGTATCGGCACCCAGCGCTGGGTGCTCATCTCCTGCGCGATCAGCGCCGGCGGAAACAGGGCTTCGAGCGCCTGCGGCGTCAAGGCGCTGCCGTCCGGCGCGCGCGGCGGCTCGGGCGGTCGCGGCAGGTCGGCCACCACGTTGTACCAGTGGTCCGGGATGGACGATTCGGGCAGCAGGAACTGGGTGTCGGTCATGGCATCTCCCCTCGTTGGACGTGCGCACCGTACGCCGGACCGTGGCGCGGCGGACGCATTGCCGGCGTGGCCGGCGCTGTGCTATGGTTCGCGCCCTTTTTAGGCGCGTAGCTCAGTTGGTTAGAGCACCACCTTGACATGGTGGGGGTCGTTGGTTCGAGTCCAATCGCGCCTACCAGATTCAGTGTCCGCCAGGACACGACGGAACAAGGGCCTTCGGGCCCTTTTTTCGTTTCCGCCTTCCGCATTTTTGCCGACCGCTCACCCTTGCCCGGCGAGGCCGCGGCGAGTGATTTCTGTCATACGACCCGTTGCCGCCCGGCGTTATGGTGGGTGGCGGTGCACTGTCGGGTGCTCCGAGTGCAGCACAGCGGAGTGAGCGGTCATGAACGACATCACCCTGGCGGGCGCAACGCCCACCACCCTGTCCAGCCAACGCCTGGACGCGCTCGACGCCTGGTGGCGCGCCGCCAACTACCTGTCGGTGGGGCAGATCTACCTGCTCGACAACCCGCTGCTGGAGGCGCCGCTGGAGCGTGCGCACATCAAGCGGCGCCTGCTCGGCCACTGGGGCACCACACCCGGCCTGAACTTCATCTACGCCCACCTGAACCACCAGATTCAGGACAAGGACCTGCAGATGCTGTACATCACCGGGCCCGGTCACGGCGGCCCGGCGCTGGTGGCGTGCACGTGGCTGGAGGGCAGCTACAGCGAGATCTACCCGGACGTGTCGCAGGACCGCGCCGGCATGCGGCGGCTGTTCAAGCAGTTCTCGTTTCCGGGCGGCGTGCCCAGCCACTGCGCGCCGGAAACGCCCGGCTCCATCCACGAGGGCGGCGAGCTGGGCTACTCGCTGGCCCACGCGTTCGGTGCCGCCTTCGACAACCCGGAGCTGATCGTCGCCTGCGTGATCGGCGACGGCGAGGCCGAGACCGGCCCGCTGGCCGCCGCCTGGCACTCGAACAAGTTCCTGGACCCGGTCGGCGACGGCGCGGTGCTGCCCATACTGCACCTGAACGGCTACAAGATCGCCAACCCGACCGTGCTGGCGCGCATCGACACCGCCGACCTGGCGGCGCTGCTGCGCGGCTACGGTTACGAGCCGCTGTTCGTGGAAGGGCACGAGCCCGAGGCCATGCACCGGCAGATGGCGCAGACGCTGGACTACGCCATCGGACGCATCAGGGCCATCCAGCAGCGCGCCCGGGTGGACGGTGTGCGCGAGCTGCCGCGCTGGCCGGCGATCGTGCTGCGCACGCCCAAGGGCTGGACCTGCCCGGCCACCATCGACGGTCTGCGGGTGGAGGACTACTGGCGCGCCCACCAGGTGCCGTTTGCCGACTTCGATGCCCATCCCGGGCACGTGCACAGCCTGGAGGCGTGGCTGCGCAGCTACCGGCCGGAAGACCTGTTCGACGCCGACGGCCGCCCGTGCGAGGCGGTGCGCACCCTGGCGCCGGCCGGCGCGCGGCGCATGGGCATGATCCCGCAGGCCAACGGCGGCCTTCTGCTGCGCAAGCTGCGCCTGCCGGACTTTCGCGACTTCGCCGTGGCGGTGCAGCGACCGGGGGCCGACACCGGCGAGGCCACGCGGCGCATGGGCGATTACCTGCGCGAGGTGATGCGCCTGAACCTGGCGGCGCGCAATTTTCGCGTCATGGGACCGGACGAGACGCAGTCCAACCGCCTGGGCGCGCTGTTCGAGGTGACCGGCCGCGCCTGGCAGGCGCCGCGGTTCGACTACGACGATCACCTGACGCCGGACGGACGGGTGATGGAGATCCTGTCCGAGCACACCTGCCAGGGCTGGCTGGAGGGCTACCTGCTCACCGGCCGGCACGGGCTGTTTTCCTGCTACGAGGCGTTCATCCACATCGTCGATTCGATGTTCAACCAGCACGCCAAGTGGCTGAAGGTGGCCCGCCGGCTGGACTGGCGCCGGCCGATCGCCTCGCTGAACATCCTGCTCACCTCGCACGTGTGGCGGCAGGACCACAACGGGTTCTCGCACCAGGACCCGGGCTTCATCGACCATGTGGTCAACAAGAAGGCCGACATCGTGCGCGTGTACCTGCCGCCGGACGCCAACAGCCTGCTGTACGTGACCGACGCGTGCCTGCGCTCGCGCGACCGGGTGAACGTGATCGTCGCCGGCAAGCAGCCCTCGCCGCAGTGGCTGGACATGGACGCTGCCATCAAGCACTGCAGCGCCGGCATCGGCATCTGGGAGTGGGCCAGCAACGACGACGGCAGCGGTCCGGACGTGGTGCTGGCCTGTGCCGGCGACGTGCCGACCATCGAGACCCTGGCGGCGGTGGAAATCCTGCGCCGCGAGGTGCCCGAGCTGCGCGTGCGGGTGGTCAACGTGGTGGACCTGATGACGCTGCAGCCGCACGGCGAGCATCCCAGTGGCCTCAGCGACCGCGACTTCGACGGCCTGTTCACCACCGACAGGCCGGTGGTGTTCGCCTTCCACGGCTACCCGTGGCTGATCCACCGCCTGTGCTACCGGCGCACCAATCACCCGAACCTGCACGTGCGCGGCTACAAGGAGGAAGGCACCACCACCACGCCGTTCGACATGGCGGTGCTCAACGACATCGACCGCTTCCACCTGGTGATGGACGTGGTCGACCGGGTGCCGAAGCTCGGCTACCGGGCGGCGTACCTGAAGCAGGCCATGCGCGACCGGCTGATCGAGCACAAGGAGTACATCGTCGTGCACGGCGAGGACATGCCGGCGGTGCGCGACTGGCGCTGGTCGGCCCAGGCCGGCCAGGATGCCTGAGCCACCCCCCACTTCGAGGTTCCCGGGCATGATCGAGCCACTGCTGCTGACCACGGTGCAGGTGTCCACCTTCGACGGCGAGCGCTCGCTGTCCGGTGCCAGCGGGTTTTTCTTCGAGCGCGACGGGCGGGTGTTTCTGGCCACCAGCCGGCACGTGGTAATCGACGCGCCCAGCGGGCACGTGCCCAGCCACCTGCGGATCGAGTACCACAACAACCCGCAGAACCTGGCGCAGTCGACGGTGCTGTCGGTGCCGCTCTACAACGACGGCGCGCCCCTGTGGCGGCAGGGCACCGACGGCGGCGGCGAGGTGGACGTGGCGGCCATCGAACTGGACCGCCAGGCGCTCGGCGCGGACGCACCGCTGTGTGCCTTCACGCCGGATCACCTGCAGGATTCGCTGGCCGACATCGAGGTCGGTACCTCGGTGCTGGTGGTGGGCTTTCCGCTCGGTTTCCACGACACCCTGCACCACCTGCCGGTGGCGCGGCGTGCGGGCATTGCCTCGGCCTTCGGGCTGCGTTTCCAGGGGCAGGGATATTTCCTGACCGACGGCCGTACGCACCGCGGCATCAGCGGCGCGCCGGTGGTGATGCGCCGCCCGGACGACGGCAGCCCGCTGCCGTGGGCGCTGCTGGGCGTGCACTCCGCGCGCATGGACATCGGCAGCCGTGACCTGCAGCTGGACGAATCGCTCGGCCTGAACTGCGCCTGGTACGCCGACATCCTGCTCACGCTGACCGAGCCGGCCGCGCCGTAGGTGCAGCCCGGCGGCGCCGCGGCCGCCGGGCCCGTGGCGCTCAGGCGGCGCTGAGCATGGCGTCGAGGTCGGCGGTCGGCTCGCCGATGGGCGTGAGACCGAACGTGTCGACCAGCACCTGCAGCACCGGCGGCGTCAGGAACGCCGGCAGGCTCGGTCCCAGGCGGATGTTGCGCACGCCAAGGTGCAGCAGCGTCAGCAGCACGGCGACCGCCTTCTGCTCCAGCCACGACAGCACCAGCGACAGCGGCAGGTCGTTGACGCCGCAGTCGAAGGCGTCCGCCAGCGCCAGCGCGATCTGGATGGCCGAGTAGCTGTCGTTGCACTGGCCGACGTCCAGCAGCCGCGGCAGGCCGCCGATGTCGCCGAAGTCCTGGTCGTTGAAGCGGTACTTGGCGCAGCCGAGCGTCAGGATGGCGCAGTCCTGCGGTACCTGCTCGGCCAGCTCGGTGTAGTAGTTGCGGCCCGGCCTGGCGCCGTCGCAGCCGCCGATCAGGAAGAAATGCTTCAGCGCGCCGGACTGGACCGCTTCGACCACCTGCGGCGCGGCGTCGAGCACGCTGTGGCGGGCAAAGCCGACGGTGACGTGGCGCGGCTCGGCGTCGGTGGCAAAGCCCGGCGCGGCCAGCGCGGCGTCGATGACCGGCCGGTAGTCGCCGTCCCCGATGTGCGGAATGTCCGCCCAGCCGACCGGCCCGCTGGTGAAGATGCGCGCGCGGTAGGCGGGCTGCGGCTCGATCAGGCAGTTCGAGGTCATGACGATGGCGCCGGGGAAGTCGGCGAACTCGGTGTGCTGGTTCTGCCAGGCGGTGCCGTAGTTGCCGGCCAGGTGCGCGAAGCGCCTGAGGTTCGGGTAGCCGTGCGCCGGCAGCAGCTCACCGTGGGTGTAGACGTCGATGCCCAGGCCCGCGGTCTGCTCCAGGATCTGTTCCAGATGCCGCAGGTCGTGGCCGCTGACCAGGATGGCCCTGCCGGCCCGCGGGGTGGTGCGCACCACCGTCGGCTGCGGGTGGCCGTAGCGCTCGGTGGCGGCGGCATCCAGGCGCTGCATCACGCGGTAGTTGAGGGCGCCGACCTCCAGCGCGCGGCCGAGCAGGTCGTCCACGCCGGACGGGTTCCCGGCCAGGAAGTTCAGCAGCCGGTGAAACTCGGCGTAGATGGCCGGGTCGTCCTGTTCGAGCACGTGCGCGTGCTCGAAATAGGCCGCCGCGCCCTTGATGCCATACAGCACCAGCGCGCGCAGGCCCACCACGTCGGCGCCGTCACGATCGAGGCCGACCGTGATGGCGCCGTCGCCAGCCCTGGCCAGCAGCTGGTCGAGGGCGTGGCCGGGATCGCAGGCGGCCGGGCCGGACAGCGCTTGCGGCGTGCGGCCGGCGTCGGCGCAGGCGGCCTCGTAGCAGGTCCGGGCGCGGTCGCGCATCTGGGTGGCGCGGGCAATCAGCGCCTCGAAGCGGGCCGGGTCGAAGTTGACGTTGGTCAGCGTGGTGAACAGGCTCTCGATCACGAACACGTCGACGCCGCGGTCGCGCGCGCCCAGTTCCGCCGCCCGGTGCGCGTACATGGACACGCCCTTGAGCAGGTAGATCAGCAGATCCTGCAGGTCGGCGGTGACGGCATCCTTGCCGCAGGTGCCCACGGTGTGGGCGCAGCCGTCGCCACGGCGGCTGCGGGCGGTCTGTTCGCACTGGTAACAAAACATGGGGCTCTCCTGAGGGCGGGTGACGGGACGCGCGGCACGGCGCTTTTAAGTTGCATTGTGGATACATCAATAGGGCCGGCCTTGATGGGCGTCAGGAAATGCCCCCGGTGGGTCGGGCGGATCACCGGATAATGGCTGCCGCGCCGTTCGAGTCCCGCCCATGCAGCTGACACTCTTCACCGATTACTGCTTTCGCGTGCTGCTGCATCTGGCGCGCGAGCCGCAGCGGCGCGTGACCGTGGCCGAGCTGAGCGACTGGCACGGCCTATCGCGCCATCACCTGGTCAAGGTGGCGCACTGGCTCGGCCGCCACGGCTACGTGACCACCCAGCGCGGCAAGCAGGGCGGCCTGCGCCTGGCACGCGCGCCGCAGGACATCAACATCGGCCAGGTGGTGCGTGCCACCGAACCGGGCTTCGACCTGGTGGAGTGCTTCGATGCCCCGCGCAGCCGGTGCCGCCTGCAGCCGGACTGCGGCCTGGCGGGCGTGCTGGGTGACGCCACGCGGGCCTTCCTGGCGCAGCTGGACCAGCACACGCTGGCCGACCTGCTGCCATCGCCGGACGGGGCCAGGGCCATCCGCCGCACGCGCTAGCAGGCCGTTGAAAAATCCGTATCAACGGCCTGCCGGTATGGCTGGCGGCGATAATGCGCGGATACGAGAACAACCACGCCGTGTCCGCCGCACGGCTGCCTGAGGAGGTCTGCATGAACACAACTGTCCGCCCGCCGGACGCCGCCGCTGCGCCGGCCTGGGTGGCCGAGGCGCTGCGCGTGCCGGTCACCCAGGCGCAGGTCGAACGCGACGGCGCCCGCCTGAGCTACCGCAGCTGGGGCGAGCCGGGCCGGCCGGGGCTGGTGCTGATCCACGGCGCCATGGCGCACGCGAACTGGTGGGATTTCATCGCCCCGCGGCTGGCCGACCGCTACCACGTGGTGGCGCCTCACCTGTCCGGCATGGGCGACAGCGGTCACCGCGCGCGCTACTCGACGGCCCTGTTCAGCGACGACGTGATGGCCGTGATGGCGCACGCCGGCCTGGGGCCGGACACGGTGCTGGTCGGCCACAGCCTGGGCGGTTCGGTGGCGCTGACCGCCGGCCTGCGGCACGCCGGGCGTGTGCGCGGGGTGGTGATGCTGGACTCGCCGGTGTACCCGCCGGAAGAGCCGTCCCCGTTCGACCCGACCAAGGCGCCGTACCGGCCCAAGACCATCTGTCCGGATTACGAAACGGCCGTCGGGCGGTACTTCCTGCTGCCGGAGCAGCCGTGCCCGCAGCCGTTCCTGTTGCAGTACGTGGCGCATCACTCGGTGGCGCCGATGCGCGGCGGCTGGAGCTGGAAGTTCGACGACGCGCTGTTCAGGCACTTCGACGTGCACGAGTCGTGGCGGGAGCTGGAGGCGCTGCAAACGCCGCTGGCCGTCATCTACGGCGAGCGCAGCAGCGTGTTTGCGCCGCCGGTGCGCCGTTACATGCAGGCGCTGGCACAGCGGCGCGGCTGGCCGATGTTCGCCATTGCCGACGGCCACCACCACCTGCCGCTGGACTCGCCGCGGGCGCTGTGTGCGGCGCTGCAGGGCCTGCTGGCCGGCTGGCCGTCCTGAGCGCCCGAAGCGGTCACGGGCCTCCGGGGCAGGGCGCCGTCACTCCGCCGCCAGGGCGGTGACCGGGTCCAGGCGCGCCGCCTTGCGCGCCGGCAGGTAGCCGAACAGCAGGCCGGTGCCGACCGCCGACAGGAAGGCCAGCAGCGCCGGCGTGGCGGCGAAGATCACCTGCAGGCCGGCGGCGCGCAGCGCCAGGCCGGTGCCGAAGCCGAGCCCGAGCCCGATCAGTCCGCCGACCGTGCACACCACCGCGGCCTCGGTGTTGAACTGCAGCAGGATGTCGCGCATGCGCGCGCCGGTGGCCATGCGGATGCCGATTTCGCGCGTGCGCTCGGTAACGCTGACCAGCATGATGTTCATCACGCCGATGCCGCCGACCAGCAGCGAGATGGCGGCCACGGTGCCGAGCATCAGGGTCAGGGTGTCGTAGGCGGCGTCGGCGGCATCGAGGATGGAGGCCAGGTTGCGCACGCTGAAATCCTCGGTGCGGTGGCGTTCGAGCAGCAGCCGGCGGATGGCGTCCTGCGTCGTGTCCATGACCGCCAGGTCGGCCACCTTGACCGTCAGCGTGTTCAGGTACGGGCGGCCGAACAGGCGCACGAAGCCGGTGGTGATGGGCACCAGCACCACGTCGTCCTGGTCGCCGCCCCAGGTGGAGGCGCCTTTCTCGGCCAGCACGCCGATCACCTGAAACGGTACGTTGCGCACCAGGATGTACTGGCCAAGCGGATCGCCGCCGCCGGGAAACAGCGTGCGCGCCACGGTCTGTCCGAGCACCGCCACCGGCGCGTAGCTGCGCAGGTCGCGGGCGTTGAAGAAACTGCCGTGGGCCACCGGCCAGTCGCGTACCGCCGGCAGGGTGACGTCGCTGCCCTGCACGGTGGTCTGGTAGTCGACGTTGCCGGCGCGCACCGTCAGGCGGGCGCTGCGCTCGGGCAGCACGTACTCGACATTGGGCAGGCCGGCCACGGCGGCGGCGTCGTCCGGCACCAGGGTCACCACGTCGCCGCCGCCGCGGATGCCGGGCGCGCCCGGGCGCACCATGATGAGGTTGGTGCCCATGGCGGTGATCTGTCCCAGCACGCGCTGCTTGCCGCCCTCGCCGACCGCCAGCATGGCCACCACCGACGCCACGCCGATGACGATGCCGAGCAGCGTCAGCAGCGTGCGCAGGGCGTTGGCGCGCAGCGAGCGCAGCGCCATGCGCGCGGCCTCGCCCAGCTCCGGCACCACGGCGGCGCCATCGGTGTCGGCCGGTGGCAGCACGGGGGTGGGGCGGGCATCGGCCGCCGGCTGGTCGGCCACGACGCGGCCGTCGGCGATCTGCACCACGCGCTGGGCATGCGCCGCCACGGCGGCGTCGTGGGTGATCACGATGACCGTGCGCCCGGCCTGGTGCAGGCGCTCGAGCAGGGCCATCAGCTCGGCACTGCTGCGGCTGTCGAGGGCGCCGGTCGGTTCGTCGGCCAGGATCACCGGCGGGTCGTTGACCAGCGCCCGGGCCACGGCCACGCGCTGCTGCTGGCCGCCGGACAGCGCGTTCGGCCGGTGACCGGCGCGCTCGCCCAGGCCCAGTTCCTCCAGTAGCTGACGGGCCCGGGCGCTGCGCCGGGCCCGCGGCAGGCCGGCGTAGATGGCCGGCATTTCCACGTTGGCCTGGGCGCTGGCGCCCGGCAGCAGGTTGTAGCGCTGGAACACGAAGCCGAAGGTCTGCCGGCGCAGCGCCGCCAGGCCGTCGGCATCCAGGCTGGCGACGTCCCGCCCGTGCACCCGGTAGCTGCCGCCGTCGGGCCGGTCCAGGCAGCCGATGATGTGCATCAGCGTGCTCTTGCCGGAGCCGGACGGCCCCATGATGGCCACGAACTCGCCGGCCTCGATGGTCAGCGACACGCCGTCGAGCGCCACCACGCGCCCGCTGCCGGCGCCGTAGTGGCGGGCGATGTCGGTCAGTTCCAGCAGCGGCATCAGAAGAAGCTGCGTCGCGGCCGGGCCGGCGCCGCACCGGCCTGCGGCACGGCCACCTGCTCGCCCTCGGCGAGGCCGTCGCGTACCTGCGCCCACTCGCGCGACAGGAGGCCGATCTGCACCACGCGCGCGGCCAGCCGGTCGCCGTCGCGCACCTGAACCTCGTAGGCCTGGGTGCCGTCCTGGTCCTGCTGCGGCTGGCGTGCGCCGAGCGCCGCGGTAGGGATGGACAGCGCCTGGTCGGCCGCGCCGAGGATGAAGAACACCTGCGTGCTCATGCCGTTCATCAGCTGGCGGTCGCGGTTGTCGACGTCCACCAGCACGTTGTAGAGCACCACCTCGTTGATGACTTCCGGCGACGGCAGCACCTGGCGCACGGTGCCCTGCCAGCGCCGGTCGAGCGCGCCCAGGGTGGTGAACTCGGCGCCGGTGCCGACGCCGATGCGCATGACGTCGGCTTCCGCCACCTGGGCGCGCACGGTCATGGTGTCCAGGTCGGCGATCTGCACGATCACCGGCGCCAGCTGGTTGGCGTTCAGGGTCTGGCCCTCGCGCGAGGTCTGGGTGACCACGGTGCCGGTCATCGGTGCGTAGATCTTGGTGTAGCCGAGGTTGGTGCGGTCGCCCTCGAGGGTGGAGCGGGCTTCCTCGATCTGCGCCGCGATGGCGTCGACCGCCGCCTCCGCCACGCGCAGGTCGGCGTGGCTTTGCTCGAACTGTTCCTGACTCACCGCGCGCTCGGCCAGCAGCTCGCGGTTGCGCCGGTAAACCAGGCGCAGGTTGTCGCGCTGGGCCCGCTGCTGCGCCAGCTGGGCGGTCAGCGCGGCGATGCGCGCCTGGTCGCTGGCCACCCGGGCGGCGTATAGGCGCGGGTCGATTTCGGCGATCAGCTGGCCTTTCTCGACTACGTCGCCGATGGCCACGTGCAGCCGGCTGAGCTGGCCGGACACCTGGGCACCGACGTCGACGTAGGACTTCGGTTCGAGCTTGCCCTGGGCGGTGACGGTTTCGGTGAGATCGCGGCGTTGCACGGCCACCGTGCGGTAGCCGTCCGGCAGCGCCGGCGGCGGTTCGCGCTGCCACAGTAGCGCGCCGCCGACGATGGCCAGCAGCGCCGCTGCGGCCAGGGCCAGTCGGGGCTTAGTCATGGTGTTTCCGCCGGTCGCCTGCGGCGGCGTTACCATATCCGGTTCCCCCGCTGCGCTTGTTGCCTGTCATGACGTCTGCCCGCAAAGCCGTTGCCCTCATTTCCGGTGGTCTCGATTCCATGCTTGCCGCGAAGGTGATGCTCGAGCAGGGCATCCATGTCGAGGGCATCAACTTTTTCACCGGTTTCTGCGTCGAGGGGCACACGCACGCCATCCGGCGCCAGGACCGCGCCAAGCCCAAGCGCAACAACGCCCTGTGGGTGGCCGAGCAGCTGGGTATCCGCCTGCACATCGTGGATGTCATCGAGCCGTACAAGGAGGTGGTCATCAACCCCAAGCATGGCTATGGGCAGAACCTTAACCCGTGCCTGGACTGCAAGGGGTTCATGGTCGGTCAGGCGCGCACCTGGATGGAGGAGAACGGGTTCGATTTCATCATCACCGGCGAGGTCATCGGCCAGCGGCCCATGTCCCAGCGCAAGCAGACCATGCCCATCGTGGCCCGCGAATCGGGGGCCTTCGATCGCCTGCTGCGGCCGCTGTGCGCCAAGCTGTTGCCCGAGACACTGCCCGAGCGCGAGGGCTGGGTGGACCGCGAGCGGCTGTACGACTTCAACGGCCGCAGCCGCAAGCCGCAGCAGGCACTGGCGGCGCAGTTCGGTTTCAGCGACTGGGCGCAGCCGGCCGGCGGTTGCTGTTTCCTGACCGACCCCAACTACAGCCACAAGCTGGCCGACCTGTGGCAGTCGCGCGGCAGCAAGCAGTACGAGCTGGACGACATCATGCTGCTGAAGGTGGGGCGTCACCTGCGCCCGCGTCCGCACTTCAAGCTGATCGTCGCCCGCGAGGACGGCGAGAACAACTTCCTGACCGGCTACCGGCGCGAGTTCGCGCACCTGGAACCGGTCAGTCACGGCGGGCCGCTGGTGCTGGTGGACGGCACCCTGGGTGATGACGACGTCGAGCTGGCGGCGCGCATTCTGGCCCGCTACAGCCAGGGCCGCGAGGCGCCGGCCGTGACGGTGCGCTTCACGCCGCTCGGTGGCGAGGCACGGGAACTCACGGTGCCGCCGCTGCCGGTGGAGCAGCTGCCGGCGGACTGGCACCTGTAGCCGGCGCCAGGCCGGCCAGCCGGTACAGGCGGTCAACGGCCGCCTGCGCGCGTGTTGGGTCGTCCCGGCGCTGCACGGTGACGGCATATATCGAACCGCGGCTGCGCACCACCTCCAGCAGGCCGAGGTAACTCACCGCACCGGCCTTGACCTCCACTTCCAGTGCCGGCGTGCGCGGCGGCTGCACGCGGTAGCGCTGCGGCCCCTCGCGCCAGTCGTGCGGGTTGACCACCTGGTAGCCGTCGCCGGGCATCGGGAACAGGAAGCGTTGCGACAGGGTGAGGCTGCTGATCTGCCCTTCCAGCGCGCTCAGCCGGTAGCGTCCGGGCGTCAGTCCCGGAATCACCACGAAGCGCATGCACTGGTAGTCGCTGGTGTGCGTGCCAAGGCCCGTGCCGATGCCGGTCAGCGTGGCGCGGCCGTACTCGATGTCGAACTCCGCCGGTACGTAGGCGCGCAGTGCGGCGTCGACGATCACCACGCCGGTGTCCGCGGTGGGTGCCAGCGGCTGCGGCAGCCAGCGTGCGCAGCGTTGCTCGAAGGTGTCGTCCGCGGCCGCGGTGCCGCCGAGCAGCGCGGCGAGCAGCCATCCGGTCAGCCGTTTCATTGCGTTACCCTCCTCGCTTCGCCCGATCCGGCCATTGTAGACAGCCGGATGCGGGCTATCGTTCGCAAATAAACAGTAGGAGGAGACAGGCATGATCCTGCCGCGTGATCTGTTGCGCCGGGCCGGCGCCGCCCTGGCCGACCAGCCGGCCTTCATCGACGGCGGGCGCCGTCGCAGCTGGGGCGACATGGACCGCCGCGCCGACCGTCTGGCGGCGGCCCTGCAGGGGCTCGGCGTCGGCAAGGGCGAGGTGTGCGCCGTACTGGCGCACGACCGGGTGGAGGTGATCGAGCACTGGTTCGCGTGCCTGAAACTGGGTGCCCTGCGCGTGGGCATCAACTGGCGTTACGCGCCGCGCGAGATGCTGCACCTGCTGCACGACTCGTCGGCCCGGGTGTTGCTGGTGGAGGCCTCCTGCGTGCCGTTGCTGGCGGGCGAGCTGGACGCCCTGCGCCGGGCCGGGCTGATCCTGATCGGCTTCGGTGCCGGTCACGACCTGCCGCTGGATTACGAGACGCTGCTGGCCGCCGCCGATCGGCCGGCCACCCTGCCCGCGCTGGGCGAGGATGACCTGGTCGCCATCAGCTACACCACCGGTACCACCGGGCTGCCGAAGGGGGCGCTGTGGACGCAGCGCGGCGTGCGTGACGCGCTGGTGTATTCGAGCCTGATGCTGGGCCTGCGCCAGTCGGACATCTACTTCGCGCCGTTTCCGATGGCCGGTGTGCCGTTGCTGTGTGGTTCGCTGGGGCTGGTCAACGGCATGACGGTGCTGCTGCCGGACGGCGATTTCGAGGCCGCACGGGCGCTGGAGCTGCTGGCCGAGCACCGCGCCACCACCGGCATCTTCGTGCCCACCATGCTGCAGCGGGTGCTCGAGCAGCACGCCGCCGGCCACCATGACCTGTCGGCGCTGCGCATGGTCAGCTACGGCTCCTCGCCGGCCACCCCGCAGCTGATCCGCACCGCCATGAGCCAGCTCGGCTGCGAGCTGATCCAGCTGTACGGGCTCACCGAGGCCACTGCCGGCTGGCTGAGCTTTCTGCAGCACGAGGACCACCTGCGGGCACTCGACGGCCGCCCGGAGCTGCTGACCTCCTGTGGCCGTCCGGCCCTGCACGTGGACCTGTCGATCCGCAGCGAGCAGGGCGAGGCCCTCGGCCCGGACGAGGTGGGCGAGATCTGGGTGCAGGGCACGGTCAATACCCCGGGCTACCTGAACCGTCCGGACGAGAATGCCGAGCTGTTCAGCGGTGACTGGCTGCGCACGCACGATCTGGGCCGCCTGGATGCGGACGGCTACCTGTACCTCACCGACCGCAAGAAGTTCCTGATCATCACCGGCGGCTACAACGTGTATCCGGTGACGGTGGAGGCAGTGCTGGCCGAGCACCCGGCGGTGCGCGAGGTGGCGGTGGTCGGCGCGCCGCATCCGGACTGGGGCGAGGCGGTGGTGGCCATCGTCAGCCTGAAGCCCGGCCAGCACGCCAGCGCCGAGGAACTGCAGGCGTTCTGCAAGCCGCGCCTGGGCCGCTTCGAGCAGCCCAAGGCGGTGCTGTTTCTGGACGAACTGCCCAAGGGCGCCACTGGCAAGATCGCCAAGGCCAGCCTGCGTGACGGCCTGCGTGCCGATCCCGCCCGTCTGCCCTGGCCCGCCCCCTGACCGTGGCCTGGCGCAACGCCTGGACCATGCTGGCGCTGTTGATCGCCGGCCAGGTCGCCATGTCGTCCGGCGCCTATCTGTGGGGGCCGCTGGCGCCGTTCATGGTGGCGGAACTGGATGTCAGCAAGGCGCAGTTCGGTGCGGTGCAGTCGGCCTTCTACGTGGTGGGTGCGCTGATGGCGCTGCCGGCCGGCGTGCTGGCCGATCGCATCGACGGGCGCTGGCTGCTGCTGGCCTGCCTGCTGGCCATGGCGGTGCCGCTGGCGCTGCTCAGCCGCGCCGGCACGCTGGCCGCAGTGACGGTGCTGGCCGGACTGTGTGGCCTGGGCAACGGCGCCATCAACCAGGTCGGTGCGCGCGGTGTGCTGCACTGGTTCCCGCCGCGGCGGCGGGCCACCGCCATGGGCCTGCGCCAGACCGGCAACATGCTGGGTGCGGCCTTGGCCGCCGTGGCACTGCCGGGGCTGGCGCAGTGGCTTGGCTGGCGCACGGCGGTGCTGCTGGTGGCGGCCGTGGTGGCGATCGCCGCCCTGGCCAGCGGCGGGCTGTACCGGGAAGCGCCGCTCGGCGCCGATGCCGCGCCGGGCAGGGTGCGGCCGGGGCTGCGCGCCGTGGCCGGCCAGTTCCTGCGCAACCGCCCCTTCGTGCGCCTGCTGCTGCTGGCACCGTTCATCGCCTACGCGCAGATCGCCATGACCACGTTCTTCGTGCTGTTCCTGACCGAACGTCAGCAGGTGCCGGCGGCGCTGGCCGGCAGCCTGCTCGGTGGCGTCCTGCTGGCCGCGGCGGTGGGCCGAGTCGCCTGGGGCGTGATCGCCGACCGTTTCTTCGCCCGCAGCCGTGGCCGCTGTCTGGCGCTGGTGATGGCGCTGACGGCGCTGGCGGCCGCCGCGCTGGCGCTGCTGCCGGCCGCCGCCGGGCCGTGGTGGGTGGGGATGATCGGGCTGCTCTACGGCTTTTGCGCCATGGGCTGGCAGGGCCTGTTGATGGTGGTGATTGCCGAGTCGGTCGGCATCGCCCTGGCCGGCACCGCGGTCGGGTTGCTGATCAACGTCGCCTGGGTTGGCTTCGTGCTGGGGCCGGTGGCGTTCGGTGCGCTGGCCGACGGCCTCGGCTATGTGAGCGCCTGGGCCTCGGTGGCGACCGTGGCGGCGCTGTGCGCGCTGGTGCTGTGGCGGCCGGTGCCGGTCAGTCCGCCGGTGGCCTGATCGGCGGCAGCTCAAACGCGGTCACCGGCGGCGGGTCGTCGCAGCGCGTCACCTCGACCAGCGTGGTCTGCGAGCTGGGCGCCTGCGCCAACTCGGAGCTGCCGATGTCGAGCGTCAGCACGTTCGGGTTGCCGTGCTTGCACAGGCTGTCGGGCGCGCCCGGCTCGGCCGGGTCGTACCAGGCCCCTGTGGCCAGTTGCACCACGCCTGGTCGTACCAGGTCGGTGATGTGCAGGCCGGCGAGGCAGCTGCCGCGCGGGCTTTGTACGCGGACCACATCGCCTTCGGCCAGGTGGCGTGCGGCCGCGTCTGTGGGGTGCATCCACACCGGTTCGCGGTTGGCGATCTTGCTCGCCCGGCTCACGCGGCCCATGTCGAGCTGGCTGTGAAGGCGCGTGCGCGGCTGGTTGGTGACCAGGTGCAGCGGATACTGCGCCGAGAGCGGGCTGCCGAGCCACTCGGCCGGTTCGAGCCAGGCGGGATGCGGCGGACAGTCGGCGTAGCCGAAGCCGGCGATGGTTTCCGAGTAGATCTCGATGCGTCCCGACGGCGTGCGCAGGCGGTGGGTATCCGGGTCGTTTCGAAAGCCCGCCAGCATCACATGGGGCTCGGGTTTGGCCGGCACTTCCACATAGCCGGTTTCCCAGAAGCTGTCGAAATCGGGTAACTCGACCTGCATGCGCGCGGCGCCGGTGCGGGCCTCTTCGTACACGCGGCGCAGCCAGCCAGGGGCATCCAGACCTTCGGTGAACGCTTCGCCGATACCACTTCGCTCGGCGAGCGCGGCGAAGATGTCGAATTCCGCCCGCGCCTCGCCGACCGGCGCGATGGCCGCGCGGTTGGCGACGATGTATCGGTCGCTCATCAGCAGCGCGCTGGACAGATCATCGCGCTCGAGCGTCGTGGCGCACGGCAGCACGATATTCGCGTGGCGTGCGACGGGCGTCCACCAGGCGTCGTGGACGACCACGGTATCGACCCGTTGCCAGCCGCGCAGCAGCTTGCCCAGGTCCTGGTGGTGATGGAACGGATTGCCGCCTGCCCAGTAGATGAGCCGTACATCCGGGTAGGGAATGTCCTGGCCGTTGAACTGGCAGCTGCCGCCCGGGTTCAGCAACATGTCCGAGACACGCGCGACCGGGATGAAGGCGCCGGTCGGGTTGCGCCCGGCCGGCAGCCGCGGCACCGGGAAATGCCGTCTTGGCGCGCCGGTGCCGCCGGTGCCGTAGCCGCAGCCGAAGCCGCCGCCGGGCAAGCCGATCTGTCCCACCATGGCCGCCAGCGTGACCAGCGCCCAGTAGGCGAGTTCGCCATGGTGCTGGCGCTGCACGGACAGGGAGCAGTTGATCAACGTGCGTCGCGTCACCATGCGCCGCGCCAGCGTGCGAAGGGCGTCCGCGGGAATGCCGCTGATGGCCGCTGCCCAGTCGGCGTCCTTCGGCTGACCGTCGGCGCGCCCCGTGAGGTAGGGTTCGAAGCGTTCAAAGCCGACGCAGTAGCGCTGCACGAAATCGCGGTCCCAGAGCTCTTCCGCGTACAGCGTATGGGCCAGGGCCAGCATGATCGCGGTATCGGTGTTCGGCCGCGCGGGCAGCCACTGCGCCTGGAACGCGTCGCCGAGGTCGTCACGCAGCGGGCTGACCAGCACGCACTCGACACCGCGACGGGCGAGCTGTGACAGATACGAGGGGGTTTCATGCACCGCCGCGCCGCCCAGGTCCGCCTGCGCGTTCTTGAGTGGCAGCCCGCCGAAGGTCACCAGCAGTTCGGTGTGCCCGACCAGCGCGCGCCAGTCGGTCGGCATCACGATGGCCTCCAGGCCACCGACCACGTGCGGCAGGATGTAGAACGCGGCGCCGGCGCTGTAGTTGCCGACGCTGTCCGTGTAGCCGCCGAGGAGGTTCAAGTAGCGGTGGAGCAGCTGTGCCGGGTGGTTGACGGTGCTCGCGCTGCCCCAGCCGTATGACCCGGCATAGATGCTGGTGTTGCCATGCGCGTTGCGGACCCGTTCCACCTCGCGGGCCACCAGGTCGAGGGCACGATCCCAGGTCACCGGCACGAACGCCTCGCCGCCGCGCCGTCCGGGGCCCGGCCCATGCGCGAGCCAGCCTTCGCGCACCATCGGCTGGGTGATGCGCAGCGGGCTGTGCACGGCGTCGATGAGTGATTGCCCGAACTCGACCGGGTGCGGGTCGGCGGCAAACGGTCGCAGGCCGACGACCCGGCCGGTGTCCACCTGCGGATGGAAAAGGCCCCAGTGGGTGAACGCGAGGGGGGCGGTCGGCTGATTCATGCGCGCGTCCTGCCACGTGTGTCCTGTGGATGGCCCGCGGGTCGGGCCGCATAGACGGCTGACCACGGTGCGTCGGTTGGCGCCGGGTGCCGGCGGCGTAGGGTGGGCGTGGTGCTCAACGTGCCGCTCTTGTCAGTGCCTCGACCGTAACGTCGTCCGGATCGATGTCTGCAGGCGTGACGTCCCAGCCTATCGCAACGGTCGCGTGCTCGCGCTGCACATCGATCATGTGTACGGCGTAGCGGGTTATCCAGCTGCGTCCCTGGGCGTCCCGGGCCGCGCCGGGGGCCAGCATGTCCACCTTCCACAGCTTGTTGCTCTTGTCGTAAGCCTCCATGTAGCGGCCAAAGCCTGGGTAGTCGACTGACAGGTAGTACATCTTCTTGCTGTAGGGGTGGTGGTCGGGCGGAATCGCTTCCACCATGTCGACCGGCACCGGGCCCCACTCTTGAATCGGATTCCAGTGCGGCCAGTTATTCAGGTCGACGTAGGGAAACTCGCCGGCCTTGTCGTCGGCGTCGCGTATGGCCTGTGGCACTTCAAGTTGCATTCCCAGAACGTACTTGCGACCCAGGTACTTGAAGTCCTTGTACCAGGCTGGGTTGGCATTGAATGCGTTGATGTCGTCGTAGAGCAGATCGCTTCCCCCTACCGGGTCCATCCAGGTGCCAGAGGAAAAGCGCCGGACCCGGCGGATTGTCTTGATATATCCCCAGGTATCGTCAAGGCGCCCGTCCGTGTAGCGGTGTGTCAGCAGGGCAAACCCCTTGGCGTCGTAGGGTGCCTTTACGTAAACCATTTCCTTTTTCGCGATCTTGCCATCGCCGATCACATGGGGCTCCAGCGTTCGCCCGACCATCGGCAGGTTGGTGAAGTGCCAGGTCTGGTGTTGGTCCAGCCCCTTCTTCCCGTCAATCAGCAATTGATCGTAGTCACCGTCCAGCGACGGGCCTGACACGGCGTAGTAGTAGAAGCTGTTCCACATGGCCATGTAGCCGGCCAGTGGGTCGTCGGGGTCGATGGTTGGAAAGGGTGTGCCAGCCACGTAATTGCTGAGCAACTTGGTGTCAGGGTCGATCCTGACCTGCCCGGAGTACTTTGCCGTTGCCTCGTAATAGCTGGGGTCTATCTCTTGCTTTTGAATTTTCTTTAATTTGATCTGAAGGGCATAGTTGCGCACCAGGAACTGCATGGACAGGGGCATTACGTCACCGATGACGTGCCCGTCGAAGGATTGCGGCAACATGTCGTCGATGTTGCTGGCGTTGATGACGGTCCCGGCGGGCAGGTCGGCCGCCACGGATGTTCCCAGCCCCAGGCCGATGGCAAGAAAGAGTGTCGTGAACGTGCGAGTCATGTGTCGTTTCTCCTTGACAGGGCGGTCCGTCTTGGTTTTTTTGGTGTCGGTGCCCACGCGCTAGGTGGCTGTGTCAGAACTGATAGGTGGCGCGCAGCAGCAGTTGGCTGTTGTTGCCGCCCAGGCCCAGCAGGTGTGTGTCGTTTTCCACTTCCGACTGTCGCTTCTTTACCCCGTGGGCGGGTAGGTTGAGGGTTGCTTCGGCATAAAAGCGCCAGTGATCACCAAACTTTATGTCGATGGCGGGGATCAGAATGGCGTCGCCGAAATTCATGTCGTAAAGAATGGCAATGCTGGGGTTGATGTGGTCGTGGTCGTAATTCAGTGTCAGGGTGGACGTGAAGATTGGCTGGTGTTCGCGTGCCGCCGCGCCGTATCCGAATACTTCGACAATGTCGTCGTCCCGGTCATAGTCGAGTATCCACTGGTCGAATACCTCGACTGTCCATAGGCTTGGTCGCTGGGTTTTCAGGAGGTTCTGTGTCCACCGAACCGTTTTGTCGAACCCGATCATCGGCCGCAGCGTGGGTTTCTCGATGATTCCCCCCAATCCCGGGACAGTGCCGAGTGGAACGGCCGAACCCGGTGGTCCGCCAAAGAAGACGCCTGGCAATGCCAGGTTGAAGTCCGTGCCGACGTTGTACGGTTGGTTGGGGACGTAGGCGATCTCGCCGCGGAGCACCAACGACTGGCTGGAAATGTCCGATGTAAACGTCAAGCCGAAGATATCTATCTTGGGATAGATGATTTCGGATATGCCATTCGCCGGCATGCCGCCGACGGGGGTGACCGCGGTGCCCAGCGGGTTGGCGACGCTGATCGTGGATGCCTCGATTCCGGCGGAGTTGACGATCGCCTCGCGGTTGAGTCCGCGGTAGTACAGCAGGGAGTAATCCAGTGCATGGTCGAACAGGCTGTGCGTCCAGCGAACACCGTAGTTCGCGTCGTCCGTGTCACCGGCCGGGTTGTCGAAGTTGTTGGGCGCACTCCCGAGGCTGTTGACGCCCCTGTAGCCGGCGCCGGCATCGCGGCCGCCGAACAGGTCGCGTTGCGTGATCACGTCGCGGGCGCGATCCCAGCCGGGCCGGAAGATCAGTTGCAGCTGTCCTTCGGTATAGGGCACGGACAGCATCAGGTTGGCCATCCAGAGCGGACTGCGGGTTTCCTCGTTTTCGCGCTCGATGGCGCGCCACCGCAGGTCGTAGCCGTTGATCACGTCGGTGGCGCGAAAAAAATCCGATTCGCCCCAGACGACCTGCTGTTTGCCCAGGACCAGGTGGGCAGACGGGCCGATGTCGAACCCGACATAGAGTTCGCGCAGCGTCTCCTCGTTATATTGGTCTTTCACTATCGAGCCGCCGGGAAAGGCGCCGGATTGCGCGGCTTTTTCAAGCTCTTCGAGGTACGGGGTGCGGTTTTCCCGGCTGAAGCGACCGACGGCCTTCACGTAGAAGGAATCGAACCGGGCGTCCGCGTCGAGCTTGAGGACGGTTCGTGCCATGGACAGTTGTCCGGCGCCACCGATGGAGTCGCCGTGAGCGTTGGGCTCCGGCTTGTCTTCCAGGTTGAGTGACAGATATTCGCGAACGTAGCCGTGCAGGGCGTACTCGGCTGCCGTCGCGGTGTGTCCGGTGCCCAGCACCAGCACACAGGCCCAACCCATGCCAAAGGCCCGCTTGTGGGTGATCGCCATCGCTCCCCTCCGTTGCTGATGACTCGGTGTTTGCGCACTCTTGTGTTGGCCGTGCGCTGACGGTTGTCACGCGCCGGTCGTTTTTCTGGAGTAATTGCAGGGCGTGTGCCAGTCCGGGATGGTTTCACAAGCCACTGTTATATAAAAAGAAAATATTATTTCGTTCGGTGGCTTGGGTCTCGGGGTCGGAAAATTCCGAGATTCTTTACTGCGCCGTGCGGAAATTACAGACATTCGCCCACGCGGTGGAGGAGGGGAACGATGACGAAGGTGTCCGCTGGCGAGCGACCGCATCCAGCGCGGTCGGATGGGGGTGACGTCGCTCGGGGTTTGTGCGACATCCACGACATGCTGTGGCTTCCCGACGGGGGCGGCGGCGCGTGGTTGGGGGACCAGCGGGTGCTGCTGTTCTACCCGTCGAGTTATCAGGTGCTGGCGCGCGCGCTGCTGGAAGATGCGGGGCCGGAGGCGGCGCGCCGCGCGTTCATGCGCATGGGCTATACGGCGGGCACCAATTCAGCCGCGCTGCTGCTCAGCCGTGGCACGGAGCAGGTCGGCGCCGACAGCTTCTCCAAGGCACTGTCGATGTTGAGCATCGTCGGCGTGGCACAGGCGGGCGATGTTGATGTGGACATCGACGCCGCACGTGGCCGGTTTCGCGCCAGTATCAGCTGGACGCAGTCGTTGGACGCCGATTTCTATCTGTCCAATCTGGGCCTGTCCGCGGCGCCGGTCTGCCACAGCCTGGTCGGTTACATGAATGCCTATGCTTCCGCGCTGGTGGGCGTGCCGGTTGCGTTCCGGGAGGTCGAGTGCCAGGCCTGTGGTCACGCGGTGTGTCGGGTGGTTGGCCGCACGGTGGCGGATTGGGGGGACGAGGCGTCGGAACTCGACTATTCGCGGCCGCATCAACTCATCAACCGATTCGCGGCCGGTGGCGAGACGGCCACCGCCAGCGATGATCCGGATCTGGTGGGTGCGTCGCCGGGGTTCACGGTTGCCTTCCAGTTGGTCGAGCGGGTGGCCCCCACCCGTGTCGACGTCCTGTTCCTGGGAGAGACCGGCGTAGGCAAGGAGCTGTTCGCCCGCGCCCTGCACCGCATCAGCACCCGTTGCGATGGCCCCTTCGTGGCGGTCAACTGCGCCGCGCTTCCGGACAGCCTGGTCGAGGCGGAGCTGTTCGGCGTCGAGCGGGGTGCCTATACCGGTGCGACGCGGTCGCGTGCCGGCCGGTTTGAGCGGGCTGATGGCGGGACGCTTTTCCTGGACGAAATCGGGACGCTTCCGTATGCGTCCCAAAGCAAACTGCTGCGGGTACTGCAGACGCGCGAGATCGAACGTGTGGGCGGGGAGCACCTGAAGCGCGTCGATGTCCGCGTAATTGCGGCAACCAACGAGGAGCTGGAAGCCGCGGTGCGTGATGGGCGCTTCAGGGAGGACCTGTACTTCCGGTTGTCCACGTTCCCGGTGCGCATTCCCCCGCTGCGGGAACGGCGCGACGACATTCCGCTGTTGATCGGCCACTTTCTGAATCGCTACAAGCACGTGCATGGGCGCAGCGTGTCCGGATTCACCACCGCGGCGCTGCAGGCGCTCATGCGCCATTCGTATCCCGGCAACGTACGCGAACTGGAGCAGCTGATCGAGCGCGCGGTCATTCTGACGCCCGATCAGCAGCCTATCGATGTGGCGCAGCTGTTCTTCAGGCCGCTGGCGGGGCTGCGGCACGGCGCGGGGGCGGGCGACATGGCCGCGCACGCCGATGGCGCGACCGGCGCGGCTGCGCAGGTGTTGAGCACGCTCTTGGACGAGAGCTGGTCGCTGTCGGATCTTGGCGAGGCCTTCGTCGACCTTGCCCTCGAGCGCGCCTCGGGAAACGTGGCGCAGGCGGCACGCCTCCTGGGCGTCAGTCGGGCTCAGATCGATTACCGACTGCGACGGCGCCGAGGGGCGCCTCGCTGAACTACAGCCGCGTGACGATCTCGTCCAGGCGCCGGCGTGGCGTGGGCGCAGGCAGCTCGGCCGGGTAGCCGACGCTGATGATGGCCACCGGGTCCAGGTGGGCAGGCAGTTCGAGTTGCGCGCAGACCCGGTCCCGGTCGAAGCGGCCGACCCAGGCCGAGGCGAGGCCGGCGGCCACCACGGCCAGTTGGGCGAAGGCGGCGGCGATGGTGGCGTCCTGCGTGGCGAACAGCGCGCTGCCGCGCTCGCCGAAGCGCTCGCGCGGGCGTTCGCGGTCGGCGCAGAACACCATTGCGAGCGGTGCCTCGCCAATGAACGTCTGGTCCGGCGCGGCTTCCTGCAGGCGTGCGCGGGCATCGGGCGCCGTCAGCACGAACACGTGGTAGGACTGCAGGTCGCCGGCCGATGGCGCAGTGGACACGGCCTCCAGGATGGCGTGCAGTTTTTCCGGCTCAACCGGCATGTCCGGCTGGTAGCGGCGCACCGAGTGACGGTGGCGCACGGTCTGGAAGAAGTCCCACATGGCGGCTTGCTCCTCGCCGCGTCGGGCGGCGTTACTGTGCGCTGGCCAATTTGCCGGCGCGTTCGGTGGCTGGGTGGTCCGGGTAGTTCAGGTTCAGCACGCGCAGCGCATCGGATGCCTGCGCGTCCAGCTCGAGGATACGGTACGCCGTGACCAGCAACTCCAGCGCTTCGGGGATGAACTGGCTGCGCGGATAGGCTTCGATCACGTGCCGGGCCCGGCTGGCGACCGCCACGTAGGCACCGCGTTCAAGGTAGTAGCGTGCCACCAGAATGTCGTGCTCGGCCAGCTGGTTGCGCAGGTAGACCATGCGCTGGCGGGCATCGGCTGCGTAGCGGCTGTCGGGAAAGCTGCGCAGCAGCTGACCGAACTCGTCGAAGGCCTGACGGGCGCTGCTCATGTCGCGGGCAGCCAGGTTCTGCGGCAGCCACTTTTCGAGGATCGACACGTCGCGCCGGAAATGCACGAGGCCTTTCAGGTAATAGGCGTACTCGACATTGGGGTGGAGCGGATACAGGCGCGCGAAGCGGTCGGCCGCTTCGATGGCCAGTTCTGCGTCACCGTTCTTGTGGTAGGCGTAGGCCACGTCGATCAGCGCCTGTTGCGAATAGACGCCATACGGGTAGCGGGCCTCGAGCTTCTGGTAGAGGTCGATGGCCTCCATGAAGCCGCCCTCAAGCATTGCCTTGCGCGCTTCCGAATAGAGTTTTTCGACCGACCAGCCCTCGGTGCGGTCCTCGCTGCGTTTGGTGGCGGGATCACCACCACAGGCGGCCAGCAGGACCGCAAGCGCAAGGCAACACAGACGCAGGCCGACACGAGATGATGGCAGCACGGACTCTTCTCGACAGGATGCCGGACGGCGCACCGTAGAATGGTGGCCGGTACGGCAGGACGCGGCAAATGAAAGCGTGCGAACTATATCAAATACCCCCTGAACTGGCGGGCCGGCGTCTGGACCAGGTGTTGGTGCGGTTGCTGCCGGACTACTCGCGCAGCCGTCTTCAGGAGTGGGTGCGCGCCGGTCGGGTGACGGTGGACGGGGCGCCCGCGACGCCAAGCGCGCGGCTGCGCGGCGGCGAACAGGTGCGGGTGAGCCCGGCCGAAGAACCGGCCGAGGGCGGCCCGGTCGCCGAGGCGATCGCGCTCGACATCGTTCACGAGGACGCCGACCTGCTGGTGGTGAGCAAGCCGGCCGGACTGGTGGTGCATCCGGGGGCCGGCAATCCGGCCGGCACGCTGATGAACGCGCTGCTGCATCACGACCCGGCGCTGGCACAGGTGCCGCGGGCCGGCATCGTGCACCGGCTGGACAAGGACACGACCGGGTTGCTGCTGGTGGCGCGCACGCTGCCGGCCCACAAGCACCTCGTGGAACAGCTGGCCGAGCGTGCCATCCATCGCGAGTACCTGGCGTTGGTGCAGGGGCCGTTGATTTCCGGCGGTACGGTGGATGACCCGATCGGCCGTCATCGGACGGACCGCACGCGGATGGCGGTCGCCGCCGGCGGGCGCGAGGCGGTGACGCATTACCGCATCGCGCAACGCTTTGCCCGGCATACGCTGTTGCGTGTCTTGCTGGAGACCGGCCGCACGCACCAGATTCGCGTGCACCTGGCGAGCATCGGCCATGCGGTGGTCGGTGATCCCACCTATGGGCGTCTTCGCCTGCCGCAGGGGGCGAGCCCGCAGCTGGTCGCGGCACTGACTGGCTTTCGGCGTCAGGCGCTGCATGCGGGGCGGCTGGAGTTGAGCCATCCGCGGGATGGTCGATTGCTGGAGCTGGAAGCGCCGTTGCCGGCGGATTTTGCCGCCCTGCTGGCGGCGCTCGAGCACGACGCGCAGGCGGTCGATGCCTGAGCCGGGGGTGTTCGCTCCGGATTGGCCCTTGCCGCCGAATGTGCGGGCCGCCAGCACCACGCGGGCGGGTGGCTGCAGCCGGGCACCGTACGGCAGTTTCAACCTGGGCAACCATGTCGGCGACCGGCCGCAGGCGGTGGCGCGCAACCGGGATTTGTTGTGTGAGGCGCTGGCACTGGCGCGAGCGCCGGCCTGGCTGTCGCAGGTGCATGGCACCGAGGTGGCCGGTCCGTTGGCGCCGCCTGGCGTGGTGGCCGATGCCCGCTATGCGGACTGTCCCGACGTGGTGTGTGCGGTGCTGACCGCCGATTGCCTGCCGCTGCTGCTGTGCAGCGACGACGGGCGCGAGGTGGC
>NZ_JBFJTF010000015.1:0-26148 GCF_041625615.1 Immundisolibacter sp. | reverse complement strand
GCGGCACGT
The DNA here is from genome assembly GCF_041625615.1 of Immundisolibacter sp. Taxonomy (GTDB): domain Bacteria; phylum Pseudomonadota; class Gammaproteobacteria; order Immundisolibacterales; family Immundisolibacteraceae; genus Immundisolibacter. Next base: position 26,139 of record NZ_JBFJTF010000015.1, on the reverse strand, counting down.
TTGCCGTCGACCAGGATGGCCCCAACACGTCCGGCAGCTACGCCGACGACGGTTGTTGGAAGTAGGCGCCAGCAGCGTCCTGCATCGATGCCACGCGCCGTCAGGCCATCGGGAAACCGTGGCCTGACGGCACAGGTGGTCCGACTCAGCCCCGGTTGGCCACCAGGTCGTCCACCACCGCCGGATCGGCCAGCGTGGTGGTGTCGCCAATGTTCTTCAGGTCGTTCTCGGCGATCTTGCGCAGGATGCGGCGCATGATCTTGCCCGAGCGCGTCTTGGGCAGGCCGGGCGCCCACTGGATGACGTCCGGACTGGCGATGGCGCCGATTTCCTTGCGCACCAGCGCCACCAGCTCCTGGCGCAGCGCCTCGGTCGGCTGGATGCCGGCCATCGGCGTCACATACGCGTAGATGCCCTGGCCCTTGACCTCGTGCGGGTAGCCGACCACGGCCGCTTCGGCGACGGCCTCGTGCAGTACCAGGGCGGACTCGATCTCGGCCGTGCCGAGGCGATGGCCGGACACGTTGATCACATCGTCCACGCGACCGGTGATCCAGTAATAGCCGTCGGCATCGCGCCGGCAGCCGTCACCGGTGAAGTAGTAGCCGGGATAGGCCTTCAGGTACGTGTCGATGAAGCGCTTGTGGTCACCGAACACGCTGCGCATCATGCCCGGCCAGGACCGCTTCAGGACCAGGTTGCCACTGGCCGCGCCGGTGAGTTCCTCACCGCTGGCGTCCATCAGCGCCGGCTCCACGCCGAACAGGGGCTTGGTGGCCGAGCCCGGCTTGAGCGCCGTGGCGCCCGGCAGCGGGGAAATCAGAATGCCGCCGGTCTCGGTCTGCCACCAGGTATCGACGATGGGACAGCGCCCCTCGCCCACCACGCGGTGGTACCACTCCCAGGCCTCGGGATTGATCGGCTCGCCGACCGAACCCAACAGGCGCAATGACTTGCGGCTGGTCGACTTGACCGGCGCGTCGCCGGCGCGCATCAGGGCGCGGATGGCGGTGGGCGCCGTGTAGAAGATGTTGACCTGGTGCTTATCGATGACTTCCCAGAAGCGCGCCGGGGTCGGGTGCGTCGGCACGCCCTCGAACACCAGGCTGGTGGCGCCGTTGGCCAGCGGGCCGTAGACGATGTAGCTGTGGCCGGTCACCCAGCCGACATCCGCCGTACACCAGTACACGTCGCCGTCGTGGTAGTCGAACACGTACTTGTGCGTCAGCGCAGCGTAGGTGATGTAGCCACCGGTGGTGTGCAGCACGCCCTTCGGTTTACCCGTCGAGCCGGAGGTGTAGAGAATGAACAGCGGGTCCTCGGCGTCCATCGGCTCGGCCGGACAGTCGGCGCTGGCCGACGCCAAGAGGTCCTGGTACCAGCCGTCGCGGCCGTCCTTCCAGCCGATGTCGGCGCCGGTGTGCCGGTACACCAGCACCGTATGCACGCCCGGGCAGCCTTCGAGCGCCTGATCCACATTGGCCTTGAGCGGAATGGTCTTTCCGCCGCGCAGACCCTGGTCGGCGGTGATCACCACCTGGCAGTCGGAATCCAGGATGCGGCTTTTGATGGATTCCGGCGAAAAACCGCCGAACACCACCGAATGCACCGCGCCGATACGCGCGCAGGCCAGCATGGCCGCCACCGCCGCCGGGATCATCGGCATGTAGATGCACACCCGGTCGCCCTTCTTCACGCCGCGGTGCTTGAGCACATTGCCGAGGCGGCACACCTCGTCGTGCAGCTCGCGGTAGGTCACGTGACGCGCAAAGGACGGATCGTCGCCCTCCCAGATCAGCGCCGTCTGCTCGCCGCGGGTGTCCAGATGCCGGTCCAGGCAGTTGTAGGCCACGTTCAGCTTGCCACCGTCGAACCAGCGCACGTGACCGCGGGCGAGGTCTTCGTCACACACCGTGTGCCAGGGCTCGAACCAGGTAATGAGATCCTTGGCCTGCTGAGCCCAGAAACCGTCGCGATCCGCCAGCGAGCGGGTGTACAGGGCCTCGTAATCGGCGGCTTTCAGGTGCGCGCGGGCGGCGAAGTCGGCCGGTACCGGATAGATTTTCTCGTCGGACATGGGTTCCCCTGATGACTCACGCGCCGTGACGCGACGGCGTTCGAACAACAAATGGTAAGTAAGCGGACGATGGGCGTCGAGACACGCCACCGGTCAGCACACAACGAGGACAGCCGCGTGGAGCCGCCGCACGACGATCAACACGAGGCGGATATCCGCACAGCGTGGCAACGCAACGCCGCGCCGTGGACCGCCGCCGTGCGTGGACAGCGCATCGACAGCCGCCGGCTGGTGACCGACCAGGCCATCGTGGATGCCGTCACGCGTCAACAGCCGAAACGCGTACTGGATGCCGGCTGCGGCGAGGGGTGGCTGTCGCGCCGCCTGAGCGCGCTCGGTTTCGAGGTACTGGGCGTAGACGCGCAACCGGGCCTGATCGACGCTGCCCGGACAACCGGCACAGGTCAGTTCGCAGTCGCGTCGTATGACGACCTGGCGGCCGGCATCATCGGGCACACGTTCGACACCGTGGTGTGCAACTTCGCCCTGCTCGGCCAGCGTTCGACCGAGGCACTGTTTCGCGCCACGCCGGCGCTGCTGCGCCCCGGCGGCGTGCTGGTCGTGCAGACCCTGCACCCGCACGCCGAGGACCCCGGCCAGCCGTATCGCGACGGCTGGCGCGCCGGCTCCTGGGCCGGCTGCGGCGAGGGATTTGCCGACCCGCCACCGTGGTACTTCCGCACGCTGGCAGGCTGGGTCCGGCTGTTCGTTGATCACGGCCTGCCGCTGATCGCCATGGACGAGCCCGTGCACCCCCTCACCGGCCGACCGGTGTCGGTGATCCTCACCGGTCGGCGGCCCTGAGCGCCGCCTCAGGGTTTGTCGATTTTCGGTTCCGCCCAGGTGCCGGTCACGTGGTAGCGCTGCTCGGTGACCTTGTCGATGGCGCCTTCGAAGATCTTCTGACCCAGAAAGATGGCAGCGCCGACACCGGGGGCTGCGATGGCCCCTGCCAGCGGCAGGCTGGACGTGACCTGAGGCACCGCCAGCACGTCCACGTCCAGGCTGCGGTCGACCAGACTGGTACTGCCGTTGAGTGTCAGATGCGCCGCCGGCCCGCGCACACGCAGGTTGCGCAGCTCGGCCCGACCGGCCTGCAGACGCAGCTCCCCACGCATGCGATCAACGGCGAAACCGCGACCGAACACGTCACGAAAATCCAGCGTCAGACGCCGCGCCACGCTGTCCAGGCTGAGGATACCGAACAGACGCCCCACACCGGGCTCGACGTCCGGCAACATGCCGTCGCGCAAATCACCACTGACGCGTCCTTCCAGGGCGGGAAAATCGAAGGCACCGGGACTGCCCGGCCAGGCGATGTCCGTTTCGAGTTTTCCACGTCCGCCACGGACCAGTTTGCTGACACCCAGATGCCCCAGAAAGGCACCGAAATCCTTGAAGTCGGCCTTCGCTTCCAACCGGGTGGTGCTGGCTGCCGCCGTGCCCCGCCAACTGCCCCGCCCGGTGATGGTGCCGTAGCCACCGGTCAGCGCCACCTGCTCGAACGTCAGACCATCGGCCTGACGCCGACTGGCGAACGTCAGCGCCCCGAAATCCTCGCCGCCGTAACGCAGTGAGCCAATGCGCCCGCCCAACTGCGGCACCGTAGCCGGATCGACGCCCCTGCCCTTGCCGTCGCCCGACACCGGCTGGCGAGCCAGGTACAGCCGGGCCAGATCCAGCTGCACCCGCTGGTCGTCGCCACGCCCAGTGACGTGGGCCGTGCCGGCGATATCCGGGGCATCCACGCTCACTCGCCAGCCGTCTTCGCGCATCAACTGCAAGCGCAAGCCGGCGAAGCGCTGCCCCAGATAATCGACCCGGTCGGCATACACATCCACGCGCGGCGAGGGCCAGTCGCCCACGGCGGCCGCATCAACGTGCTTCGCCAGCCAGCCCAGCCACGGTTCAAGTGCCAGACGGTCCAGGCGTCCGTGCACATTGAACCCGGCCGGCGGCAAGCGAATGGCCGCATCAATCGCAAGGTCACCGCGGCGCAGGATGGTGCCACCACTGGCGGCCGGCATCAGATCGAGCCGCGCCGCCAACGGTGGAGCCGCCAGCGTCACATCCCAGCTGCTGTCCACCACCGCCCGCCGCGCCTGCACCTTGAGCGGCGCGCGGTGCAGCACATCAAGCGGCGTCGGCAACCCGGCCACCGCCCCGGACAAATCCAGCGCCAGGTCAAGGTCAATGTCGCCACGGCCGGCAATGTCCACGCCGCCCTGCCAGGGCACCGTGCCGGCGAACAGCTGCGGCCACGGCAGGCGCAGGAACTGCACCACAGCACCGGCATCAGCCTGCCCGCGTGGTTCAAGGCGCAAGCCGGAACCTGGAACGCTGGCCAGATCGACGGTCACCGGCCCGCCCAGAAACCGCCCCTGCACGCCCTTGGCCTGCAGCCCGCCGCGCGTGAAACCGATGGCGCCCTGCAGGGCCAAAAGCTCGATGCCGGTGCCGGCGACCACCAGACGGTTGCCGTCCAGGCGCGTGCTGCCGTCGACCGCCACCCGCTTGGCCGGGCCCGTGAACACCAGATCCAGCGCCACCGTGGTCTGCGCCGTGCCGGTGAACTGCAAACGCTCGACGGCCCTGCCAAAACGCGCCGCCAGCGGGGATTGCCGCACAAAGCGGATCACGTCCTGCGCCGGTCCGGTGGCGGTACCCTCCAGCAGCAGGCGCTTTTCCCGCGTCACCACGTCCGGGATGCGCACCTGCACGTCGCTGGCGCGACTGTCCAGCAGTTGCGCCTCGGCCACGGCCAGCGACAGGGCGGGGCCACGCAGGCTCAGGTGTCCGCGCCCCCCGGCAACCGGCGGCCAGTTGCGGCCAGGCTGGTAGTCGAGCGCCACGCCGGAGAACCCGGCCTCCCCCAGCAGCTGGCCCTGACCGTCGCGAAACGGAAACTCGCGCGGGTTGCCATTCACCAGCAGTTCGATGTCGCTCAGCGTGCCGCCCAGGAAGGCGCGCCGCCCCCAGTCGATGAACTTCGGCGACAGCGTGCGGTCCGGGAACAGCGTGAACAGTTCCTGCACCGCCGCCTGCGGCACGCTCGCCTGCACGAACAGCTGCGGTGGACCTGCCGCCGGCAGCGACACACGTGCGCGGGCTGCCAGGTTCATGTCGGCGTAGCGACCGGAAAACGCGTCCAGCTGCATGGCGCGGCCATCGTCGTCCCATTGCGCGGTGACCGTGCCGCGGCTGGCGTGAACCTGCATCGGCACGCTGTACAGGGTGGGCGCATTCAGCGCCAGGGTCGGCGCGCCGGTCAGCGAGAAACTGGCGGCGCCGGCACCGACGCGCAACTCGCCCGCCAGCCCGTCCATGCCCGGCACAGCGTCTACCGACTGCCAGGCCAGCTCATCCACCTGTGCCTGCAGGCGCAGACTGCGCCAGTCACCCGGCCGGCCGCTGAGCTGCCAATCCCGCAGGCGAACCGTCGGGTCCGCCTGCACCAGCACCTCGGCCCAGTCCCGATCGGCCGGCGCCAGCAGGGCCAGCCACGACCGCGCCGACGCCAGGTCCACCAACGCCGCCCGCAGCGCCAGGCGCTCACCGTCGCGGCGCACGTACGCGTCATCGACCCGCCAGGTCTGAGCGCCGGACTCCGCCCGCAGGCGCTGCACACCGGCCAGCCAGCCATCCGGGGTACGCTGCCACACACCACCGACCCGCAGAGCGTCGAGTGTGAGGAGTGTCTGTCCGCGCTGGAACTGACCCCGGCCGTCGACCCGGCCGGCGACCCGCTCGATCCGGCCACCCTGCCAGCGCAGCCACACTTCGCCGTCCAGCTGGCCGCCGAACAACAACGCTCCGAACGGCACGTTCGCGCCGGCCACGTCGCGCGCGATCACGTAGGCGCGGCCCCTGCTGGCGGCGACGTCCGGGCGCAGCCCCCGGATCTCCGCCAGCAGGCGAAACGAGCCACTGGCCATGCCACCCACGCCCACATCGACCCGTACCCGATGTCGGTCGCCATGGCGCCGGAGCGTGACCGCCGCCTGCTCCAGACGCAGCGCACGAGCCGACTCGGTCGCGTCCGAGATGTCGATCACCGCCCGCTGCAAGCGCACCATCCGCTGCGCCAGCAACCAGTCCAGGGCTTCGCTGCCGGGCACCTCGGTACGCGTCCCGATCCCGCCGAACCGCCAGCGACCATCGGCCTGACGCACCACCGCCAGATGCAGGCCGTCGATTTCCAGCGACGACAGCCGCGGCGCGCGCGCCAGCAACGAGGCGCTCCAGTCGAAACGCAGACGCAGCGCCTGAACCTGCGTCCGACTGCCGTCATCGCCCTGCACGCTCGCGCCATGCAGCGTGATCTGCGGCGTGTTGCCCTCCAGGCCCGCGGTCAACCGCTGGAACTGCACCGGATGACCCAGGGCCTGGCTTGCAAGCGCCGCCACGTACTGTGGATGCCGCTCCAGCTGCGGCAACGTCACCCGCACGACGGTGAGCACCACGGCGGTCAGCACCAGCACAGCGAACGCCAGCCACAGCGTCAGCGACCGCGCGCGCTGCCCCAGCCGACGCAGACCGGACGCGGGCGCCGGCTCGGGTTCAGTGTTCACGGTGGTACGGCAGGTTATGCAGCAGGCTGAAGGCGCGGTACAGCTGCTCGAGCACCACCACCCGCGCCAGCATGTGCGGAAACGTGAGCGACGACAGCGACCAGCTGGCCCGCGCCCGCTCCCGCATGGCCGGACCGAAGCCGTCGGCACCGCCGATCACCAGCGCCAGCGGCCCGCCCTGTGCCAGCCAGCCGGACAAGGCCTGCGCCAGCCGTTCGGAATCGAACATCTGCCCGCGCGGGTCCAGCAACACCGGAAAGGCACTGCCCGGCAGGGCAGCCATCAGACGCGCGTCTTCCTGCGCCAGTGCGGCGGTGCGCTGCGCGCCGCCGCGACGCGCCGGCGCAACCTCCTTCAGCTCCACCTTCAGGCGCCGGCCGAAGCGGCCCAGATAGTCGGAACACGCGGTGCTGACCCAGCCCGGCGGCCGTTGGCCGACCGCCAGTATCAGCACCTGGCTCACGCCCCGTCGCCGGCCTGCTCAGCCTGCGCGCGCCGCGGCACGGTCGACCACAGATCCTCAAGCCGGTACAGGGCGCGGGTCTGCGGCAGCATGACGTGCAGCACCAGGTCGACCATGTCCACCAGCACCCACTCGGCGTCACCCTCGCCCTCTATTCCGAGCACCGGATAGCCGGCCGCCTTGGCGGCATCGCGGGCGGCCTGCGCCAGTGCCCGCACGTGGCGGTTCGACGTGCCGCTGGCGACCACCATGACCGAGGTCATGCTGGTCAGCTTGCTCACCTCGAGGACCGTCACGTCGACGGCCTTGAGATCTTCCAGTGCCTGGAGCACCACGGCCTTGAGGCCGGCCTGGTCTTGGGACATGAATCAATCGGTGTAGAGATGGTGATGACGAATGTACCGCAGGCATGCGTCAGGCACGAGAAAGCGCGCGCTGGCGCCGGCTTTCAGCAGGCTGCGGATACGGGTGGCAGAGATGTCCAGCGGCGGCACCGGCTGTTTCCAAACAAGACCCGCCGGGGTGCCCGAAAGGGCCTGCGGATCGTCCGCCCAGCGCCCCTGAAGCGCCTGCCGCAGCGGCGCCGGCAGGGTCGGTTCCTGTCCGGCCAGCGGCGGACGCTGCACCACCACCAGGTGCGTCAGGTCGAACAGGGCTTCCCAGCGATGCCAGCCCGGCAAGCCGCGAAAGGCATCGTCCCCGACCAGCAGGCACAGCGGCCGGCGGCCGAGCTCCGCCCGCAGCCCGGTCAGCGTGTCCACCATGTAGGACGGGCCATCGCGGCGCAGCTCGCGCTCGTCCACCGTCAGCCCCGGCACGCCACGCACGGCCAGACGCAACAGCGCCAGACGCTGCGCGGCGCTGGCGCGCGGCTGCGGGCGGTGCGGCGGCACCCGCGCCGGCACCAGGCGCACCTGGCCCAGGCCGAGCGCGTCGCGGATTTCCAGCGCCGCGCGCAGGTGGCCGACGTGGACCGGGTCGAACGTGCCGCCCAGCAGGGCGACCGGCCGCAGACGCCGGCTCAGCTTCGCACCTCGCCGCTGCCGAGCACCACCCACTTCTGGCTGGTCAGCCCTTCCAGCCCCACCGGCCCGCGCGCGTGCAGCTTGTCCGTGCTGATGCCGATCTCGGCGCCCAGGCCGTACTCGAAGCCGTCGGCGAAGCGGGTGGAGGCGTTGACCATCACCGACGCCGAATCGACCTCACGCAGGAACCGGTCAGCGCGCGCCAGGTCACGGGTGACGATGGATTCGGTGTGCGCCGAGCCGTAGCGGGCGATGTGATCGATAGCCTCGTCCAGGCCATCCACCACCCGAACCGCCAGGATGGGCGCCAGATATTCGGCCGACCAATCGGTCTCGTCGGCCGGCTGCAGGTCGGCCACCAGCTGGCGGGCCCGCGGGCAGCCACGCAGCTCGACCCCGTGCTGGCGCAGGTCGGCCACCAGCAGCGGCAGCAGCGCCGGCGCCTCGCCAGCCGCCACCAGCAGCGTTTCCATGGCGTTGCACACGCCGTAGCGATGGGTCTTGGCGTTCAGCACGATGCGCCGGGCCATGTCGGGGTCGGCGCCGTCGTCCACGTACACGTGGCAGACGCCATCCAGGTGCTTGAGCACCGGCACGCGGGCGTCACGCATCACCGCCTCGATCAGTCCCTTGCCGCCGCGCGGCACGATGATGTCGACGAACCCGACCATGCCCGCCAGCAGGCCAACCGCGGCACGGTCGGTGGTTTCCAGCACCTGCACGGCGGTTACCGGCAGCCCGGCCGTCTCCAGCCCGGCGGCGATGCAGGCGCCGATGGCCAGGTTGGTATGCACCGCCTCCGAGCCACCCCGAAGAATGCAGGCGTTGCCGGATTTCAGGCACAGCCCGGCGGCGTCCGCCGTCACGTTGGGCCGCGACTCGTAAATGATGCCGATCACACCCAGCGGCACGCGCATGCGCCCGACGCGGATCCCCGACGGACGCGCCCGCAGGTCGTCGATGGCGCCGACCGGGTCCGGCAGCGCGGCGATCTGGCGCAGCCCGTCGGCCATCGCCGCGATACGCGCCGGATTCAGCGTCAGGCGGTCGAGCAGCGCGGCATCCAGGCCCGCGGCGCGGCCACCGGCCAGGTCCTTCTCGTTGGCTGCCAGCAGGGCCGGCTGCGCCTGCTGCAGGGCATCGGCAATGGTCAGCAGGGCGGCGTTCTTGGCCGCCGTGCTGGCACGGGCCAGCGCGCGCGCCGCCTGGCACGCCTGCTGGCCGAGTTCACGCATGTAAACCTCGAGTTCCACGTCCGGCTCCGGTTTCATTCCTTCAAGTTCGATCTCGCGCCGTCACGGGCGTTGGACAACGCACCGTCAACGTTGACGCCCGTCGGCACCGCGCGCGCCCGGCCCCGCCATGCGCAGCGCCAACCCGGTCAGCTGCTGCCAGGCGTCGCCGCCCTCGCCAACCCCCTTGTTGGCGCGATCCACCGCCGCCGCCTGCACCAGCAGGCGCTGCCAGTAAGCCGCCGGTCGGCGCCGGCGGACGCGGTCAAGCAGTTCGCGCCGGCGCGGCGGCTGGCCGTGCGCCGTACCGTCACACAGGCGCTGCAGGTCCTGCGTCAGCTGCCACAGGGCGAGAATCGGCGTCTCGCCGGCATCCTTCAGGTGGGCGATGGCACGGGTCAGGCGCGGGCGGTCGCCGGCCAGCGCCGCGTCGGCCAGGTCACGCACGGCATAACGCGCGCTGTCGCCCACCGCCTGCAGCACGCCGTCGCGGTCCAGGGTCGCGCCGGGCTCGCACAGCAGCGCCAGTTTGTCCACTTCCTGCGCCGCCGCCAACAGGTTGCCCTCGGTCAATTCGGCCAGCACGCCGGCACCGGCGGCGTCCAGGCTGAGCCCCCGTGTCGCCGCCCGCGCACTCAGCCAGCGCGGCAGCGCCGCTGCCTCCAGCGGCCAGGCGTACATGGCCACGCCGGCCCGCTCGCAGGCGCCGAACCAGGCGCTGCTGCGGGCACGCCGGTCGAAGGCATCGCCGGTCAGCAGCAGCAGCACGTCGTCCGGCGGCGCGGACGCGTACTCGCACAGGGCGGCGCTGGCATCCTCGCCGAGCTTGCCATTGCCCAGGCGCAGTTCCAGCAGGCGCCGCTCCGCAAACAGCGACAGGCTGGCCGCCTCGCCGCGCAGCACGCTCCAGTCGAAGCCGCGCTCGACCTCGTACACCACCCGCTCGGTGAAACCGGCCTTGCGTGCGGCCGCGCGCACCGCGTCGGCGGCATCGGCCACCAGCAGCGGTTCCTCGCCGGCGAGCAGGTACAGCGGCGCCAGCGATCCGCCGAGCGCTGACGCCAGCTGCTCGGGCCTCAGCGGCATCGCTAGCTCAGGCGCGCCGCCAGGCGCCGCACGATCTGCTGCACGGCCTGGTCCTGCAGCTCCAGGCGGCCGGCGCTCTGTTCGCTCTGGCTGCCCAGGATGTTGGTTTCGTCGTACGTGACGTCGCGCAGCAGCTCCACCGACTGCGGCGGCACCAGATACTTGCCGTCGCGGCCGCGCAACTGGAAGCCCAGCGTGTAGCGCAGTTCGTGCTCGCGCACGCGGGCATCGGTGCCCACCGACAGCACCCGGGTGGCGAAGCGCGGCCGGGTGATCTGCAGCACCGCGTCGGCGTCGGCGGCGTCATCCACCAGGGTGACACCACGGCTGGTCAGTGCCTGCTGCAGGCGGTGACGCAGGTCGTAGTCGTAGCCCGGCACGTCGATGAACACCGCGCCGAGCGTGTCCGGCAGCTGGTAGTTGCCGCGCACATGGAAACCGCAGCCGGCCAGCAGCAGCACGGCGACCAGAACGGGCAGGTGACAGAGTCGTTTCATCAGGATTACATCCGGGGTCGGGGCAGGTATCAGACGACGATATTGACCAGCTTGCCAGGCACCACGATCAGCTTACGCACCGGCTTGTCGGCGACGAAACGCTGCACGTTGGGCTCGGCCAGGGCGGCGGCGCGTATGGCGTCCTGGTCGGCCTCGGCCGGCACGCGGATGGTGCCACGCAGCTTGCCCGACACCTGCACCGCCAGGGTGATCTCGTCCGCCTGCAGCGCCTGCGGGTCGGCCTGCGGCCAGGGCGCGCGCAGCAGCGCCTCCCCGTGCCCCAGCCCCTGCCACAGGCAGTGCGTGATGTGCGGCACGATGGGCGAGAGCACGCGCAGCAGGATGGACAACCCCTCCTCCACCACCGCCCGGTAGCCGGCACCGCCGCTTTCCGGCACCGGCAGACGGGAAAGCTCGTTCAGCATTTTCATGCCGGCCGACACCACGGTGTTGAACTGGCCCTTGCCAAAGTCGTAGCTGGCCTGCTGCAGGTTGGCGTGGATCTCGCGCCGCGCCGCCGCCTGGGCGTCGTCCAGCGTTGCCAGATCGGCCGCCGGTGCCTGCTCGCGCCAGGCGGCAAAGTCCACCGCGAACCCCCACAGGCGCTTCAGAAAGCGATTGGCCCCGGCGACACCCTCGTCGGACCATTCCAGCGCCTGCTCGGCCGGCGCCGCGAACATGATGAACAGCCGTGCCGTGTCGGCACCGTAGCGGTCGATCAGCGCCTGCGGATCGACCGTGTTGCCCTTGGACTTGGACATCTTGGCGCCGTCCTTGAGCACCATGCCCTGCGTGAGCAGGCGCGTGAACGGCTCGTCGACGCCGATCAGCCCCTCGTCACGCATCAGCTTGGTGAAGAACCGCGCGTACAGAAGGTGCAGGATGGCGTGCTCGATGCCGCCGACGTACTGGTCCACCGGCAGCCACTGGTCGGCGCGCTGGTCCAGCATGGCGGTGTCCAGATCCGGACAGGCAAAGCGCGCGAAATACCAGGACGACTCGAAAAACGTGTCGAAGGTGTCCGTCTCGCGCCGCGCCGGCGCACCGCACTGCGGGCAGGTGGTCTCGTAGAACTCGGGCATGCGGGTCAGCGGCGAGCCGCTGCCGTCCACGGTCACGTCCTCCGGCAGCAGCACCGGCAGCTGCGCGTCCGGCACCGGCACCGCGCCGCAGGCCTCGCAGTGAATGACCGGAATCGGGCAGCCCCAGTAGCGCTGTCGCGACACGCCCCAGTCGCGCAGGCGGTACTGCACGCGCCGCGTGCCCAGACCGCGCTGCTCGGCCAGGTCGGCGATGGCGTCGAAGGCGTCCTGGAAGGCCAGGCCGTCGTAGGGCCCCGAGTTGACCAGCAGGCCCTTGTCGGTGAACGCGCCGTGCTCGACCAGCTTGGCCGGCTCGTCACTGAACCCTTCCGGCGCCACCACCGGCGTGATGGGCAGGCCGTAGACGCGGGCGAATTCCCAGTCGCGCTGGTCGTGGCCGGGCACCGCCATGATGGCGCCCTCGCCGTAATCCATGAGCACGAAATTGGCCACCCACACCGGCAGTTCGTCGCCGGTCAGCGGGTGCACCGCACGCAGGCCGGTGTCGACGCCGAGCTTGTCCTGCGTCTGCAGCGCCGCCTCGCTGGTCTCGCGCGGCTTGAGTTTCTCGATGGCATCCGCCAGCGCCGGGTTGCCGGCCGCCACCTGCTGCGCCAGTGGATGCTCGGCCGCCACCGCCATGTAGGTGACGCCGTACAACGTGTCCGGGCGGGTGGTGAACACCTTGAGCGCGCCGTAGGCGGGCACCTCGAAACTCAGTTCCAGACCCACCGAGCGGCCGATCCAGTTGCGCTGCATGGCCTTGACCGACTCCGGCCAGCCGTCCAGTTCGTCCAGCCCGTCCAGCAGCTCGTCCGCATACGCGGTGATGCGCAGGAACCACTGCGGAATCTCGCGCCGTTCCACCGGCGCGCCGGAACGCCAGCCGCGGCCGTCGATGACCTGTTCGTTGGCCAGCACGGTCTGGTCGACCGGGTCCCAGTTCACCGCCGCCAGCCTGCGATAGGCCAGGCCCTTTTTCAGCAGCCGCGTGAACAGCCACTGCTCCCAGCGGTAGTAGTCCGGCCGGCAGGTGGCCAGCTCGCGCTGCCAGTCGTAGGCAAACCCCAGCCGCTGCAGCTGCCCGCGCATGTGGGCGATGTTGTCGTAGGTCCAGCGCGACGGCGCGATGCCGCGCTGGATGGCGGCGTTCTCGGCCGGCATGCCGAAGGCGTCCCAGCCCATCGGCTGCAACACCCGCCGGCCCTGCATCATCTGGTAGCGCGCCAGCACGTCGCCGATGGTGTAGTTGCGCACATGGCCCATGTGCAGCGCGCCCGACGGGTACGGAAACATCGACAGGCAGTAGAACTTTTCGCCCGGTCCCGCGTCGGCGGCGGCGAAAACCTGTTGATCCTGCCACCAGGCCTGAGCCTGGGCCTCGACGGCGGCGGCGTCGTACTGTCGATTCATCGGGAACGCAAATCCGGGGACAAAAGACGGCAGATTATAGCCGGCGGGCACGTCCATCCCTGCGCCCGGCACCCGCACACGCACCGCTTCGCCCCACCTGCCGGGCCCGACAGCCGGGGCACCGAAACGCACGCGCGCACTACGCAGCGCTCACCACGGCAATGAACCGCCGCCCCCGGTCGGGCACGCCTGGCGTCGATTCAGGAGCCCCGCCGGCGCCAGGCAACCCCACACAGCACCAGGCACAGCGCGATGACGGGCGCCTCACCGTAGCGCGCAAACGGCGTGAGACCGCGCTGCGGCACGATGTGCCCGCGCAGCGTGGTGACACTGAACGGCGCCACCTGGGTGGCAACCCGGCCGCGCGCATCGATGAGCGCGGTGATGCCGGTATTGGTGGCGCGGGCAATGGGCCGGGCCAGTTCGCGCGCCCGCATGCGGGCGATCTGCAGGTGCTGTGGCGGGGCGATGGAGTCGCCGAACCAGGCATCGTTGCTGACGTTCACCAGCCACTGCGCCGCGGCACCCGCGCGCATTTCCCGTGGAAACAGGATTTCGTAGCACACCGAGGCCGCCACGCTGCTGCCGGCCACCTGCAACGGCACCTGGCCGGCACCACCGGTGGAAAAGTCCGACATCGGCACCGCCAGCAGGTCCAGCACCGGGCCGACCTGCCGCTTGAACGGCACGTACTCGCCAAACGGCACCAGATGGCGCTTGCGGTATTCGCCGCCGGGCGGTGTGAGGTGCAGGACGGCGTTGTAGTAGCGGCCGTCCGGGTCCTCGGTGGGGATGCCCACCAGCACGGCGGCGCCGGCGGCGGCCGCGCGCACGGTTTCGAGGTAACCGGCCGGCAGCTGGCCCGGCAGGGCCGGAATGGCGTTTTCCGGCCAGATGATGACGTCGGCGCCGTCCGCCGCGCGCGTCAGTTCGAGGTAGCGCGCCAGCGTCTGCTCGAAATGCGCCGGGTCCCACTTGATCTGCTGCTCGACATTGCCCTGCAGCAACGCGAGTTCCAGCGCCGGCCCGGCAGGCTCGCTCCAGTCGAGGCGATCGACCAGCACACCGCCGGCCGGCAGCAGCACCAGGGCAGCGAGTGCCGGCCAGCGGCGGCGCGGCCAGGTAGACAGCCACGCCAGCGCGGCGGCGACAGCCAACAGCACCAGCCCGACACCGGCGACACCGCCCAGCGGCGCGTAGGCGCCGAGGGGGCTGTCGATCTGGCTGTAGCCCGGCGCCAGCCAGGGAAACCCGGTCAGCAGCCAGCCGCGCAGCCACTCGGCCAGACCGAACGTCCCCGGCGCGGCCAGCAGAAAGGCCGCGCGGCTGCGGCCCAGGCGACGCGCCATCAGCAGGCCGAGGGCCGGGAACAGCGCCAGATACGCCACCAGCACGGCAGTGGCCAGCGCGGCACTCGGGGCGTCCATGTTGCCGTAGCGATGGCAGCTGACGTAGATCCAGTGCACGCCGCCGGCGAACCAGCCGAGCCCGAACAGGTACCCGTACAGCGCCGCCTGCCGTGGCGTGGCGGCCAGCGCCAGGCGCAGCGGCACGGCCAGCGCCAGCGGCGCCAGGAACCACAGATTGAATGGCGCGAAGGCCAGCGGCATCATGCCGCCCGCCACAAGGGCCGGCACGGCGCCGACGCGGCCGCGCAGTCCTGTCATCGGCTCAGCCGTCGTCTTCGGTTGCGTCCGGCGAGGGAGCGGCACGGACGGCCCGAACCTGCTCGATACGCCGGGCGTCGGCGGCGGTCACCTCGAACTCGAAATCCTGGTACTCGAGCCGCGCGCCGACTTCCGGCAGATGGCCGAACTGGTGCGCCAGCAGGCCGCCCACGGTGTCGAACTCGGCGTCGCTGAACGTCACGCCAAAATGGGCATTGAAGGCTTCGATCGGTGTCAGGCCGCGCACCAGCGCGCTGGTGTCGTCGATCGGCTCGATGTCGGTTTCGTCCTCGTCGAAATCGTATTCGTCCTCGATCTCGCCGACGATCTGCTCGAGCACGTCCTCGATGGTCACCAGCCCCGCCACGCCGCCGTACTCGTCAACGACCACGG
Source organism: Immundisolibacter sp. (assembly GCF_041625615.1). GTDB lineage: Bacteria > Pseudomonadota > Gammaproteobacteria > Immundisolibacterales > Immundisolibacteraceae > Immundisolibacter. The sequence continues at coordinate 10,633 of NZ_JBFJTF010000015.1, read as the reverse complement.
CCATGTGGTTGCGTGTCTGCCGGAATTCGCGCAACAGCACGTTGAGGCGCTTGCTCTCGGGCACGAACACGGCCGGGCGCAGCACGTCGCGCAGGGCAAACGGCAGGTCCTGCCCCGGTTCGAGATACCCGAGCAGGTCCTTGGCCAACAGGATGCCGACCACCTCGTCGCGGTCCTCGCCGATCACCGGGTAGCGCGAGTGGCCGCTGTCGACCACCACCCGCACCAGCGCCGCCAGGTCATCGTCACGGCGCATCACCACCATCTGCGAGCGCTGCACCATGACGTCGCGCACCTGGCGCTCGCCCATGGTCAGCACGCCCTGGATCATGCTCAGCGTGCCGGCGTCGAGCACCGCCGCCGCCTCGGCATCCTTCAGGTGGCGCATGAGCCACTCGCGGTCGATCGGCTCGCCGAAAAGTGCGTGGCCAATCCGCTGCAACAGGCCGAAATGGATGTCGTTACTCATCACTGGTGTAGGGGTCGGGGTAGCCCAGGCGCGCCATGACGGCGGTTTCGGCCGCTTCCATGGCCTCGCGCTCGGACGGCTCGTCGTGACTGTGTCCGGCCAGGTGCAGCACGCCGTGAATCAGCAGATGGGCCAGGCGCTGCTCGAAGGACTTGCCATAGGTCGCCGCCTCGGCCTGCACCACCGGCAGGCAAAGCACCACGTCACCGAGCGGGCGCGGCTCGTCCGGGGGCAGCGGAAAATCGGCGTGCAGGGGGAACGACAACACGTTCGGCGCGTAGTCCTTGCCGCGGTAGTCGCGGTTCAGGGACGTTGCCTCGGCGGTGTCGACCAGGCGCACCGCCACGCTCAACGGCACCGCCGGCAGCTGCGACGCGGCGGCCTGCACCCAGGTATTCAGGACCGTGTCGAGCGGCGCCGCAACGGTGCTGGCGCGGTCGATGTCAACTTCGATGGCTGGAGGAATCGGCGTCGCGCTCATAAGCATTGACGATGCGTTCGACCAGCGGGTGACGCACCACGTCGCGGGCTGTGAACTGGCTGAAGGAAATGCCTTCCACGCCCTTGAGCACGCCGAGCACGTGCTTCAGGCCCGACGGCTTGCCGGGCGGCAGGTCGATCTGCGTCACGTCACCGGTCACCACCGCGGTGGAGCCGAAGCCGATGCGTGTCAGGAACATCTTCATCTGTTCGGGCGTGGTGTTCTGTGCCTCGTCCAGGATGATGAAGGCCTCGTTCAGGGTCCGCCCGCGCATGTACGCCAGCGGCGCGATCTCGATCACCTGCCGCTCGATCAGCTTGCCCACCTTCTCGAAGCTGAGCATCTCGTACAGGGCGTCGTAGATGGGGCGCAGGTACGGGTCGACCTTCTGCGCCAGATCGCCGGGCAGGAAGCCCAGCTTCTCGCCGGCCTCGACGGCCGGGCGCACCAGCACCAGCCGCTGCACCTGTTCTTCGAGCAGCGCCTGCACCGCGCAGGCCACCGCCAGATAGGTCTTGCCGGTGCCGGCCGGGCCGATGGCGAAGTTGATGTCGTGGGTCTGGATGGCACGCAGATAGTCGGCCTGACGACGGCCACGGGCGCGCACCTGAAGGCGCCGACCGACGGCCACCACCGGCTGTTCACCGTCAGCGTCACTGCCACGCATCAGCAGGTGCACCTTGGCCGCCGACAGTTCCTCGCCGGTCGCGGTTTCTGCGTAGAGCGTTTTCAGTGCCGCGCCGGCACCGGCCACCGGCTCCGGGTCACCACTGATGGCGAAGGAGTGGCCATGACGCCTGATGAGGACGCCAAAATGGCGCTCCACCTGGCCGATATGGGCATCCAGTGGCCCACACAGGCGCGCCAGACGCGCGTTGTCGCTCGGGTCCAGGGTGACTTCCGTCACCGCGGCTTGGGCGCTCGCCTCGGCGGGCGCCGTCACGCGGCGGTGCGCGAACCGGTCGGCTCGCCGCGCAGGGTATGGGCGGAAACTGCGGTGATCTTGACGTCCACCAATTGGCCTATGAGCTGCTCAGACGCGGCGAAGTTTACCACCCGATTGTTGCCGAGCCGCCCGTGCAGGCGACCCTGACCGCGCTTGGCGGGTCCTTCCACCAATACCGGTTGCACGCTGCCGACCAGCCCCGCCACATACGCCTGCGACTGACCGGCGATCAATGCCTGCAGCCGCGCCAGGCGCGCCTTCTTGGCCTCGGCCGGCGTCTCGTCCGGGAGCGCGGCCGCCGGCGTGCCGGGGCGCGCGCTGTAGATGAAGCTGAATGCCTCGTCGAAGCCGGCCGCCCGCACCAGGGCCAGCGTGTCCTCGAAGTCGTCCTCGGTCTCGCCCGGGAAACCGACGATGATGTCCGTGGTCAGGCTCAGATCCGGCCGTGCCGCCCGCACCCGCGCGATCTTTTCCAGATACTCGGCCGCCGTGTGGCCGCGCTTCATGGCGCGCAGGACGCGGTCCGACCCGCTTTGCACCGGCAGGTGCAGGTGCGGTGCCAGCTTGGGCACCTCGGCGTAGGCCGTCACCAGGCCGTCGGTGAACTCGACCGGGTGCGAGGTGGTGAAGCGGATGCGCTCGATGGTGTCTATCTGCGCCACCTGCCGGATCAGCTCGGCCAGATCCGCCACGCCGCCACGCGGCGTCGGGCCGCGGTAGGCGTTCACGTTCTGGCCCAGCAGCGTGACCTCGCGCACGCCCTGCTCGGCATACACCGCCACCTCGGTCAGCACATCCAGCAGCGGGCGGCTGAACTCCTCGCCACGCGTGTAGGGAACGACGCAGAAGCTGCAGTACTTCGAGCAGCCCTCCATGATGGAGACGAACGCGGTCGGTCCGCTGGCACGCGGCAACGGCAGGTGATCGAACTTCTCGATCTCGGGAAAGCTCACGTCCACGGCCGCGCGCCGGCCCTGCGCCTGATTGAGCAGCAACGGCAGGCGGTGAATGGTCTGCGGCCCGAACACCAGATCGACGAACGGCGCCCGGGACCGCAGCCGCTCGCCTTCCTGACTGGCCACGCAGCCGCCAACGCCGATGACCACGTCCGGGCGCTGCTGCTTGTAGGCATGCCACCAGGCGCCCAGCTCGGAGAACACCTTCTCCTGCGCCTTCTCGCGGATCGAGCAGGTGTTCAGGAGCAGAACGTCGGCCTGGGCCGGGTCGTCGGTGGACTCCAGGCCGTGCGACTGCGCCAGCACATCGGCGATGCGCTGCGAGTCGTAAACGTTCATCTGGCAGCCGAGGGTCTTGACGTGCAGCTTTCGGGGTTGGGTCATGGGCGCAGGAAACGGCCGCGAGCGGCCTGACACAGTGATCTAAGGCCCATTATCATAACGAGTTTCCCCTCCCTACCCGCGACCCTCATGCAGTTCGACCGCCCTTTCGACGTGATCGTGGTCGGCGCCGGCCACGCCGGTGTCGAGGCCGCGCTGGCCGCCGCACGTATCGGCGCGGCCACGCTGCTGCTCACGCACAACCTCGAAACCATCGGCCAGATGTCGTGCAACCCGGCCATCGGCGGCATCGGCAAGAGCCACCTGGTGCGTGAGATCGACGCCCTCGGCGGCGCCATGGCGCTGGCGGCCGACCGCGCCGGCATCCAGTTCCGGGTTCTGAACCGCAGCAAGGGACCGGCGGTGCGCGCCACCCGCGCTCAGGCAGACCGGGCGCTGTACCGACGCGCCATTCGCGGCATGGTCGAGGCACAGCCGAACCTGCACCTGTTCCAGCAGGCCGTGGACGATCTGGTGGTCGAGCACGGGCGCGTGCGCGGCGTCGTGACGCAGATGGGGCTGACGTTTCGCGCCCGCGCAGTGGTGCTGACCACCGGCACCTTTCTCGGCGGCGTCATCCATATCGGCGAACAGCAGTACGGCGGCGGCCGCGCCGGTGATGCGCCGGCCGCGGCACTGGCGCGACGGCTGCGCGAACTGGACCTGCCGGTCGGCCGCCTGAAGACCGGCACGCCACCGCGCCTGGACGGCCGCAGCATCGACTACGCGCGCCTCACAGAGCAGCCCGGCGACACGCCGATGCCGGTGTTCTCGTACCTCGGACACGCCGACCTGCACCCGCGCCAGGTGCACTGCCACATCACCCACACCAGCGAACGCACGCACGACATCATTCGCGCCAACCTGCACCGTTCGCCCATGTACGCGGGCGTCATCGAGGGCGTGGGACCGCGCTACTGCCCGTCCATCGAGGACAAGGTGGTGCGCTTCGCCGACAAGGCCAGTCACCAGATCTTCGTCGAGCCGGAGGGACTCGATACCGCCGAGGTCTACCCGAACGGTATTTCCACCAGCCTGCCGTTCGACGTGCAGCTCGAGGTGGTCCGCTCGATCGCCGGTTTCGAGCGCGCGCACCTGCTACGGCCGGGCTACGCCATCGAATACGACTACTTCGACCCCCGCGCCCTGTACCCGTGGCTGGAAACGCAGGCGCTGGGCGACCTGTTCTTCGCAGGCCAGATCAACGGCACCACCGGCTACGAGGAGGCTGCCGCCCAGGGCCTGGTGGCGGGTCTGAATGCCGCCCGCCGCGCCGGCGGACAGGAGCCGTGGTGGCCGCGACGCGACCAGGCCTACATGGGTGTGCTGATCGACGACCTGACCACCCGCGGCACGCGCGAGCCGTACCGCATGTTCACCTCGCGCGCCGAGTACCGCCTGTGGCTGCGCGAGGACAACGCCGACCAGCGCCTGACGGAAGCCGGTCGAGAGCTTGGCCTGGTGGACGACACCCGCTGGCAGCGCTTTTGCCGCATTCAGGACACCATCGCTGCCGAGACGCGGCGCCTGGGCGCCGTGCTGGTGCGCGCCCAGGCACTCGATGACGGCCAGCAGGCACTGCTCGGCGGGCCGCTGTCGCGCGACACCACGGCGCTCGAACTGCTGCGCCGGCCGGGCATCGACTACGCGGCCCTGCACCGCCTGCCGGGGCTCTGTGAACCGCACGCCGACACCGCTGCCACCGCGCAACTGGAGATCGACATCAAGTACGACGGCTACCTGGCACGCCAACGGGCGGAAATCGAGCGCCAGCGCCATCACGAACACACCGCCCTGGCCGCCGACCTCGACTACGCCGCCATCCGCGGCCTGTCGCACGAGGTGCAACAGAAGCTCGCCGCCGCCAAGCCGGCCACCGTCGGCCAGGCCAGCCGCGTCCCCGGCGTGACGCCGGCGGCCATCTCGGTGCTGCTGGTGCACCTCAAGCGTCAGCGCCGCGCCGCCGATGCCGCCTGAGGACACGCCGGCCTGGGCCGAGGCGGCGGCGGTGCTGGATACCGGCCTGGCACGCCTTGACCTCGACCTGCCGGCGACGGCGCGTGACACGGCGCTGCACCTGTTGCGGCTGCTGGCAACCTGGAACCGCCACTACAACCTCACCGCGCTGCACACACCGAGCGACATGGTCACCGGCCACCTGCTCGACAGCCTGGCGGTTTTGCCGCACCTGCCCGCGCTGCGGCTGCTGGACGTCGGCACCGGCGCCGGCTTCCCCGGCCTGCCACTGGCCATCGCCCGTCCGCAGGTGGCGCACGTGCTGCTCGACAGCAACCTCAAGAAGACGCGCTTCGTACAGCACGCCGCCCTGACGCTGGGACTGGCCAACGTCGAGGTGGTACGGGCACGGGCCGAGCAGTACCGGCCAACGCCACCGTTTCCGGTGGTCGTCGCCCGCGCCTTCGCGCCCCTCGGCCGCCTGCTGCGCACGCTCGGCCACCTGTGCGCGCCCGGCGGGCGCATCTATGCCCTCAAGGGCCCGGCGGCGGCGAACGAGTTGGCCGACCTGCCACCCGGTTTCCTTCACGTGGACTCCGTGCCCCTGCCGGCACTGACCGGTGGACGCCAACGCACGCTGCTGATCCTGGCCCGCGCCGATGCCGCCTGACGCTGCGGCGCGGACAGCCGAAAAGCCTGCCGCGACATCCTGCTAAAGTGTCGCCGCCCGACGGACCCTGAAGCCTGCCATGCCACGCATCATCGCCATCGCCAATCAGAAAGGCGGAGTCGGCAAGACCACCACCAGCGTCAATCTGGCCGCCGGCCTGGCGCGCGCCCGGCAGCGGGTGCTGTTGATCGACCTGGACCCGCAGGGCAACGCCACCACCGGCTGCGGCGTCGACAAGCGCGAGGCCACCCCGGCCACGCTGGAAGTGCTCACCGGCGAAGTGCCGCTGAGCGCTGCCCGCCGACCCAGCAGCGCCGGCTTCGACGTGCTGCCGGCCAACGCGGACCTGACCGCCGCCAAGGTGCTGCTGCTGCAGCAGGAACGCCGCGAGTTCCGCCTGCGCGATGCCATCGCCGGCCTGGAAGACGGCTACCAGTACATCCTGATCGACTGCCCGCCGGCGCTCGACATGCTGACCGTCAACGCGCTGACCGCCGCCGGCTCGGTGCTGATTCCCATGCAGTGCGAGTACTACGCGCTCGAAGGCCTGTCGGACCTGCTCGACACCATTTCCGACATCGCCGCCAGCGCCAACCCCGGCCTGCACGTGGAAGGCGTGCTGCGCAGCATGTTCGACCCGCGAAGCCGCCTGGCACGCGACGTTTCCGAGCAGTTGCAGAAGCACTTCGGCGAGCGCCTGTACCGCACCGTGATCCCCAGAAACATTCGCCTGGCAGAGGCACCCAGCCACGGTCTGCCGGTGCTGGACTACGACCGCAGCTGCGTCGGCAGCACGGCGTTCCTCACCCTGGCCGGCGAGATGCTGCGCCGGCACCACCTGAAGGCCACCTGATGACGCAAAAACGTGGGCTCGGCCGCGGTCTGGAGGCGCTGCTGAGCAGCACCCCATCGGCCAGCGGCCAGGAACGGCTGACCCGCCTGCCGATCGAGCACATCGAGCGCGGGCGCTACCAGCCGCGGCGACACATCGGCGAGGAGGAACTGGCGTCCCTGGCCGACTCCATCCGCGCCCAGGGTGTCGTGCAGCCGGTGGTGGTGCGGCGCGTGGGCGACAACCGGTATGAGCTGATCGCCGGCGAGCGGCGCTGGCGCGCCTCGCAACTGGCCGGCCTGCACGAGCTGCCGGCCATCGTGCGCGACGTACCGGACGAAGACGCCGCCGCCGTGGCGCTGATCGAAAACATCCAGCGCCAGGACCTGAACGCCATGGAAGAGGCGGACGCGCTGGAACGGCTGATGCGCGAGTTCGGCCTCACCCACGAGCAGGTGGCGCGCGCCGTTGGCCGCTCGCGCACCGCGGTCAGCAACCTGCTGCGCCTGCGCCAACTGACGCCGGCCGTGCGCGAACTGGTGGAACGCCGCCAGCTCGACATGGGGCATGCCCGCGCACTGCTGGCGGTGACCGGCGCCGACCAGGTGGAACTGGCCCGGCGCGTGGTGGCGAACGGCCTGTCCGTGCGGCAGACCGAGCAGCTGGTGGCGCGGCACTTGCGTGGCGAGACGCCACCGGCGCCGCGTGCACCCGACCCGGACGTGCGCCAGCTCGAGCAGCGCCTGGCCGATCAGCTGGGCGCGCGCGTCGCCATCGAGCACGGCCGCCGTGGCGGGCGACTGGTCATCCGCTACAACAGCCTGGACGAACTGGACGGCATCCTGGCACACATCCGCTGACCCACGGCGGGCCGCGGCGGGTTGTTCCGGGCACGCCCGCCGGCCCGGGCACGTGGCACCTCAGCTGCGGCTTCCGCGCTCGGTCACCTCGACCTCCTCCACGTGGGAGGCAATGCTCAGCCCGCGCCGGCGCAGCAGCGCTTCAAGGCTGGTCGCGTCCTCCGGCGGCGCCTCACCGCTCGGCGTGTTCTCGGGCGTCTCGTCCGACGGCGCGTCCGCAACGTCCGGCGGCGTGCCGAAATCGCGCTCGCCTTCACCCTCATCCTGCGACGAATGCGTCCAGGCCGGCTCGCTCACGTCGACATCCTGCGCAGGGCCTTCGGCCGTCCCCTCCGCACCGGTCACCGGCGGCTGCATCGGCGCCACCTCGTCCAGCTCGCCAGGCAGCGCGTCGACGTCGACCGCGTCGGCCTCGTGCGGGGTGGTTGCCGGCCCCATCGGGTGGTGCAGCGCGCGGCCATCATCGACACTTGGCGCCTGTTCATCGGGCGGTGCGCCACCCTCAGGGGCGTCCGGCAATGACGCACCGGATGGCTCGGCGGCATCCTCGTTGGCAGCCTGCCCCCCGACCTTTGCCTGCGACGGCGCGTCGATCTCCACCACCGTCACGGCATCGGCCGCCGGTTCAGACAGGTCCTCGGCACCGAGCAAGGCTTCGATCTCCGACTCGCCTTCCCAGTCCCACACGCGCTCCCCGGCCTGGGCCCGGTCCAGAATCTCGTCCAGCACTTCCAGGAACGCTTCCTGCTCGAACATGGACACACACACCTGATCCATGCCCTGACGGATACGCCGCGTCATGCGCGGCCGCAACTCCGCCAGTCGCTGGCTGGCAGCCCCTTCCTTGGGGGAAACACTCCACAACAGCGCGTCGACCGTGGCCAGCGCCTGCCACCAGGGTGAACTGTCCATGCCGTAGCGTTGCAGGCAATCGACCAGATACTGTCGCCAGTGGGTCTGCAGGAAGGCGTCGACCGGATCGGGCAGCCGACCGACCCGGCGCCGGCGGTCGGCCAGCTCTTTGTCCGCATGGGCGGCCAGCGATTTGCGGTGTGATTGACCGATCTCCTCGCTGACCGGCGCGGGCAACGCCAGACCGCGCAGGTCCGCCAGGCTGTTCTCGGCCGTGGCGGCGAACGTACGCTGGTCATCCATGCAGGCTTCCGTGAAGCTGTCGACCATGCTGCAGAGCACCTGCTGCTGCTGCGTGGTCAACGGCTCGTGCCAGGAACGCGTCACAGCGATGAGTTGATCGAAAAACCGCCGCCCCAGATGCGTGCGCCGCGCCAACATGCCGCGATCACGCAACGCCAGGCGAAGGAAGGGGATCTGCAGACGGGCTATCTGCAGGCGCGCGGACACCGGTACCGCGTCGTCCGTGAACACGGCATCGAACAGCAGCGCCACCATGTCCAGCACGACCTGCGGCGACAAATCGCCACCCGCCGACGAACTGGCAACACGCGCCAGATCGATGGACGCCGAACGGCTGCGGCTGCCCGGCCGATCATGCTGCTGCAGCGTCGCCAGCAGCTTGAGGACCTCGCCCTTCTGACCACCGCCGGCGAGGGCATTCTGAATCAGGTCGCTCAGGTCGATCTCGCCCACCGCCACCCGCTCGTCACCCGGCAGCGCCTGTCCCTGCAGGGGCGGCAGGTCGACCTGCACCGGCGACGTTCCCGGCTCGGCGGCCGGATCGACCAGAGCCACGGCCAGGTCGCGATACATGCGCGGCAACACCGTGCCGACGTGACGCTCGAAAAACTTCAGCACGATCAGACGCACGGCGGGATCGGCCGGCGTATCCCGACAGGCCGCCTCGAACGCCGCGAAGACCTGCCGCGGCCCCACCAGCTCGTCGCCCGCCGGCGCGCCGACCGCCAACGCCAGCCCGTCGCGCACACCCCGCAGCGCGTCGGCACACTCGGCCTCCGCCCAACGCACCGCAGCCGTCAGCGCAATGACCTCGTTCTGATCGACCCCGCCCACGTGCCGCTCCGCCGGGCCGTCACCCCGTTCGAGGGCATCCCAGCAAGCCGACAGCTTGTCCAGGAAACGGGTTTCGATGGTTTCGCGCCCCAGCCGCAGCTCGCGGATGGCGTCGAAATAGTTTCCGCGCTCCAGCTCGTCATCCGACGACTGCGCCAAATCGAACAGGGCATCGTCGAGCTTGCCCAGCATGACGCCAAAAGCGTCCCGCACCGCGCCAAGGAATGCCTGGCGCGCGGCACCGAGCACCGAACCGTCTTCGGTGCCAGCCGCGTTGTGCCGGAAAGGCGTGGATGGGCTCATAGCGATCTCGTCAGCGACTTGGGCACCCAGGGCACCGAGCGCATTTCAACCTCACGCGAAGCAACGCTGCCACCGCGGCAAATCATCACCAGGCACCGGAATCAGCTGAATACCGTGCAGGAAGTCCGGCGCCACCGGGCGTGACCAGCGTACCTCGCCGCACAGAAAGAACTTGCCCGGCACACCGCTCACGTTGACCCACAATTCCATCCGCACGCCAGGCTCGAGCTGCCTGTCCAGCCACAGGCCAAGCCCGCCGGCCGACACGTCGCAGGTACGTGACGGCAACGTTGCTCCCGCCAACTCCGGCGCCCCGTCTGCATTCACCACCTGGATCAACAGCCGCTCATCGCGGGATCGGCGCCGACTGCTGCGCCGTTCTGCTTCGTCCGGCATTGTCATCGCCACACTTGAAGTTGGTTTGATCGTAACTGTCATGGGGGATCGTACACCCGTCGGCCCACCTTGGACTCCGTATCGGACTGAGCGAAAAAAACTTTACCCAGTGGCCGAAGCCAACGCATGAGCCGCACGCGTGGTCTGCGGCAAACGGTAACGAGTGGTGCAGGCCATCACCAGCTCTACGGCGTACGGCAGACTCACCCGATGCCCCGTCGACACGAACACCGGCTTGACGCCTACACGCGTACGCAGCACCGCACCCACCACCTCGCCCCGGTGGTGCAGCGCCACCCAGGCACCGCGCCGATCTGGCACGCGCCCGTGCTCCCCCACCAGGCGCGTCTTGGCAACGCCGACCGTCGGCAGGCCGGTCAGCACGCCAAGATGG
>NZ_JBFJTF010000014.1:0-26570 GCF_041625615.1 Immundisolibacter sp. | reverse complement strand
TCGCGCTCATCACGCGGCGAAATGGTGACGAACACCAGGCCCTCGTTGGCCTGGGCGGTCTGGAACAGGCCGATCGCGCCGAAGGCGTACTCGACCGTCGGGTCCGCGTACAGCACCTCCTCGATCAGCTGCATGCGCGAGTTCGTGTACTCGACGCTCGAACCCAGCGGCGTCTTGAAAATCACCATGAAGCGAGACTCGTCCTCGTCCGGAACGAATTCCTTGCCCAGCACGCTGAAGAACAGTCCGCTGCTGGCCACCACCAGGACGGTCGCCGTCAGCACCGCCCAGCGACGCCGCAGTCCGGCCTCCAGCACCCGTCGATAGAAGCGCTCCAGTGCGTCGAAGAACCGTCCGAACGCCGCGTACAGCCGGCCATGCTTCTGGCTGACGTCCAGGTAGCGCGAACACAGCATGGGTGTCAGTGTCAGCGACACGAACCACGACACCAACACGCCGAACACGACCACCACCGAGAAGGAGCTGAAGAACCGCCCGACCATGCCCCCCATGAACACCACCGGCACGAAGATGGCCACCAGCGACAGGGTGGCTGCCAGCACCGCGAACATCACCTGCCGGGTGCCCTCGATCGCCGCGCTGCGCGGGTCGGGGTCGATGTGCTCACGGTGGCGATGAATGTTCTCCAGCACCACGATGGCGTCATCGACCACCACGCCGACCAGCAGCAAAAGTGCCAGCAGGGTCATGGAATTGAACGTGAAATCGAAGAAGTACATCACCGCGATGGCGCCCAGCAGCGACACCGGGATGGCGGCGGCGATGATGACCGTGGCCCGCAGGCTGCGCAGGAACACCAACACCACCACACCGGCCAGCAGGGTACCGGCGATCAAGTGCTCCTCCAGAGCCTCGACCATCTGGACGATGAAGATCGAGTTGTCGGTGCCGGGCTTGATCTGGATGCCGGCCGGCGCCTGCGGCCGGATTTCTGTATCCAGGCGGTGCTTCACCTCGTCGACGATGGCCACCGTGTTGGCACCGGACACCTTCACCACGCCCAGGCCGATCACCGGTTGCCCGTCGCGTCGTGCCAGGCGCCGGTAATCGGCCATGCCGTCGATCACCGTGGCCACCTGTGACAGGCGAATCTCGGCGCCATCCTCGTAGCCGACCACCATGTTCTGCAGCTGGCGCGCGTTGTGGTACTCGATGTCGAGCTTCAGCAGCCGTTCCTGCGTCTGCGAGGTAACGAAGCCGCCCGGCAGCAGCACGTGCTCGTTGCGAAAGGCGTCGAGCAGGTCCTGCACGGTCAGTCCGTGTGCCGCCAGCCGCTCGGGGGACACCTCGACCCGGATGTTGCGCTCGCGCAGGCCACCGATGCGAATGTCGCCGACCCCATCGATGGTCTCGATCTGTCGACGCAGCGTGTTGCTGACATAGGTATTCAGCTGCTGCAAGGTACGGTCGCCGAGGATGTGCATCCAGTAGATGGGCGTGGCATCGGCCTCCACCTTGGCCACCACCGGCGGGTCGGCGTCCTCGGGCAGCTGCGCCACCACCTGGCTGACCTTCGACTGCACCTCCTGGAAAGCAACGTCGATGTCCTTCTGCAACTTGAAGGTGATGGTTACCTGCGACACGCCCGGCGTAGAGCTGGACTGGATATGGTCGATACCCGGGACGCTGTTGACCTGGCGCTCGATGATGTTGGTGATGCTGGCGTCGATGATTTCCGGATTGGCGCCGCGCTGCGTGGTCGTCACCGACACGATCGGGAAATCGACATGCGGGAAGCGGTCGACGCCCAGGGTGCGGAACGCCACCAGCCCGAACAGCACGATCACGCCGCTGAACATGTACGCCAGTACATGCCGGTTGATGGAAAGCTCGGGCAGGCTCATGCGCCACCGTCCAGCACACGCACCGCGGCGCCGTCGCTCAGGAACCCAGCGCCGTCCACCGCCACCAGCGCGCCCGCCTCAAGGCCCGCCAGGATTTCCACCTGGCCGTCCTGGTAGACGCCGGTCTGCACCACCACCGCGCGCGCCCGGTCATCCTCCACCAGGTACACCGTCGGCCCGGCCGGACGCATCACCACGGCCGTCTCCGGCACCAGCAGCGCCTGGTCGCGCCGATCCAGAATGACCTCGCCATCCACGCTGGCGCCCGGCTTCCAGCCGCCGGGGTTCGGCAGGTCCACCAGCACCAGCAGCGCCCGGTTGGCCATGCCCACGGTCGGACGGATTTCGGTCACGGTGCCCTCGACCACCGTATCGGGCACCGCCGGCGAGCGCAGGCGCACCGGCAACCCCGAACGCAGCACGTCGGCAAGCGCCTCCGGATACGGCAAGGTGACGCGCAACAGCTGATCGGTGCTCAGACGCAGCAGCGGCGTGCCAACGCCCACGTAGTCGCCCTCGTTCACCATGCGCGCCGCCACCCCCGCGTCAACCGGCGCCAGCACCCGGCCACGGGCCAGATTGCGCTCGGCCTCGGACAGCTGGGTGCGCGCCGCCGCCAGTTGGCTGCGCAGCGCCTTCAGCTGGGCCTGGGCATCGTCAAGCGCGTTCTTGGCGAAGAAATCGCTCTTCGCCAGCGTTTCATAGCGGGCAACCAGGCGCTCCTGCTGGCCGATCAACGCCTCCAGGCGGCCGATCTCGGCCCGCGCCGCACCGCGTCGAAGACGGTAGTCCTCGCTGTCCAGCACCACCAGCGGCTGCCCCTTGCGCACCGTGTCACCGACCTCCACCTCCACGGTGAGCACCCGCCCGGCCACCTCGGCCGCCACCACCGGCTCGACCAGGCTCTCGACCTGGCCGACGCTCGCTTCGACGGTTTCCACCGGCGCGCTCATCACCGGCTCGGCGGTGATCAGGATGCCAGGCGGCTTGACGCTGCCCGTCTCCTGCGGGCCGCAGCCGCCGAGCAAACTGAAACCGGCGAACACCGCCACAGCGGGCCACAAGAACGGGCGCGAAATAGACATGGACAACAGCGACTTCAAGGGAAGGTTGGGGGTGCATGCCACAGCCCGGTCGCGAACGGCGACAGGCGGGGGGACAGGCATGCGGCGGCGGCCGTGGAGCGGCCGTACAGTCAGCGCGGTCTTATAGCACACGGCCGATGCCCGCGAACACGCACACCATCGACATTCGCCGGCCCCCCATCAAGCCGGCGGCAGCGCCCATGGCCGTTCATTTCGAAGCGCCGCCTGACACTGACGGTGCTCCGGCAGGGCTGTCGCCAGCAGGGCATAGAACTGCGGACCGTGGTTCAGATGCCGCAGGTGGCAAAGTTCGTGAAAAAGTACATAGTCGATCAACGGTGGCGACAGCAGCACCAGGCCGATGTTGAGCGTGATGCGCCCATCCGCGCTGCAACTGCCCCAGCGCCGGCGCAGGCGCATCAACCGTGGCGGCGGCAGCTGCCTCCCATCCAGCCAGGGCAGCTGCGCGGCCAGTGCCCACAGGCGCTGCGGCAACAATGCGTGTGCCTGGTCGCGATACCAGGCGTCGAGCGCACGGGCCACCACCAACGGCTGCTGGGGCTGCGCCACGCGCACCTGGAAGCCGGCCTCGGAAAGGACCACCTGGCGGCGCCCGACACTCAACTGCAGCGCATGCCATTGGCCCAGATACCGCTGACGGCTGCCGGCACTGAAGTCGGCCGGCGGCGACAGCTGCGCCAGGCGCTCGAACTGACGCGCGATCCAGCGCCGGTGACGGGCCAGAAGCTGCGGATAAAGCCGCGCCGGAAGGCGCTCAGGCACGCGCAGCTCGAGCGTACCGTCGGCCGCCACGCGCAGCGCGTAGGTGCGTCGCCGTGCCCGCACGACCCGACACGTGACCGCCCGGTCATCCAGTTCGAAACGCAGCGACGCGCTCATGCCGCCGTCGACGCCGCCGGCTGCACCGGGCACTCGAACACGAGCAGGCAGCGCGCCGGCACCTCCAAGACCGTGCCCGCCTCCAGTTGCCAGCCGTCGCCGCGTCCGGTCTCTTCCTGCGTGTCGAGCGCCCGCCGCCAGGCGGCACCGCCAGCGGCCGGCGGTGCCACGAAGCGCACCGATGCCGCGCCCGCGTGCAGGATCACCAGAAAGCTCGAATCCAGACGCGAACCGCCATGACCACCGGGGTGCTCGGCACCGGCTGCGCCGCTGATGACAAACGCAAGCCAATGCGGATGCAGCTGCCAGTCATGTCCGTCACGCTCGCCACCGTCCGGTGTCAACCACAGGATGTCCTTCTGGGCGCCGTCGAGCGCCTCCCCCTTGAAGAAACGGTCGCGCCGGAACACGCCGTGCGCCGCACGCAACCGCAAAACGCGCTGCAGGAACCGGTGCAGGTCGCCACCGTCCGGCTGTTGCAGCCGTTCCCAATCCAGCCAGGCAATGGGATTGTCCTGGCAATAAGCGTTGTTGTTGCCCGCCTGCGAATGACCGAACTCGTCGCCCGCCAGCAACATGGGCGTGCCCTGCGAAAGCACCAGAGTGGCCAGCAGGTTGCGCATCTGCCTGCGGCGCAGGCGCTCGATGGCCGGGTCGTCGGTCACGCCCTCGACACCGCAGTTCCAGGACAGGTTGTGATCACTGCCGTCCCGATTGCGCTCACCGTTGGCGGCGTTGTGCTTGCGCGAGTAGGTCACCAGATCGCGCAGCGTGAAACCGTCGTGGGCGGTCACATAGTTGACGCTCGCGGCCGGCCGCCGGCCGTGGTTCGGGAACAGGTCGCTGGACCCGGTCATGCGCGAGGCCAGCGCCGGCGCGTGACCGGCATCGCCCCGCCAGAAGCCACGCGCGGTATCGCGAAAGCGGTCGTTCCACTCCCCCCAGCCAGCCGGGAACCCACCCAGCCGGTAACCGCGCGGCCCCAGATCCCACGGCTCGGCGATCAGCTTGCACCCCGCCAGCTGTGGATCCTGGCGCACGGCGGCGAAGAAACCTGCCTCCGGGTCGAAGTCCGCTTCAAGCCCGGTTCCGTGCACTGCGGCGCGCCGCGCCAGGGTGGTGGCCAGATCGAAACGAAACCCATCGACGCCCATCTGCTGCACCCAGTAGCGCAGCGCGTCGAGCACCAGCTGCAACACCCGCGGCCGGGCCAGATTCAGGCTGTTGCCACAGCCCGTGAAGTCCAGCCCGTAGCGCGGATTGGCCGGGTCAAGGTGGTAATAGGTGGCGTTGTCGATACCGCGAAACGACAGCGTTGGCCCCAGTCGGTCACCCTCGGCGGTGTGGTTGAACACCACGTCCAGCAACAGCTCGATGCCGGCGGCGTGCAATTCGCGCGCCAGCAGCCGGAACTCACCCAGGTCCGGCCGCGTCAGGAAGCGGTTGTCCGGGGCGAAGTAGGCCAGCGTGTTGTAGCCCCAATAATTGACGCGCCCATCGTCAACCAGACGCCGTTCGTCCAGGTGGGCGTGCACTGGCAGCAGCTCGACCGCGCTGACGCCGAGCCCGCGCAGGTGGTCGACGACGACCGGCTCGGCCAGCGCGCGAAAACTGCCGCGCAGATCGTCCCTGACCTGCGGGTGACGCCGCGTGTAGCCGCCGACGTGCAGCTCGTACAACACGCTGCGCCGCCACGGTGTGTTCGGCCGACGCCACTGGCGCCCGTCGACCGGGTCGCCCACCACCACGCACTTTGGCATGTAGCGGGCACTGTCGCGACTGTCGAACGACAGATCCTCGCGCGGATCGCCCACACGATAGCCATACAACGCATCGTGCCAGCGCACGTCCCCGTGCAGCAGGCGGGCGTAGGGATCCAGCAACAGTTTGTGGTGGTTGAAACGGTGTCCGCGCTCGGGCGCGTAGGGCCCGTACACCCGGTAGCCGTACAGTTGGCCCGGGCGCAGATCCGGCAGATAGGCATGCCAGACCTCGTCCGTGTACTCGGCCAGCCGCACCCGGTCCGTCTCGCGCCGGCCGGCGGCATCGAACAGACACAGCTCGACCCGCTCTGCATGGAGCGAGAACAGCGCAAAGTTGACGCCACGCCCGTCCCAGTGCGCTCCCAGCGGATACGGCCGCCCGGGCCAGACGCGCAGCGCGCTCATCGCTGCGGCCGCGCGGCGCTCAGTCGCGGAAGTTGACGTACTGCAACGGCAGATCGAAATCGGACTGCCCGCGCAGCAGCGCGATCACCGCCTGCAGGTCGTCCCGCTTCTTGCCGCTCACACGCAGCTCGTCTCCCTGCACCGCGGTCTGCACCTTGAGCTTTTTGTCCTTGATCAGACGCACCAGGCGACGGGCGTGTTCGGCATCGATGCCCTGGCGCACGGTGATGGTCTGCGTGGCACGCTGCCCGGCTTCCACCACCTTGCCGTAATCGAGGGCCTTGAGGTCGACACCGCGCTTGGCAAGGCGCGTGCGCAGCACGTCCAGCAACTGCTCGATCTGGAAACGGCTTGGCGCCTCGGCGGTCATCACCGCGTCGGTGAGCGTCACCTTGGCGCCCGTGTCCTTGAAGTCGAAGCGGGTCGACAGCTCACGGTTGGTTTGGTCGACCGCATTGGCGACCTCGTGCAGATCCGCTTTGGAAACGACATCAAACGACGGCATGAAGCACCTCGCAATTGCTCTTCTGACGCCCTGCCCTCACGCGGTACCGGTGCCGCTGTCCGAGGCGGACGGCGGCGCGGTTTCCACCTGAACGAACCCACCGACCGGCTTGACCGGTGGCGGTGGCGTCGGCGTCGGCGCAGAAGCCGGCTCCACCGCCACCGGGGCCGCCTCCGGCGCGGGCGCCGTCTCCTGGCGCGGCATCTCCACCACCATCGCCGGCTCCGTCGCCGGCGCCGGCGCTTTTCGCTCGACCATGGAAGCTATCGGGGGCGCAGCCACCCACTTCGGCGCCGGGGCAGCCGATTCACTTTCTCGCGCCGCGACCGGTTCGGGCGCACGCTCGGCAGACTGGGCGCGCGCAGCGGCCTTCTGCTTGCCGTTCTGCTCCGCCGCGTCCGCGGCGCCATCGCGGCGCGCCGCGGCGGCGCCCTGCTGACGCTCGGTGCCGCCGGGCTGCCGTTCAGACTGGCGGTCACCCCCTCCGGCAGACTTCTGCCCCCGGCCGCCACGCCGCCCCCGACGAGACGACCGGCCCTCACGACCTTCGCGACCTTCACGGGACTCACGGGGCTCACGGGGCTCACGGGACTCACGCGGTGTCTCGTTGGCCGCGGCTGGCTGCGCGGGCGACTCGCCACGGGCGCGCTGCTGGCCGTCGCGGCTCTCGGCGGCGGCCTGCTTGCGCTGTGCTCCCCCTGCACCACGACGCGAGTGACCACGCCCCGCCGGCTCGGCACGCTTCTCCCGCTCGCCTGGCGTACGCGCCGCGGCAGGCTTCGCCTTCGGCTTGGGTTTGACTGTCGCCTGCGCCGGTGCGCCGTTCCCGGCCAGGGCGCGCCACAGGCGCACGAACAGCCCGACCTGTGGTGTTGCTGGCTCCACCTCCGGCTGTTGCACCGGCGGCGGCGCGCTGCGCGCCATCCGCTGCACGGCGGCCGCCGGCTGCCCCAGTGGCGCTGCCGGCGCGGCCGCCACGTCAGCCGGCGGAACGGTCAACGCCAGCTCATGGCTGGGCGTCTCCAGCAGGCGCTTGTTCAGGTCCTGGACACGCGTGCGTTCGAGTTCGTAATGCGGTGTCTCCAGTGCCGGATTCGGCAGGATGATCGGATTCACCCCCAGCCGCTCGCCCAGCTCTGCCACCGCATCACGCTTTTCGTTCAGCAGGTAGGTGGCCACCGCCACCGGCACCTGCACCGCCAAACGCCCGGTGCGTTCCTTGAGCGCCTCCTCCTCGAGCAGGCGCAGCACGTGCAGTGCCGTCGACTCGACGCTGCGGATGGTTCCCTGGCCCTCGCAGCGCGGGCAGGTGATATGACTGGTTTCCTTCAGCGACGGGCGCAGGCGCTGACGCGACATTTCGAGCAGCCCGAAACGCGACAGTTTGCCCAGCTGTATGCGCGCCCGATCGTGCTTGACCGCGTCGCGCAGGCGCTCTTCCACCGCGCGCTGGTTGCCGGCCTTCATCATGTCGATGAAGTCGATGACGATCAGGCCGCCCAAGTCACGCAAACGCAACTGGCGGGCGATCTCGTCACACGCCTCGAGGTTGGTGTTGGTCGCCGTCTCTTCGATGTCGCTGCCCTGGGTGGCGCGCGCCGAGTTGATGTCGATGGCGGTCAACGCCTCGGTGTGGTCGATCACCAGCGCGCCACCCGAGCGCAGCGGCACTTCGCGCCGATGCGCGGTTTCGATCTGATGCTCGATCTGGTAGCGCGTGAACAGCGGCACCTTGTCCTGGTACAGCTTCAACCGCGACGCGCTCTGCGGCATCAGCTGTTGCATCAGCGCCTGCGCTTCCTCGAAGGTCGCCTCGTCGTCGATCAACAACTCGCCGATGTCGTCGCGGAAATAGTCGCGGATCACCCGCGCCACGACGTTGTTTTCCTGATAGATCAGGAAGGGCACCGGTTTGCCGGTGCTGGCCGCATCGATGGCGTTCCACAACTCGACCAGGTGATCGAGGTCCCACTGCAACTCGGCCAGGTTGCGCTCGGCGGCGACGGTACGTGCGATCACGCCCATGCCCTTGGGCACCTGAAGCTGCCCCAGCAGGTCCTTCAACTCGACCCGGTCATCGCCCTCGATCTTGCGCGAAACGCCGCCCGCATCGGGGCTGTAGGGCATCAGGACCAGGTAACGGCCCGCCAGGCTGATGTGGGTGGTCAACGCAGCACCCTTCGTACCGCGTTCCTCCTTCTCGACCTGGACGGTGACTTCCTGGCCTTCACGGAAACTGCGGATACCTCCCTTGCCACCGTCGTCCGCCTGCGCCTGCAGATAGGCGGCGGAAACTTCCTTCAGGGGCAGGAAGCCGTGACGCACACCGCCGTAGTCGACAAATGCCGCCTCAAGGCTGGGTTCGACGCGGCGCACAATGCCGCGATAGATGTTGCCCTTCTTCTGATTGCGGGTCAGCGACTCGATATCAAGGTCAAACAGGTACTGGCCATCGACGATGGCCACCCGCAGCTCTTCCGACTGCCGGGCGTTGAACAGGATGCGTTTCATCAAGAGAGTCTCGTGGCAGACGTCGGGCGGCCAGCGGCAGACCGAACGGCCGTGTTTCTCGTGGCGGAAACACAGGGGCCAGGCGGCCTCGCGGCGGCGCGACGTGGAGATCACAGACAGGGCCTCCTGTGCCGACCACCGGTTGGGATCGTCGCAGGAGGAATAAAATGACACGAACGAAATCGGTTGCAGCGGCGCCACTGACCGCGCTCAGGGCGCGCGCGGGCACGCCAAAAGCCCGCCAGCCCGGACCGGGGCCCACGTACAGGAAGACTGCCAGAGTTGTTCCAATCATGAAGATGGCCACTGCGCCGACAACATTACCATGCGATGACTCCGGTTAATACGAACAACACCCCCTCCGCCGGCACGGTGTCACACGTCAGCGTATCGGCCGACCAGGCCGGTCAGCGGGTCGACAATTTCCTGCTCGCGCGGTTCCGTGGACTGCCGCGCAGCCGCGTCTATCGGCTGCTCAGGCGCGGCGAAGTGCGCGTCAACGGTGGGCGCATCGGGCCGGAGCACCGGCTGCAGGCCGGCGACCGTGTGCGCCTGCCGCCGGTCGACCTGCCGCCACCCCGCCCCCCGCAGCAGGCGCCGACCCGGCAACTCGACGAACTGGGCGCCTGCATCCTGTACGAGGACGAACGCCTGCTGGTGCTGGACAAACCGGCTGGCCTGGCCTGCCACGGCGGCAGCGGCATACGCTACGGCGCCATCGAGGCCCTGCGCCAGCTGCGACCCAACCAGCCGTTTCTTGAACTGGTGCACCGCCTGGACCGTGACACCTCGGGCTGCCTGCTGATCGCCAAGCGACGCAGCACGCTGCGGGCGCTGCACGAGCAGCTGCGCACCGGCGCGGTAAAAAAGCGTTACCTGGCACTGCTGACCGGCCAGTTCGCGGGTCGGCGGCAACGGGTGGACGCACCGCTTGCGCGCTACGAGCGTGGCGGGGAGCGGCTGGTGCGTGTGGATGCCGCCGGCAAGCCGGCGGCGACCGTGTTCCATGCACGCGAGCGCTACCCGCAGGCAACGCTGGTCGAAGCCGAGCTGCTGTCCGGACGAACCCACCAGATCCGCGTGCATGCCGCCCACCTGGGCTGTCCACTGGCCGGTGACGCCAAGTACGGCGACCCCCAAGCCGAGGCACGCCTCGGCGACATCGGACTCAGGCGTCTGTTTTTGCATGCGGCGGAACTCGAGATTGCACCGCTCGACGGCGTCGGCGCGCGCCACTTCAGCGCGCCCTTGCCGTCAGCCCTTGAGTCTGTTCTGATCCGCTTGCGCCAGCAGACCCTCACCCCGAGCCCGCCATGAATGACGATTCCGCGCCGACCTGGGAGCGCCGCCTGATCGAGCGCCTGCTCGAAAAGCAGCTCATCGAGCAGCGCCGTGCGCGCCGTTGGCGTATCTTTCTTCGCCTGCTGACGCTGGCTCTGGTGGTGCTGGTGCTGACACTGTTTCGCACCGATGTCAGCGTGGCGCCTACGACCGGCCGGCACACTGCGGTGGTGCACCTGAACGGCATCATCGCGCCAGGCACCGACGCCAATGCCGACCTGGTCATCGAATCGCTGCGCAGTGCCTACAAGAACAAGAGCGTTGCCGGCGTCATCCTGCGCATCGACAGCCCCGGCGGCAGCCCGGTGCAAGCCAGCCGCATCAACAGCGAGATCCAACGCCTGCGCGCCGCCCACCCTGCGGTGCCCTTGCACGCGGTGATCGACGACGTGTGCGCATCCGGCGGCTATTACGTGGCCGTCGCCGCAGACAACATCTATGCCGACCCCGCCAGCGTGGTGGGCTCGATCGGCGTGCTGATGAACGGCTTCGGCTTTGTCGAGGCACTGGACAAGCTCGGCGTCGAGCGCCGCCTGCTGACCGCCGGCCAGCACAAGGGCTTCCTCGACCCCTTCTCCCCGCAGGACCCCGACGACGTGGACCACGCCCGGCAATTGCTGGAGACCATCCACGCGCAGTTCATCGAAACCGTCAAGCAGGGACGCGGCGAGCGCCTGAAAGACGATCCGCGGCTGTTCAGCGGCCTGGTGTGGACCGGCCAGCAAGGCCTGGAGCTGGGGCTCGTTGACGCGCTGGGTGACGCCAACTACGTGGCGCGCGAGGTCTTCAAGGCCGAGAAGATGGTCGATTACACCGTGCAGCGCGCCTATTTCGAAAAGCTGTTCCGCAGCGCCGGCAACGAGGCCGGGGCCGGCCTGCTGAACGCGTTCCGCAGCGGCCCGGCCTGGCGCTGACGCCGCCGTCAGGCTAAGGCAACGACACGCCGCACTCGCGCAGCAGTTCGCACAAGGCGATCAACGGCAGACCGAGCAGGGCGGTCGGATCGTCGCCACTCATCCGCTGACACAGCGTCACGCCCAACCCCTCCGAGCGCAGCGCCCCGGCACAGTCAAACGGCTGCTCACGATCCAGATAGCGCGCGATCTCCACCTCGCTTAGCGGCCGCAGCTGTACCTCGAACGGCACGCGCCGCTCGCGGACATCGCCGCTGCGCCCGTCGATCACGCACACGGCCGTCTCAAAGCGCATCAGCCGACCGGCGGCCATGGCGAGCTGACGCGCCGCCCGCTCACGATCTCCGGGCTTGCCCAGCACGCGCCCGTCGACCACTGCCACCTGGTCCGAACCGATCACATGGCGCCCCGGCTGCTGCACCGCGACGGCCTGTGCCTTGGCGCGCGCCAGGCGCTCGGCCAGAGCGCCCGGCGCCTCGCCCGGATGCGCGGTTTCGTCCACCTGCGGCGCATGCAGATCAAACGCCAAACCCAGGCGTTCGAGCAGTTGCCGGCGCGTGACTGAGGTGGACGCGAGAACCAACGGAAACGTGGTGGACATGGAGCAACTTCCGGGACCTGTCGACAATCGCCGATTGTAGCCACTGACACCCTCCGCTCCCCGCCCGCGCGGCTTTGACAGGCCAACATGCCACGACTACACTTCGCGCCCTTATGTCGGGGCGACTTCCAGAGTTCATCGACCCCCGCGAATGGGCGCGGACGGGACGCCAGCAAACGGGCAGCCTGTCACTGGCCCGTTTGCCGCGGCTGGGCGCGTGCCTGGAAAATCCGACCGGCACTGCCACGGTGATGCTTGCCGGCGACGTGTTGCCGGGCGGCGGCCCAGCCCTGACGGGCCAGGCCAGCTGCACGGTCACCGTGCGTTGTCAGCGCTGCCTCGAGCCGTTCGAGTTGACGCTGCGGGCGTCGGTAAGGCTCGGCGTCGTCCGCAGCGAAGAGGCCGGGCAGCACCTGCCGGATGACGTAGCGCCGCTGATATGTACCGAAGGACAGGAAGTCGCCGTGGCTGACGTGATTGAGGACGAGTTGTTGTTGGCGTTGCCGGACTACCCGTATCACGCCGACGGTCAGTGCCAGGCGGCCGATGTGCCCGCCGCGCCGACCGCCAAGCGGCAGCCGTTCGCGGCCCTCCGCGCACTCAAGAGCAAATAAGCAAAGCCCGCACTGCGCGGGTATTGACCACCAAGCAGGACCCACCATGGCCGTTGCACAGGACCACAAAAGCCGTTCCAAGCGCGGCATGCGCCGCTCGCATGACGCTCTCAAGCCCCCGACCTTGTCCGTGGAACCGACCACCGGTGAGGTCCACCGTCGTCACCACGTGAGCCCCAGCGGCTACTACCGCGGCCGCAAGGTCATCGATACCGGCCGGAGCGAGTAGGCATTGAGCCTGGTCGTCGCCGTGGACGCCATGGGAGGCGACCACGGCCCATCCGTGGTGGTTCCGGCGGCGGTCAATTTCCTGCGACAGCATCCGGACGTGCGACTGATCCTCGTCGGGGATGAAGGAGCGGTTCGGGGCCTGTTGCCGACCGATACCACCAACCTGCCGCTGGATGTCCATCACGCCAGCCAGGTGGTCGACATGGACGAACCGCCGGCCAAAGCGCTGCGCAACAAGAAAGATTCGTCCATGCGCGTGGCGATCAACCTGGTCGCCGACGGCAGTGCCCAGGCCTGCGTGAGCGCCGGCAACACCGGCGCCCTGATGGCCACGGCCCGCTTCGTCCTGCACATGTTGCCCGGCATCGAACGGCCGGCCATCGTGCGCGCACTGCCGACCCTGCGCGGCGAAACCCATGTGCTGGACCTCGGCGCCAACACCGAGTGCAGTGCCGAGCAGTTGTGCGAATTCGCCGTCATGGGTGCCGTTCTCGTGGAGTCCATCGGCAAACGGCGCAACCCAACGGTGGGGCTGCTCAACATCGGCAGCGAGGCGACCAAGGGCACCGACACGGTGCAGCGCGCCGCCGACCTGATCCGTGCGAGCAGCCTTAACTTCCACGGCTACGTCGAGGGTGACGACATCTACAGCGGCACCACCGACGTGGTGGTGTGCGATGGCTTTGTCGGCAACGTGGCGCTGAAGACCAGCGAAGGCCTGGCCCGCATGATCACCCAGGCAATGCGCGAGGAATTCAGCCGTACCCCGCTGCGCAAGCTGGGCGCCCTGGCGTCGCTGCCGGCGCTGCGTGCCTTACGCAAGCGGCTGGACCCGCGCGCCTACAACGGCGCCAGCCTGCTGGGCCTGACGGCGCCGGTCATCAAAAGCCACGGTGGCACAGATGCCATCGGATTCGCCCAGGCCATCGCCGAGGCGGCGGCCCAGGCCCAGGCCCAGGTGCCCCAGCACATTGCCGAGCGCCTGGCTGACTTCCTGCCTCAGGCCTTGACCGCATGATGTATTCGCGCATCGTCGGCACCGGCAGCGCACTGCCGGAACGCGTCGTCACCAACGCCGACCTCGAAGCGATGGTCGACACCAGCGACAAGTGGATCTTCGAGCGCACCGGCATCCGGGAGCGACGCCTGGCCGCGCCCGGTGAGACATCCACCGACCTTGGCGAGAAAGCGGCGCGCGCGGCACTGGCCGCGGCCGGCATGCAAGCGGCCGATATCGGCCTGGTGGTGGTTGCCACCTGCACGCCGGAGAACGTGTTTCCCAGCACCGCCTGCCTGCTCCAAAACCGGCTGGGCATTCACGGTGGTCCGGCATTTGATGTGCAGGCCGCCTGCGCCGGCTTCATCTATGCCCTCAGCGTCGCCGACAGCCTGCTGCGCAGTGGTGCGGCGGATACCGCACTGGTGGTCGGCGCCGAAACCATGTCCCGCATCATCGACTGGCAGGACCGGCGCACGTGCATCCTGTTCGCGGACGGTGCCGGAGCCCTGGTGCTGCGTCGCGAATCAACGCCCGGAATCCTGTCCACGCACCTGCACGCGGACGGCAAGTACAAGGATCTTCTGTGGGTGCCGGGCTGGGTATCCGATGACTACAGCCAGCTCGCCGACACCCCGCCCCACATGGTGATGGAAGGCTCCGACGTGTTCCGCGTGGCGGTTGAAAAGCTCGGTGAGTCGGTGGAGGAAGCGCTGGCCGCAAACGGTCTCGACAAGGGCGCCATCGACTGGCTGATCCCGCATCAGGCCAATTTGCGAATCATCGCCGCCATCGCCAAGCGCCTGCGCCTGCCCATGGAACAGGTGGTGCTGACCATCGCCGAACACGGCAACACCTCGGCCGCTTCGGTGCCCCTGGCACTCGACGTGGCGGTACGCGACGGCCGGGTGCAACCGGGCCAGACGCTGCTGCTGGAAGCCTTCGGTGGCGGATTTGCGTGGGGCTCGGCGCTTCTGCGCTTCTAATCGCCCCCGACAACTGCACAATCAGGAGCGTGTTTTAGGCATGACGTTGGCACTCGTTTTTCCCGGTCAGGGCTCGCAATCGGTCGGCATGCTGGCCGAACTCGCCGGTGAGTTTGCCGAAGTCGAGCAGACGTTCTCCGAGGCCAGTTCGGTGCTCGGCTACGACTTGTGGCAACTGGTCCAAAACGGCCCGGAGAGTGAGTTGCAGCTCACCGCCGTCACCCAGCCCGCCATGCTCACCGCCGGCGTGGCGGTGTGGCGCGCCTGGCAGGCGGCCGGTGGTCCGGCCCCGGCAGTGATGGCCGGCCACAGCCTCGGCGAGTACAGCGCGCTGGTGTGTGCCGGTGTCGTGTCGTTCGCCCAAGCGGTGCAGCTGGTTCGCCAGCGCGGCGAGTTCATGCAACAGGCCGTACCGGTCGGCAGCGGCGCCATGGCAGCGGTGCTCGGCCTCGAACGCGGCGCGGTGGAAGCGGCGTGCGCCGATGCGTCCCAGGGCGACGAAACCGTGTCCGTGGCCAACTACAATGCGCCCCTGCAAAGCGTGATTGCCGGCCACACCGACGCCGTCAACCGCGCGGGGGCCGCAGCCCAGGCGGCCGGTGCCAAACGGGTCGTGGCACTGCCCGTCAGCGCCCCTTTCCATTGCGCCCTGATGCATCCGGCAGCCGACCAGTTGACACCCGCCCTGATGGATGCCGCCTTCAATGCGCCGCAGGTTCCGGTGATCAACAACGTCGACGTGGCCACCCCGAACGAGCCGGCGGCCATTCGCGACGCCCTGATCCGGCAGATATATTCGCCGGTGCGCTGGGTTGAGGTCATCGAGGCGATGGCCGCCCGTGGCGTGACACACGTCGTCGAGTGCGGGCCCGGCAAGGTGCTGGCCGGCCTGACCAAGCGCATCCGCAATGACCTCGACAGCCACGCCGTGCTGGATGCGACAAGCCTGCGTCAGGCGCTGTCGGCAACGAACTGAACCTTTTCCCGGACACTGAGCATGGATATCCGACTGGACGGAGAGATTGCGCTGGTGACCGGTGCCAGCCGTGGCATCGGCAAGGCCATCGCCCACGCCCTGGCCGCGGCCGGCGCCCAGGTGATCGGCACCGCCACCAGCGAAGCCGGCGCACAGCGCATCGGCGAAGAACTGGCCAGCGCCGGCCTGCAGGGCACGGGGCTGGTTTTCAATGCCGGCGACCGTGAGCAGACGGCCGCCCTGGTCGACACCATCAAGACCCAGCACGGTGCCGTGTCCATCCTGGTAAACAACGCCGGCATCACCCGCGACAACCTGCTCATGCTGCTAAAGGACGAGGATTGGGACCAGGTCCTGGACACCAATCTGAGCGCCGCGTTTCGCTTGTGCCGGGCCTGTGCCCGCGGCATGACGCGAGCCCGTCGCGGCCGCATCATCAACATCGGTTCGGTGGTCAGTGCCATGGGCAACGCGGGACAGGTAAACTACGCCGCCGCGAAAGCCGGTCTGGCCGGTTTCACGCGCGCCCTGGCGCGCGAGTTGGCCAGTCGTAACATCACCGTCAACACGGTTGCGCCCGGATTCATCGATACCGACATGACTGCTGCCCTGTCCGCCGACCAGCGCTCCGCGCTGCTGCAGTCGGTTCCGCTCGGTCGCTTTGGCGAAGTGCAGGAAGTGGCTGCGCTGGTGACCTTTCTGGCCTCGTCGCAGGCCGGCTACATCACCGGCCAGACGCTGCACATCAACGGTGGCATGTACCTCGCGTGAGGTGAGCATGCCGTTTTTTGGATTTTCCCTGGGAGGATGACTGCAATGAGCAGTGTTGAAGAGCGTGTGAAGAAGATCGTGGTCGAGCAGCTGGGCGTTAAGGAAGACGAGGTCACCAACGATTCGTCGTTCGTCGACGACCTGGGCGCCGACTCCCTCGACACCGTGGAACTGGTGATGGCACTCGAAGAAGAGTTCGAGTGCGAGATCGCCGACGAGGCGGCCGAGAAGATCACCACCGTGCAGGAAGCCATCGACTACGTCGAGAAAGAGCTGGCTGCCCGCAAGTAAGCAATCCATAAGCGACCAAGGGGTCACCTGGACTTGAGCAAGCGACGGGTCGTCATCACCGGACTCGGCATGGTCAGCCCGCTGGGGCTGGACGTGGCCAGCAGCTGGTCGGCCATTCTGGCCGGCAGCAGCGGCGTCGGGCCGATCACGCACTTCGACGTGAGCACGTTCAGTGTGCGCTTCGGCGGCTCGGTCAAGGGATTCGATGTCGGGCAGTACATGCCCGCCAAAGAAGCCCGCAAGATGGACCCCTTCGTCCACTATGGCATTGCGGCCGCCGACGAGGCTCTGCGTGATGCCGGCATCGAAGTGACGGCGGACAACGCCGAACGCATCGGTGTCGCCATCGGCTCGGGTATCGGCGGCCTGCCGGGCATCGAGGCGGGGCACCTGGACTACATCAACGGTGGCCCAAGACGCATCTCGCCGTTTTTTGTGCCGGGCAACATCATCAACATGGTGGCCGGCAACGTATCGATCCGCTTCGGACTCAAAGGTCCGAACCTGTCGGTGGTCACTGCCTGTGCGTCCGCAACGCACAGCATCGGCGACTCGGCCCGGCTGATCGAGTACGGCGACGCCGACGTGATGCTCGCAGGCGGGGCGGAAATGGCCACCTCGCCGATGGGCGTCGGTGGCTTCGCGGCGGCGCGGGCGCTGTCCACCCGCAACGACGACCCGCAGCGCGCCAGCCGGCCGTGGGATCGCGACCGCGACGGCTTCGTGCTCAGCGACGGAGCGGGCATCCTGGTACTCGAGGAGTACGAGCATGCCCGTCGGCGCGGCGCCACCATCTACGCCGAGCTCCTCGGCTACGGGATGAGCGGCGATGCGCACCACATGACCCAACCCGACGCCAGTGGCGATGGCGCCTTCCGGTGCATGCGCCTGGGCCTGCACAACGCCGGCCTGGACCCGCAGGATGTCCAGTACATCAATGCGCACGGCACCTCGACGCCGGCGGGCGATCTGGCCGAAACCGTGGCCATACGACGGACGTTCGGTGCTCACGCGCCGGCGCTTGCGGTCAGTTCCACCAAATCCATGACCGGCCATTTGCTGGGCGCCGCCGGTGGTGTCGAGGCGATCTTCACCGTGCTGGCCCTGCGCGATCAGGTCGCGCCCCCAACCATCAACCTGGATGTGCCGGGCGAGGGCTGCGACCTGGACTACGTGCCGCACACGGCACGTCCGATGCGCATCGACAACGCCCTGAGCAACTCGTTCGGCTTCGGCGGCACCAATGCCACGCTGGTGTTCGGCCGGCCCCGCTGACCTGCACCGCGGCGGCGGCCCCGCCCATCAATGATCGCAACCGAGCGCGGCTCCCGCACCCTCATCCAACGGCTCTTGTTCACCGCGGCGCTGCTGCTGTGTGTGGCGGCAGCCGCGCTGGCCGCCCTGGGCCACTACGCGCACAAGCCGCTGACCGCCACCGGGGCGGCGATGATCGAGGTACGGCCTGGTGATACGCTGCCGGTTGTCCTGACCGGCCTGGCCCAGGCCGGATCGCTGGGTCATCCGTGGGCCGTGCGGATTTGGGCGCGGCTGACCGGCCGCGGTGATCGTATCGTCGCCGGCGAGTACCTCCTGGCACCCGATACCACGCCGTATCAACTGCTGACCGACCTGGCGGCCGGCCGGGTACGCCAGCACCCCGTGCGGCTCCCCGAGGGGGGCACCTTTCGTCAGGCGCTCGAAGCACTGTGGGCATCCCCGGTGCTGTCCGCTACGCTGCGCGAACATAGCGACGCGGACATCATGTCAGCGCTGGGGTCTCCCCAGCTCCCGGCCGAGGGCTGGTTCATGCCGGACACCTACTTCGTCACGCGCGGGCAAACCGACCTCGATGTGCTGCGACGCAGTCACGAGGCCATGAAGACCCGCCTGGCCGCATTGTGGGCAGACCGCGGACCGGCGGCGCCGCCCTCCCCGGCCCAGGCGCTGACGCTGGCCTCTCTGGTGGAAAAGGAAACCGCACGGGCCGACGAGCGCCCGCTCGTGGCCGCCGTGCTGCTGAACCGCCTGCGCCTTGGCATGCCGCTGCAGATCGACTCCACCGTGATCTACGGCCTCGGCGATCGCTTCGACGGCAACCTCACCCGCCGTCACCTGACAACGCCCACACCGCACAACACGTACACCCGGCGCGGCCTGCCGCCGACGCCCATCGCCCTGCCGAGCGAATCGTCCCTGCACGCGGTCCTGCATCCGGCCGCCGTCGATTACCTCTACTTCGTCGCCCGTGGCGACGGCAGCCACGTGTTCTCGCGCACGCTGGTCGAACACAATCGCGCTGTCGACTGCTACCAACGCAAACGCCGCGCGCGGTGCAGTTCGTGAGCCCCGGCCGCTTCATCGCCCTGGAGGGCATGGAAGGCGCCGGCAAGACCAGCCGCCTGGCGGACCTGCGCGCCCTTCTGGAAAGCCGTGGTATCGCGGTCCTGACCACCCGCGAACCCGGCGGCACCGCGCTCGGCGAACGCCTGCGGGATCTGCTGCTGGCACCGGACCAGGCGCCAATGACGCCGCTCACCGAATTGCTGCTCATGTTCGCCGCCCGCAGCGAGCACCTGCAGCAGGTCATCCTGCCGGCACTGGAGGCCGGCCAGTGGGTACTGTGTGACCGCTACGTGGACGCCAGCTACGCCTATCAAGGTGCCGGCCGCGGCCTGGGCAACGCCCCGGTGGCCGCGCTCGAAGCACTGCTGCCGCACAGCGCACGCCCCGATCTGACACTGCTGCTGGACCTGCCGGTCGAGTTGGGACTGGCGCGAGCCAAGAACCGCTCGGCCAGTGACCGTTTCGAGCAGGAGTCACTGGCCTTTCACACGCGCGTGCGTGAGGCCTACCTGCGCCGCGCCGCCGAACAGCCACACCGCTACCGGGTAATCGACGCTGCGGCGCCACCGGAACGGGTACGCGCCGCAGTCGAGGCGGCGGTCACGGATCTGCTGTGAACGCCCCACTGCCCTGGCAGACGACACAATGGCGGACCGTCGGCCGCGCGCGCGCCGGCGGGCGCCTGCATCACGCCCTGCTGGCCGCCGGTCCGCCCGGAATCGGCAAGGCACAGTTCCTGGAAGCGCTGGCCGCCACGCTCTTGTGCGACGCGCCACGCGAAGACAGCGCCTGTGGTGAGTGCCGCAGCTGCCGCCAGCACGCCGCAGGTACGCACCCGGACTGCACCGTCCTGAGCCCGGACCCGTTGCAGCGCGCGGCGTTCAGCTCTTACCCTGGCCAGCGCTGCCAGCACGACAGCAGCCGCAAGAAGCCGGCGACAATCATCAGCGTCGATCAGGTACGCGAACTGCGTGAACGGCTGCACGCCAGCGCACACTACGGCGCGCACAAGCTGGCAGTGCTTCTTCCCGCAGACGCCCTGAATACGGCGGCCGCCAACGCGCTGCTCAAGCTGCTCGAGGAGCCGCCCGATAACACGGTGTTTCTGCTGCTGTCGCAGCGCGTGGCCAGCCTGCCGGCCACCCTGCGCAGCCGCTGCCAACTGCTGCGTTTCAGCACGCCACCGGCGTCGGTGGCACGGACGCTGGTCGAGCAGGACGATCCGGCCAGCGCACTGGCGCTGGATCTGGCCGGCGGAGCGCCACTACGGGCGCGCGATCTGCTGGCCCAGGACGTCGGCGCGGTGTGGCAGACGGTGTGCCAGGGCCTCGCCGGCCTGCTGGGCGGTGCCAGCGACCCGCTGAGTCTGGCTCGCGAATGCGTGAAACTGCCACCAGACACGCTGGCCACCACGCTGCATGGCTGGTTGCGTCAGGCGCTGCGCCGGGCCAGTGGCCAGCCCGGCGACACGGCAGTGGCGGCCGCAGCGCCGGCGCGTCTGCAGGCATTCGCGCAGGAACTCGACCAGTTCCTGCGCCTGCAGGAGCACCCACTGGCCAGGGAACTGGCCCTGCAGCGCTTGTTTTATCCTTTGTGGGCGGGCAACACGACACCATTTAGCGCGAAACCGGAGCAGTCATGACGGAGCGAACACAGTCCGAGACGCCCACCGGCGTGCTGGCGGTCACCATACGCGACAAGAACGCGCTGTATGCGTCGTACATGTCGTTCGTGCGTGGCGGCGGCCTGTTCATCCCCACCACGCGCGCCGTGCACCTCGGCGACGAGCTGATCCTGCTGCTGACGCTGATGGACGAGGTCGAGAAGATTCCGGTGGCCGGCAAGGTGGTGTGGGTCACCCCACGCGGCTCGCAAAACGGCAAGGTGGCCGGTGTCGGCGTGCAGTTCGTCGATGACGAAAGCAGCCGCGTGGCCCGCAACAAGATCGAAACCTATCTCGCCGGTGCCTTGCAGAGCGAGCGCCATACCCACACCATGTAGCCATGCTGGTCGATTCGCACTGCCACCTGGACCTGATCGATCCCGATCTGACCTCCATCGAGACCCTGCTCGAGGATGCCGCGGCGCAGGACGTCCGGCACCTGCTGTGCGTGAGCGTGAGCCTGGACAACGCGCCGGTGGTACGCGCCCTGGCGGCGCGCCACGCCCAGGTATCGGCCTCGGTGGGCGTGCACCCGAACCAGACCGACGGCGTCGAGCCGACGGTGCCGCAGCTGGCCGCACTGGCGCAGGACCCGCTGATCGTCGCGGTCGGCGAAACCGGCCTCGACTATCACTACGGCGCCGAGCACGCCGACCTGCAGCAGGCGCGCTTTCGGACCCACATCCGTGCCGCGCGCGAAGTCGGCAAACCACTGGTCGTGCACATGCGCTCGGCCACCGACGACACGCTGCGTATCCTGGCCGAAGAGCGGGCCACCGACGTCGGCGGCGTCATGCACTGCTTCACCGAGGACTGGCCGACCGCGCGCCGTGCCCTGGAACTCGGTTTCCACATTTCGTTTTCCGGCATCGTCACGTTCAAGAGTGCCGAGCCGATCCGCGATGCCGCCCGGCAGGTGCCGGCCGAGCGGCTGCTGGTGGAAACCGACGCGCCCTACCTGGCGCCGGTGCCGTTTCGCGGCCAGCAGAACCGCCCCGCGTTCGTGCGGCAGGTAGCGGACTTCGTCGCCGACCTGCGCGGCCTCTCGCCCGCCGAGCTGGACGCCCTGGTCAGCCGCAACTTCTTCGCGCTGTTCCCGCACGCCGCCAGCAAGCCGATCTCGGCCCCCGCTGCACAGCCGGCCTGAGGCCGGCCGTCGGTTCACACGCGCCGCGCGGCCAGCAGATAGTTGACGTCAACCTGGGCGCGCAGACTGGCGCGGCGCGTCAGCGGGTTGTAGCCCAGGCCCTGCAGATCAACCACCTGAAGCCCGTTGGCGCGACACAACGCCGCCAGCTCCGACGGGCGCAGAAAACGCGCGTAGTCGTGCGTGCCGCGCGGCAGCAGGCGCAGCAGGTACTCGCCGGCCAACACCGCCTGCGCGTATGCCGCCGGCGTGCGGCTCAGGGTTGAAAAAAACACCCAGCCGTCCGGGCGCGCCAGCCCGGCGCAGGCGCGCACCAGCTCGGCCGCATCCGGCACATGCTCGATCAGCTCAAGGCAGGTGACCACATCGAACGCACCCGCGGCCTCGACCGCCAGGTCGGCGGCCGACACATGACGGTAGTCGATGGCGAGGCCCTGATCGGCCGCATGCTGACGCGCGACGGCCAGCGCATCGGCCGCCAGGTCGACGCCAGTGACCACCGCACCCGCACGCGCCAGGCCCTCGCTGAGCACGCCGCCGCCGCAGCCGACGTCCACCACCCGTGCTCCTGCCAGGCGCACGTGCTGCGCCAGCCAGGCCAGACGCACCGGGTTTATCTCGTGCAATGTCCGCAGCGGCCCGTCGACATCCCACCACCGCGCGGCATGGGCGTCGAACTTGGCCGTTTCGGCCGGATCGAGGTTGGCCGTCATGTGCTGTCTCCGATCGCGACGCCGGCTGGCCAGCCAGCGAGTTCGGCCTGCGCCATAGCAGCCAAGGCCGTCAGCCAGTCCGGGGTGTCATTGAGCGCCGCAATGTAGCGAAGTTCGCCGCCGCCGGCCGACTCGAACAGCTGCCGACCGCCGATGGCGATCTCCTCCAGTGTCTCCAGGCAGTCCGCCACAAAACCCGGGCAGATGACGTCCACCCGGCTCAGGCCCTGCCCACCCCACGCGCGCAGCGTGGCGTCGGTGGCCGGCTCCAGCCAGCGCGCGCGCCCGAAACGCGACTGAAACGCCAGTGCCCAGTCGGCAGGCTGCAGATCCAGCGCCTGCGCCAGCAGCTGCGCGGTGCGCTGGCACTGCGCGGCATACGGGTCGCCGCGGTCGACATTGCGCTGCGGCAGACCGTGAAACGACATGAGCAGCCGCTCGCCACGGCCCTGAGCCGCCCAGTGCACGCGCACCCGCGCCGCCAGGGCGGCGATGTACCCGGGATCGTCATGAAAATCCGCCACCCAGCGCAGCATCGGCAAGCGCATGGCGCCGCGCAGCGCCGCCGCCAGGGCATCGAACACCGCGCCCTGGGTGCTGGCCGAATGCTGCGGGAACAGCGGTATCACGACAATCCGCCGACAGTCGGCGAGCTGTGCCAAACCGTCCGCCAGCGAGGGCGTGCCGTAGGTCATGGCAAAGGCGACCCGGACACCCTGCCCCGCCAGGCGCTCACCGAGCGCCTGTGCCTGCCGGCGGGTGTTGACCACCAGGGGCGAGCCTTCTGCGGTCCAGATGCGCTGATACAGCCGCGCCGAACGTCGCGGACGGGTGTTCAGAACGATGCCGCGCAGGATCGGCTGCCACAGCAGCGGCGGCAGGTCGACCACCCGCCGGTCGCTCAGAAACTGCTTCAGGTACCGGCGTATGGCGCCAGGTTCGGGCGCCGCCGGACTGCCGAGGTTGACCAGCAGCACGCCGGTGCCGCCGGTCTCCTGCGGCGCCGGTGCACCCGTGACGGCCTGGCTCAGGCGGCCTGCTCCATCGCGGCCTGGTACTCGGCCCGGCAGGCGGCGCCGTTCAGCCGCGCGCGCTTGGCCAGTGCCTGCTGGCCGGCAGCCACGTTCTCCTTCTTGCCACCCCAGGCCTTCAGTGCCGGCGCCTGCAGCGCGCGGCCGTAGGAAAAACTGAAGGTCCACGGGTGATGCGCGGACAGGGCATTGATGGCGTTCAGGTTCTCGGTCGCCTGGGCATCGCTCTGGCCACCGGACAGGAACATGATGCCCGGCACGGCCGCCGGAACGGTGCGGCTGAAGCAGCGTACCGTCGCCGCTGCCACCTGCTCGGCACTGGCCTGCACCGGGCAGTCCTTGCCGGAGATGACCATGTTCGGCTTGAGCACCATCAACTCGAGCTGCACGCCTTCCAGCGCCAACGCCTCGAACACCGCGTTCAGCACGGCCGTGGTCACGTCCTCACAGCGTTCCAGGGTGTGGGCGCCGTCCATCAGCACCTCGGGCTCGACGATCGGCACCAGACCGGACTGCTGGGTGATGGCCGCGTAGCGCGCCAGACCCTGGGCGTTCAGGCGAATGTTCCGCCACGACGGCAGCTGATCGCTGATGGTGTACACCGCCCGCCACTTGGCGAAACGTGCGCCGAGCTGGTAGTACTCCTCATAGCGCTTGGCCAGGCCATCATGGCCCTCGGTGACCTTCTCGGCGCTGCCGGGGCCCATGGCGATGGTGCCCTTGTCCACCTTGATGCCCGGTACGATGCCCTTGCCCTGCAGGATGCTCGTCAGGGTACGGCCGTCGTCGGTGCTCTGGCGGATGGTCTCGTCGAACAGGATGACGCCCGACACGGCCTGCTCCAGCGCATCGGTGGTGAACAGCATCTGCCGGTAGTCGCGGCGGTTGGTCTCGGTCGATTCAAGACCGATGGTGTCGAAACGCTTCTTGATGGTGCCGCTGCTCTCGTCTGCCGCCAGCAGGCCCTTGCCCCGGGCGGTCATGGCGCGGACGGTGGATTCCAACTCGGTCGTGTTCATCAAAAGCTCCTTGAACAGGGTCTGAACCGCGCCACGGCGGGAGAGTACGGTGGCGATGAGGCGCCCAATTATAGGCGCCCCGCTCCCGTCGTCCCCAAGGACACCCGGCCCGTGTCGGCGCGAACCACGCTCAGCACGCCAGGCGCAGGCAGCCGACCACCGCCAGGTGGCGGTCGGTGAGCGCCAGCACATCGAGGCCCGCCAGCCCGGCCGCGGCCAGCTGGCCGCGCACTTCCTGCACCGTGAACGCAGCGCGCAGCGAGGCGGCGAAATCGCGCTGCAACACCGCCGGCCCGCCGGCACCGTACGTTTCGATCAACCGGTGCAGCTCGGCCTCGTCGGCCGGGCGGCGCAAGTCGGTCACGTACACGGCCGCTGCCGGTGCGGCCACGGCACGCACCGCCGACCACAGCACCTGCGGGTCGTGCAGATGATGCAGCAGACTGTTGGACAGTACGACCTGGTACCCGCTGCCGGGCAGCGGGTCATGCGGCAACACGGCGCGGTACAGCCGCACGCGCGCCTGCAACGCTTCGGCCCGCAGCCGCGCCCGGGCCAGCGTCAGCATGGCCTCGGCGCCATCGACGGCGTCGATATGCCAACCCGGCCAGGCCCGGGCGAAGCGCACCGTCACATCGCCCGGCCCGCAGCCCAGATCCAGCGCCCGGGCCTCCGGCGGCAGGTCACCGAGCAGCCGGCCCGCCTGGTCCACCAGAAACTGATGCGCGATTGCGAAATCGCCCTGCGCATAGGCCGCCGCCTGCACGGCGTCGTCCATCAACTCGGGTTCCGGCTGCCGCCGCATGGCAGAGGACAGACGACCGGAACCCGCGTCGCTCACACCAGGCTGGCCAGCATCTCGCGCCGAAACGGCGTCAGTTCGCGCCATCGCCCGGCCCGTACCTTGGCCGTCCAGTCCGGGTTGGCCAGCATGGCGCGGCCGACGGCGATCAGGTCCACCGCCTGCGCCTGCAGCGCCGCGGCCGCCTCGGCCGGATCGGTCACCTGGCTGTCGGCACCCATCAGCGACTCGCCGATGCTGGTGCTGTAGGTGACCCCACCGGCGGCGCTGACCGGCAGACCGCTGAGCTGACGCACGTGCCAGGCCAGACTGCGCTGCTGGGGGTCTGCGTCCACTGCGAAAGCCGGTGTGTCGATACGGTGCGCCGCCACGTGAAAGCCGTCGACACCGGCGGCCTTCAGGCACTGCACCGTTGCCGCCAGTTCCACCGGCGTATGCCAGGTCTTGGCGGCGAAGTCATTCACGGCGAACTGCGACAGCCCCATCAGCAGCGGAACCTCACCGCCCAGTTCGCCGCGCACCGCGGCCACCACTTCACACGCAAATCGCGCCCGGGCAGCCGCGTCGCCGTTGTAGTCATCCTGGCGGCGGTTGCTGTCAGGATTGAAAAACTGATGGATCAGGTAGCCACTGGCTCCGTGCAACAGCACACCATCGAAACCGGCCCGCCGCGCACGCGCCGCAGCCTGCGCGAAGCTTGCCACCACGGCATCGATGTCGGTCTGCGTCATCGCCCGCGGCTCGACGTAGGCAAGATGGCCGTCGAAGGTGCCCGGATCCGCCGCATCGATGTACGGACCACTGGCCGTCAGCGCACTGGGCGCCAACGGCTGGGCGTCGCCGGTCGCACGCGGATGCGCCAGCCGCCCGCAATGCCACAACTGCACCATGATGCGCCCACCGGCGGCATGCACGGCATCGACCACCGCCCGCCAGGCCGCTTCCTGGGCGTCGTCACACAACCCGGGCACGCCCCGGTACCCACGCGCCGACGCCATGTCGACCACCGTACCTTCGGTGAACAGCAGGCCGGTGCCGGTCGCCGCGCGGGCGGCGTAGTAACGCGCCACGGCGGCGTCCGGCACACCCTGCGGGC
>NZ_JBFJTF010000013.1:0-26626 GCF_041625615.1 Immundisolibacter sp. | reverse complement strand
GGCTGCGCGGCGGCGTGGGCCAGCGGGCGGCCGGTGTGCTGCTGGCGCTGTTCGGCCTGTGGACGGTGGTCGGCGCCCTGCCGCACGGCGCCATGCCGGCCAGCCACGCGCCGGCAGCGCACAGCGCGGGACATCATCACTAGAATCGATCGGGCCTGAAGGAGGCGACGGCAGCGCCAGCCCGGCTGGCGGGAGGCTCGCATGATCACGCCACGCACCGTGCTGCTCGACCTGGGCGGCGTTTTCTACGAAGGCCCGCGCCTGCTGCCGGGCGCGCAGGCGGCGCTGGCGCGCCTGCGCGCCAGCGGCCTGCCCCTGCGCTTCGTCACCAACACCACACGCCAGAGCCACACCGCCCTGCTGCAGGCGCTGGCCGGCCGGGGCCTGGACATCGCCGCCGAGGAACTGTTCACGCCGACCGCCGCCGCGCGCGGCGCGCTGCTCGAACGCGGCCTGCGCCCGCTGCTGCTGATCCACCCCGACCTCATGCCCGACTTCGCCGGCCTCGACACCGACGCGCCGAACGCCGTGGTGGTGGGCGATGCCGGCGAGCACTTCGGCTACGCCGGCCTGAACCGGGCGTTTCGGCTGCTCCATGCCGGCGCCCCCCTGCTGGCGCTCGGCCGCAACCGCTACTTTCAGGATGCCGACGGCCTGTCGCTGGATGCCGGCCCCTTCGTCGCCGCGCTCGAATACGCCGCCGGCGTCACGGCCGAGCTGATGGGCAAGCCGG
This sequence comes from Immundisolibacter sp., assembly GCF_041625615.1. Taxonomy (GTDB): domain Bacteria; phylum Pseudomonadota; class Gammaproteobacteria; order Immundisolibacterales; family Immundisolibacteraceae; genus Immundisolibacter. Next base: position 25,893 of record NZ_JBFJTF010000013.1, on the reverse strand, counting down.
CGCCTGCCCTGTTCACCGCCGCCGTCCGGTCCACCGGCTGCCGCCCGACCGAGGCGGTGATGATCGGCGACGACGTGGAATCCGACGTCAACGGCGCGGTCACCGCCGGTCTGCGCGGCGTACTGGTCAGGACCGGCAAATACCGCGCCGGCGACGAGCAACGCCTCGCATCGGGCACGGACGTGGTGGATGACATCGGCGCCGCCGTGGCGGGCCTGGGGCTCTAGCGCGGACCGACCGGCGTTGGTGCCCCATGCGGCCCGACCCGGGCACCCCAAGCGCCGCTGCGGGCTGCCGCCGGTGCGGTCGACCCACGGCATCGTGACAGGCGAAATCCGCGCCCCCGAACACGCCTGATCAGGCCAAACGTCACTACTGGCGGCGTGCTACCCTACCGCGCCCCTCGCGAGGGACCGCGCGGAATAATGATCATAATTACACGTATTGCGGCGCTGCTGTGCGCCGGTGTCCTGCTCGCCGCCTGCGCTCCTGCCCCCGATTCCACGCCGCCGCCGCGGCCGGTACGCACGGTGCAGGTGCCCGCCGCGAACGACACCACCCACACCCACTCGTACGCTGCCCGTGTCGCGGCCCGGCACACGCTGGCGCTGGCGTTCGAGGTGCCCGGCCGGATCACCGAACGGCGCGTGGAGATCGGCGACCGGGTCGCCGCCGGCAGCGTGCTGGCCCGCCTGGATGCCACCGACGCACGCCTGCGCGAGCGCGACCTGGCCGCCCGCCTGACGGCCGCCGAGGCGCAGCACGCGGATGCCGTTGCCGCGCTGCGCCGGGCGCAGGATTTGCGGCCGAAGGGCTTCGTCAGCCAGGCCGAGTTCGACCGCCTGACTTTTCAGGAGCAGAACCTGCGCGCCCAGCGGCGCGCCCTGCAGGCGCAACTCGAACTCGCGCGCCGGGCGCTCGACTACACCACCCTGCGCGCCCCGGCGGACGGCGTGGTGACCGACCACGCGGTCGAGCTCGGGCAGGTGGTCACGGCCGGACAGGCCGCCGTCGAACTGGCCCGTGCCGGTGAGCTGGAGGCGGTGTTCGACGTGCCCGAGCACCTCGTCCCCGGGCTGCCGGACACGCTGACGGTGACGCTGTGGGCAGCGCCGGAACAGCCCCTGACGGCACAGGTGCGCGAAGTCGCGCCACAGGCGGCCGGCGCCAGCCGCACCTACCGGGTACGCGCCAGCCTGCCGGCAGTGGCCGACGGCCCCCGGCCGCGGCTTGGCATGAGCGCCACGGTGCATGTCACGGTTCCGGCACCGCAGCCGGCACTGCCGGCCAGCGCCATCCACACGCATGACGACGGGCAGCCGGCGGTATGGGTGGTCGACACCGGCGCCGACGGCGGCCACACCGTGCGCCTGCAGCCGGTGCAGCTGGGTGCGCCGCAGGGCGATCTGCTCACCGTGTCCGGCGGACTGAGGCCCGGCGACCGGGTGGTGACCGCCGGCGTGCACGACCTGCACGCCGGGCAGGCCGTCAGCCTGCCCTGAGCCACCGCGCATGACACGCTACAACCTGGCCGAATGGGGCCTGCGTCGACCGACGCTGACGGCGTACCTGATCGGCCTGATCCTGTTGGCCGGCACGGTGGCGTTCTTCCGCCTCGGCCAGACCGACATGCCGGACTGGACCATGCGCGCCATGCCGATCCGCGTGTTCTGGCCCGGCGCCACCGCCGAGCAGATCGAGCAGCAGGTGGTCGACAAGATCGAACGCAAGCTGCAGGACACCCCGCACCTGGACAGTCTGATCAGCACCGCCAAGCCCGGCGAGGCATGGATCTGGGTCAACCTGGAAAACAGCCTGCCGAACCCCAAGGAGGTGGTGCCGGAGCTGTGGTACCAGGTGCGAAAGAAGGTGGGCGACATCCGCCACACCCTGCCGCCGGGCGTGCGCGGGCCGTATTTCAACGACGAGTTCGGCGACGTGTATCCGCTGGTGTACGGCGTCTGGGGCGACGACTTCGACTACGCCGAACTCAAGGACCAGGCCGACTGGCTGCGCGAGGAACTGCTGCGCCTGCCGATCGTCGAGAAAGTGGTCATGATCGGCGCCCAGCCACAGCGGGTATACGTCGACCTGTCGACGGCCCGGCTGGGCAATCTGCGTGTCAGCCCGCTGGCGCTGACCGAGGCCATCGCCGCGCACAACGCCGTGCAGGCGGCCGGCAGCATCGAGCACATCGACGGCCGCCTGCGCCTGCGCCTGAGCGGCCAGTTCACCAACGTGGACGATGTGCGCCGGGTGCCGGTGCAGGCCGCCGACGGCCGCCTGCTGACGCTCGGCGACCTGGCCGAGGTGTCGGCCGGCTACCAGGATCCGGCCGAACAGCTGATGCGCGTCAACGGCCACCCGGCGGTCGGCCTGGCCATCTCGATGGCCGCCGGCGGCAACGTGGTGGACCTGCGCCGCGACGTCGTGGCCCTGATGCAGCGCCTGGAGGCCGGCCTCACGGTGGGCGTGCAGGCCACGCTGGTGGCCGACGAACCGCAGGTGGTCACCCACACGCTGAACAAGTTCCTGCTCAAGCTGGCGGTGGCCATCGGCATCGTGCTGCTGGTCAGCTACGCCACGCTCGGCCTGCGTTCCGGCCTGGTGGTGGCCACCGCCTTTCCGCTGGTGCTGGGCGCCACCTTCGTCGCCATGACGCTGCTGGACATCGACCTGCAGCGCATCTCGCTGGGCGCGCTGATCATCTCGCTCGGCCTGCTGGTGGACGATGCCATCATCATCGTCGAGATGATGCTGGTGAAGATGCGCCAGGGCCTGGACCGTTTCCACGCCGCCAGCGCCGCCTACACCAGTACGTCCCTGCCAATGCTGACCGGCACGCTGGTGATGATCGCCGGCTTCATGCCGATTGCGCTGGCCAAGACGGCGCTGCGCGAGTTCATGTTCGGCCTGTACGGCGTCATCGCGGTGGCGCTGCTGGTGTCCTGGCTGGTGTCGGTGCTGTTCACGCCGTACCTGGCGTACCGCATGCTGCCGGCACGCGTGGCCCACCATGACGAGGTGTACGACACGCCGTTCTACCGGCGCCTGCGCGCCGTGGTGCGCGGCTGCGTCGATCACCGCTGGGCACTGCTGGCGGCCGTGGCGGGCCTGAGCGCGCTGGCCGCGCTGGCCGGGCGGCAGGTGGAGAAGCAGTTCTTCCCGCTCACCGACCGGCCGGACCTGATCGTCGAAACCTGGCTGCCGGAGAACAGCGCGTTCACCGCCAGCGAGGCGCTGGCCAGGGACATCGACCGCCTGCTCGAACAGGAGCCGGGCATCGAGCGCTGGGTGAGCTACGTCGGCATGGACACGCCACGCATCTTCACCGACCTGTGGATCGAGCTGCCGGCCCACAACGTGGTCAAGACCTACGTCCTGACCACCGATCGCCACACGCGCGACCGCCTGCGCGAGGCACTGCGAACGCGCATCGCGCGGGAACTGCCGCACGCCCGCGCGCGGGTGAATGCGTTTCCGTTCGGCATGCCGGCGCCCTCGTCCCTGGAATACCGCGTCACCGGACCGGACAAGGAACGCCTGCGCGGGATCGCGGCGCAGCTTCGCACCGCGGTGCAGGAGCACCCGCAGACACGCGGCGTGTACCTGAGCTGGCGTGGCCCGGTGAGCACGGTGCAGGTACAGCTCGACCACGCCCGCCTGGCGGCGCTGGGCCTGTCCGGGCAGCGGCTGGGACAGTCGCTCGACATGCTGCTGTCGGGGCAGCCGGTGACGCAGCTGCGCGACGGCGACGAGACCATCGACGTGGTACTGCGCCTGACCGAGGACGAACGCACGCGCCTGGGCTACCTGCCGAACGTGCCGGTACCGCTGGCCGACGGCACCAGCCTGCCGCTCGGCCAGCTGGCACGGCTGGAGCTGGCGGTGGAGGACGGCGTGTTCACCCGCTACAACCGCCAGCCGGCGGTCATGGTGTACGCCGACCTGCCCTGGTTCGTGCAGCCGCTGGACGTGGACGCGCAACTCGCCGACCAACTGGACACCCTCCGTGCCGGGCTGCCGCTGGGTTACCACCTGGAGATCGGCGGCATCGGCGAGCTCAGCGCCGAGGTGGACGCCGCCCTGGGCGCCGTCGTGCCGATCATCCTGGTCGCCATCATCACCCTGCTGATGCTGCAGCTGCAGCACCTGGGCCTGACCGCGCTGGTGCTGGCCACCGCCCCGCTGGGCATCATCGGCGTGCTGTTCACGCTGTGGGCCGTGGACCTGCCGCTCGGGCTGGTGGCGCAGCTGGGCGTGCTGGCGCTGGCCGGCGTCACCATGCGCAACACGGTGATCCTGGTGGACCAGATACGCCAGGACGTGGCGGCGGGCCTGAGCCGCTACGAGGCGGTCATCGAGTCGACCGTGCGCCGCTTCCGGCCCATCGTGGTGACCGCCGCGGCGGCCATCCTGGCCCTGCTGCCGCTGCTGACCGATCCCTTCTGGGGACCGATGGCCTATGCCATGATGGGCGGCCTCGCGCTGGCCACGGTGCTGACCGTACTGTTCGTGCCGGCGCTGTACGCGGCCTGCTTCCGGGTCCGGCCGCAGCCTTTCGCGTCGCTGGCGGCCTGAGTCGGCCGGCCGCGGCGCCGTTCATTCAGTCCGCGGGATACCGAACATCATGAAAGCCTGGCTGGTTCACGACTGGTGCACACCCGACGACATGCAGTGGGCCGACCTGCCACTGCCGCAGCCCGGCCCCGGCCAGGTGCGCGTCAAGGTGGCGGCCGCCGCGCTCAATTTCCTCGACACGCTGATGATCGGCGGCCGTTACCAGGAGCGCCCGCCGCTGCCGTTCGCGCCCGGCGTGGAGCTGTCCGGCACGGTAGACGCCGTCGGCGGTGATACCGATCTGGCGCTCGGCGAGCGCGTGTGCGGACTGGTCAGCTACGGGGCTTTCGCCGAATACGCCTGCGTCGACGCGGCCGACCTGTCGCGCGTGCCGGCTGCCGTGGATCTGCCCACGGCGGCCGCCCTGCCGGTGGTCTACGGCACTGCCCACCACGCGCTGCTGGAACGCGGCCGACTCGAACCGGGCCAGACGCTGCTGGTGCTGGCCGCCGCCGGTGGGGTGGGGCTGGCCACCGTGCAGCTGGGCAAGGCACTGGGGCTGAACGTGCTGGCCGCCGCCGGCGGCGCCGACAAGTGCGCCCTGGCGCGCCAGCACGGCGCCGCGCAGGCCTTCGACTACACCGCCCCGGACTGGGTCGAGCAGGTCAAGGCGGCCACCGGCGGCCGCGGCGTGGATGCCGTGCTGGACCCGGTCGGCGGCGACTACACCGCCGCCGCGCTGCGCCTGCTGGCGGTCGGCGGGCGGCTGTTGATCGTCGGCTTCGCCGCCGGCGCCATCCCACAGATTCCCGCCAACCGTTTGCTGCTGAAGGAGCTGTCCGCGGTCGGCGTGGTGTGGGGGCCATGGCGGCGGCGAAACCGAACCGCCGCGGCGGCACAGATGGCCAGCCTGTTCGAGCTGTGGCAAAAAAACGCCATCGCCCCGCTGGTGTCGCAGCGCCGGCCGCTGCGCGAGGCGCCGGCCGCCATCGCCGACCTGGGCGCCCGGCGCACCACCGGCAAGATCCTGCTGATCCCCGGAGCCGATCAATGAGCGACGAGAAGCCGCGCGTACCGATTCCACCACCCATCCTGTACCTGGTCGCCATCGGCCTGGGCCTGTGGCTGGAGCGCCCGCTGCCGTGGCCGGTACCGGGCGGCGTTGTGCGCTTCGGGCTGGGCGCCGTGCTGATCGTGCTGGCGGTACTGGTGTTCGCCTGGTGCCTGCGCGAGCTGCGCCGGCACGAGACCACCCTGAACCCGCACCGCGCCGCCAGCCGCCTGGTCAGCAGCGGGCCGTTCCGCTTCAGCCGCAACCCGATATACGTCAGCCTGACCCTGTTCCAGGTGGGCGTCGCCCTGCTGGCCGGCAGCACCTGGGTGCTGCTGATGCTGGCCTGGGTGCTGCCGGTCATGCAGCGCCTGGTGATCGCCCGCGAGGAGGCCCATCTTCGCTGGCGCTTCGGCACCGACTACGCCGATTACAGCAGCCGGGTCCGACGCTGGTTGTGAGGCGCCGCCGTCGACCGCTGCGCTGGCTGCGCCGGGCGCTGGCCTACACGCTGCTGATCTGGGTTGCCGTGACCGCCGGCACCGTGCTGGCGCTGCGCTGGCTGCCGCCGCCGACCAGCTCGTTCATCCTGCAAAACCGCATCGTGGCGCTGCAGGCCGGCTATGGTTTTTATCCCTACCCGCACCAGTGGGTGGACTACGAGCGCATCGCGCCGGCCATGGCGCTGGCGGTGGTGGCGGCCGAGGACCAGCGCTTTGGCCAGCACTGGGGCATCGATCTGGCCGGCATCCGCCGCGCCATCCGCGACAACCAGTACCGTGACCGCCCCCGCGGGGCCAGCACCATCACCCAGCAGACGGCCAAGAACCTGTTCCTGTGGCGCGAACAAAGCTGGCTGCGCAAGGGCATCGAGCTGTACTTCACCGGCCTGCTGGAGCTGCTGTGGCCCAAGCAGCGGATTCTCGAGGTGTACCTGAACATCGCCCAGTTCGGCGGCAGCGTGTTTGGGGTGGAAGCCGCCGCACAGACCTATTTCGACTGCTCGGCCGCCGAGCTCAGCCGCGAGCAGGCAGCCCTGCTGGCGGCCGTGCTGCCGTCGCCTTCCCTCCTGCACGTGGACGCGCCGTCCGACTACCTGCGCCAACGCCAGCGCTGGGTGCTCAACCAGATGCGCCGGCTGGGACCGGGTTACCTGCAAAACCTGTAGCACCGCGCCCCGGTCCGACCGGCGCGCATGCCGGTCGACGCGCGTGCTGCGCCCCTTCCCGAACCGCCAGCAAGAAGCCGGCGAGCCGCACCCGGGCTCCGGCGGCCCGGCTGATAAATATGTTGTTGCGAATCGTTCGCGTTCTCGTTATCGTCTTGCGGCGTTTCACTCAACCGAGACACGAACATGCCGCCAGGTTCACCCCGTCCCACCCGTCCGGCCCCTGACCGACGTTCGGCCGCCGCTCTGCCCAAGGTCGACCCGGTTCCACGGTATGACAGCGAACAGCTGTTCGCCGGCACCCGGCGGGTGGCGATCGTGCACGCCGGTCGCGAGTACAGCCTGCGCCTGACCGCCGCCAACAAGCTGATACTGACGGCCTGACGGCATGCCGCGCGCGCTCCGCTCGGGACTGCCGCGGCGCGACGTGCTGCTGGGTGCCAGCGGCGCCGTGGCGCTGCACGCGCTCGGAGCCTGGGTGGTGTTGCAGCAGCCACCGGCCAGTCAGCCGAAGGCACCGGCCCTGCTCGAAATCAGCCTTCTGCCGGCGCCGGCGGCACCCGCCCTCGCGACAGAACCCGCGCCGCCGACGCCGGCGGTCGCCGCGCCCGAGCCGCCGCCTGACACCGCGAAGCCCGTCCCGTCCCAGCAACGGCCGGCGCCAGCGCCACGCACACCGGCCAGGCGATCCACCCGGAAACCGCCGCCCGCACACCCACCCGAGCCGCCAGGTGAGGCGCCGCCCACGGCAACGCCGCCCGCCACGCCATCGGTGACGCCGTCGGCGACGCGGCCTGCGGCGCCGGCAGCCGACGCCGCGACGTCACCGCTGACCGCGCCCCGCTTCGATGCCGCCTACCTCAATAACCCGGCACCGGCCTACCCGCCGCTGTCGCGACGCCGCGGCGAGCAAGGGCGCGTGCTGATGCGCGTGTTCGTGGATCGCGAAGGGGCACCGGCAACGATTCAGCTGCGTGAGTCGAGCGGCTACCGCCGGCTCGATGAAGCGGCCGAGGCGGCGATACGACGCTGGCGATTCGAGCCGGCACGTCGGGGCGCGGAACCGGTCGGCGCCTGGGTGCTGGTACCCATCGCCTTCAACCTGCGGAGCTGATAACCATGGAACAGACTCTCGGCATCGGCCATTTCCTCGCCCACGCCGACGGCGTCGGCCGCTTTCTGCTGGCGGTATTGCTGGCAATGTCCCTTGCCAGCTGGTACCTGATCATTGGCAAGGCGCTTTGGAACTGGCGCATGGCGCGCCGCAGCCGCGCGTTTCTGGCGGCGTTCCGCGAGGCCACCGACCTCGGCCAGGCAGAGCACTGTGTGCGCCAGCACGGCACCGACGAACCGTTCTGTCGCCTGGCGCAGCACGGGCTCGCCGCCATGCGCCAGTACCGCGCCCGCTCCGACCAGCGACTGCTCGAATCCGTGTCGGCGGAAACATTCCTGGACCGCGCGCTGCAGCGCGCCATCGAACACGACACCACGCGCCTCGAGTACGGGCAGACGGCGCTGGCCTCGGTGGCCTCGTCGGCACCGTTCGTTGGCCTGTTTGGCACCGTGTGGGGGATTTACCACGCGTTGCTGGCGATCGGCATGACCGGCCAGGCCAGCCTCGACAAGGTGGCCGGCCCGGTGGGCGAGGCACTGATCATGACCGCGCTCGGCCTGGCCGTGGCCATACCGGCCGTGCTCGCCTACAACGCCATCGCCCGTCGCAACCGCCTGCTGCTGGCCGCGCTCGACGGCTTCGCGCACGAGCTGTTCACCTTCATGTCGACCGGCACCCGTCCGTCGGCCGCGCAGGTAGTGCCCGCGTCGCGCACGCAACCGCGGCCTGCGGCGGAGGCGGCCTGATGGCCTTCGGCAGCCTCGGCGCCGGCGGTCGCCAGACCCCGCAGGCGGAAATCAACATGATCCCGCTGATCGACGTGATGCTGGTGCTGCTGGTGATCTTCATCGTCACCGCCCCGCTGCTGACCCACGCCGTTCGCGTGGAATTGCCGCAGGCCCAGAGCGCGCCGGTACCGACCGACGCCGAAGTCGTCGAACTGTCGCTCGACGCCCAGGGTCAGGCGTACTGGAACGGCCAGCCCCTGACCGACGAAGCACTTCCCGCCCGCTTCGCCGACGCTGCCACGCGCCAGCCGCAACCCGAACTGCGCCTGCATGCCGATGGCGCGGTGCCCTATCGCGAGGTGGCCCGCGTGATGGGCGCGGCCGCCGCGGCCGGGCTTACCCGCGTGGGCTTCGTCACCGACCCGCGCGTCACGACCGACTGACCCCTGTCCGGCGCCACCCCGGGCCCTTTTCGGGGCGGCGATCGAACCTGCCTGCCCGACACACATGGCCCGAAAAAGGTCGCACCGCCGGCCGCGATTTCGATCTTGAAACGGCGACTGACGGCCAATAAAATACGAATGATTATTATTCACTTCCAGCCAGCCGCCGTGACGAGCCAGCCAGGAATCCACTCCAGGGAGACCCCATGGCGACTCGTCGTATTCGAACCCCCCTTTGCAGCGCCCTGGCGACCGCCGTTTCGCTGTCGTGTGGGCCCGTGGGCGCCACCGAAACCCACCTGCCCAGCGTGACCGTCGAGGCCAGCGCGCCTGAACCGAGCCCCGTCGGACCCGACACCGGATACCACGCCGAAACCTCGGCCACGGCGACGAAGACCAACGCGCCCCTGGCGGAAACCGCCCAGTCCATCAGCGTGGTCACGCGCCAACGCATCGAGGACCAGGGCGCGACCAACCTCCAGGATGCACTCAATTACGTGGCCGGGGTGCGCTCGGACGCCTACGGACTCGACTCGCGTACCGACAGCGCGCGCATCCGCGGCGCCGCTCCGACCCAGTATCTGGACGGCCTGCGCCGCCAGCTGAGCGGGTTCTACACCTCCAACACCCGGGTGGACCCGTACCTGCTCGAACGCATCGAAGTGCTGCGCGGGCCGGCCTCCATGCTGTATGGCCAGGGCACCACCGGCGGCCTGGTCAACCTGGTTTCCAAGCGTCCGCTGCCGGAGACCCGACAGGAGGTGGCGATCCAGTTCGGCTCCTTCGGCCGGCGCCAGTTCCAGACCGACCTCACCGGCGCGCTGAACGACGACGCGACCTGGATGTACCGCCTGATCGCGGTGGGCCGCGATGCCGAAACCCAGGTGGACCAGGTGGATGATGACCGCCTGCTGGTCGCTCCGTCGCTGACCTGGGAGCCCAGCGCCGACACTGCCGTCACGTTCCAGACCCTGCACCAGCGCGACCGCTCCGGCTCCACGGCCCAGTTCTTTCCCTGGGAAGGCACGGTCACCCGCAACCCGAACGGCTACATCCCCACCGACCGCTTCATCGGCAACCCCGGCGATCACTACGACTCCGACCGCACCGAGGCCGGCGTGCTGCTGTCGCACCGCTTCAGCGATGCCCTGACCCTGCGCCACGCCACCCGCTACGCGTACAACGAGGTCGAATACGCCTCCCTGTACGTCGACGCCTTCTCCAATCCCGGCAATTCGTTCCTGGACCCGGACCGGCGCGTGGTGGGCCGCTCCGGGTGGTTCGAGGACCGGCGCAGCCGGGTATGGGGCAGTGACACCCACCTCGAATACCAGTTTGCCACCGGTCCCCTGCAACACCAGGTGCTGCTGGGCCTGGACTACGCGCGCCACCGCAGCACCGCCGAAAACGCCTTCGACCGCCCGATGGGTCTTGGCGGCACGGTCCCGAACATCGACGTCTTCGATCCGCAGTACCCGCCGTACACACCACCGGCCCTGACCGGCGTGCCGCGCAGCACCCTCAGCCACGTGGGTGGCTACACACAAGACCGCATCACCTGGGGCCCGTGGATTGTCACGGCCGGCATCCGGCGTGACCGCGTGCGCAATGCACTGCAAGGCGCGGACACCGAGCGCAGCCAGGCCACCAGCACCAGCGCCAGCCTGATGTACCGCTTCGACATGGGCCTTGCGCCATACGTCGCCTACAACGAGTCGTTCACGCCGGTGAGCGGCACCAACCGGCTCGGCGATCGCTTCCGGCCGCTCGAGGGCGAGCAGGTCGAAGTCGGCTTCAAGTTCCAGCCACCCAACGCGCAATGGGCGTTCAACGCGGCCTATTACGAACTTCAGGAGGCCAACCAGCTGGTACCAGACCCGGTCCATCCCCTGAACACCGTCCAGACCGGCCAGATCCATAACCGGGGCATCGAGATCGAGCTCGTCGGCCGCGTGTTCGACCGCATCGACCTGGCCGCCCACTACAACTACATCGACCCCGACCCGGCCATCGAGCAGCTGCCCAAACACCAGGCCGCAGCCTGGGCCAGCGTGCCCTTCACCGTGGCCAACCTCGAGGGATTCACCGCCGGGCTGGGCGCGCGGCACTTCAGCAGCTACCGCAACGAACGGGCGCCGACCACACCCGCGGTCACGCTGTTCGACGGCATGCTGGCCTGGGACCGGGGCCCCTGGCGCTACACCCTGCACGGGCAGAACCTCACCGATGACACCTACGTGGCCTCGTGCCTGAGCCGGGGCGACTGCTTCTACGGCGCCCGGCGCAGTGTCTACGCCACGGTGCGGTACCAATTCCAGTGAACTGCGGCAGCCACCCGGCAAGCGCCGCCATCGCGGTGACCGCCACGCACCGCGGCCGGCCCGGAGCCCGCCCCGGTGCCCGCTGACGCCGTGGCGCCCGTGCTCCTCGGCGCCGTGGCCAGCGCCTGCCTGTGGCTTGCCTGGCGCGGGCGCGGGCACGGGTGGCTGCTGGCGAGCCTCGGCTGCGGCCTGGCAGCGCTGCTGCTGTGGGTCCGAGCGGTCGGCCCGGAGTTCGGCGTGATCTACGCCCTCGGCGTCACCGCGCTCGGCGCCTGGGCGCTGATCGCACACGCCGCCACACCGGCCCGCCGCGACACGGCCATCCCAACGCCAGGGCGCGCGTCCCTGCCCACCCTGGCGACCGTGCTGCGCGGCCTGGGCACGGCCGTGCTGGTCGGCCCGGCCGCCTTTGCGCTGGCGCTGGTCCTGTGCCTGCACGCCGTCTACTGGCTGCCCGCCGGGGCTGCCGCGCGATGGGTCACGGCCGTCTTCACGCTGCCTTTGCTGTGGGCCGCGGTGGCCACGGTCCTGCTGTGCCTGACGACGCGACGCCGCGCGGCGGTCGGCCTGTGCCTGGCGACCGGACTTGGCATCGCCCTGCTACCGACCGGGAGCCTGCCATGAGCTGGCCATTGCGCAGCGCACAGGTGAAGCGTCTGCGACGGGCACACTCGGTGCTCGGACTCACACTCGCCGGCCTGCTGTATGTCATCTGCCTCAGCGGTGCGCTGGCCGTGTTCCACGAGGCGTTGGAACGCTGGGAACAGCCGCAACTGCCCGAGTCCCCCACCCATTCGGCGCCGCAGCTCGCCCACGCGGTGGACCGGTTCCTGGCCGAGACGGCAACCCCACCCGACGAGCTGTTTGTCGCGCTGCCGTCAGCCAGCCTGCCGCGCATGCGCCTGTCCGCCGACGGGCACGAACGCTACGTGACGTCGTCCGGCACGCTCGATGCGGCGCCCGCCGACAGCTGGACGCACCTGCTGGTGCACCTGCACACCGTGCTGCTGCTGCCGGAAACCGCGGGGCTCATCGTCACCGGCAGCATCGGCGCGCTGCTGTGCGCGCTGATCCTCAACGGGCTGCTGTCGCACCCGAACCTGGTCAAGGACCTGTTCCGCTGGCGGCGTGACCGCTCCGACGCACTGCACCACACCGACCTGCACAACCGGCTCGGCGTGTGGGGCAGTCCGTTCTTTCTCATGTTCGGTCTGACCGGCGCCTTCTTCGGCCTGATTGGCGTGCTGGTCGCCGCCGGCGCCGAGCGCTGGTTCGACGGCGACCGGGACGCGTTGATTGCCTCGGTGTACGGCGCCGACATCCAGGTCGTGGGGGCACCACCACAGATCGACTTCCAGCAGACGCTGGACGAAATGGCCCGCCTCGCGCCCGACGCCACGCCGATCTACCTGATGATCCACCGTCCCGGCACCGAGCGGCAGTTTGTGGAAGTCGGCGCCACCCTGCCCGGCCGGCTGATCTACTCCGAGATCTACCGCTTCGATGCCAGCGGCACGCCGCTGGGCCACCAGGGCCTGTCCGACGGCCCGCTGGCGCGGCAGATCGCCTATTCCGTCTATCGCCTGCACTTCGGTCACTTCGGCGGCTGGGCCAGCAAGCTGCTCTATGGCGTGCTGGGCCTGGCGTTGGCCTGGGTGTGCGTGTCCGGCGTCAACATCTGGCTCGCCCGACGCGATCACCGCAGCGTCGTGAACGGCCTCTGGGACGGCCTGGTGTGGGGCACTCCCATCGCGCTGGCGGCATCGGCCATGACAGCGCTGCTCGAAGGCCCGGCACAGGCCGTGTTGCTGGCGACACTCGCGTTGCTGCCCGCGGCGGCCGGCGCCCTGCCCGGACGCCTCGGGCCCGTGCCGCTGCGCGGCCTGCTGGCGCTTTGCCTGGTAGCGCTGGCCGGCGTGCATGCCTGGCGTTTCGGCATCGACCAGCCGCCGGTCGTCGTCGCCATCAACGGCGCGCTGTGCGCCAGCGCGCTGTGCCTGACAGGACCACTGCTGGCGGCCCGACACCGGCGGCCGCGGGCCACGACGGCGCTCGGTGCCCCCGAAGGCCCCGCGGCCTGAGCCCGTACCACGGGGTCCGTTGCAAACCGGGCGACACTGGGCGCGCGCCGTCTCAGCCGCCCACCGTACGGCGGCAAAACTCGGCCACCTCCTGCACCGCCTGCTGGAGCAGCACGTTGGCCGCCGCCACACCACCGGCCGGATCGTCACTGGCGGCCACCTGCTCCAGGCGCAGGGTGTGACTGCCCAATAACCGGCGCTGGTTCACGTCCACCAGCTGGACCCGCAGCGTCATGCGCACCCGGCTGGGCTGGGTGGTGAAATCCTGCTCCAGCTGCACCAGATTGCTCAGCAGGCGGTAATCGGGCCGGGCACCGCTGCCCGGCGCCATCACCTGCGCCCCGCCGGCCGCCAGGCCGTCGAGCAGGGCCTGCTGCAGCAGCCGCGCCGGTCGGTCCACCCAGCGCTGACGGGCGTAGTAGCGCAGCTCATGCGGCGCCGTGCGGTAAGCGATGGCCGCACCGGCATAGCCGGGCGCCACGGTCGGCAACGCCACCTGCAGCGTCGCCTGGGCGGGCAGTGCGGCAGGCATCGGCGCGCTTGCCGGCACGGCAAGCGTATGGGTGGTGTCGGCCGGCGGCGGCGTCACCGGCAGCGAGCAACCGGCCAGCAGCACGGCGGCAGCGATCAGCAGGCGCATCAGTCTTCCCCCGGGCCGGGTTCGCGCCGCGGCGGCCCCAGCAGCAGCATTTGCGGATTGGCGTTGAGCCGCTCGCCGAGCTCGCTCAGGCTGTCGGCGGCGCTGCCCAGGTCGTCCACCAGGCGCTCCACCTGCGGCAGCAGCACACCGCCGGTGTACTGCAACTGGCGGCGGCTGTCGCGGGCGGTGCTGCCGACCTGCTCGCTGCTCTCGCGCAGCGCGCCCAGCAGCTGTTCGGTCTGGCCGAGCACCGCCTGCACGCGCGGCGCCAGCTGCGGCAGCGCCTCACCGACCTCGGCGCCGGCCGCCGCCATGCGCTCGATGTCGGCCAGGGTCCGCTCCAGGCGCGCGCTTTGCCCGGCCAGCGTGCCGCTGATCGTTTCGGCATTGGCAAGGATGGCGCCGATGGCCTGCGTGTTGTCCTCGTTCAGCAGCACCAGCATCCGCTGGCTGACCTGTTCGAGCGTGCGCATGGCCAGGCGCAGCGCCGTGTCGAGCCGGTTCATCAGCGACGGCTGCATCTGGATCACCGGGTAGCGGCTGCCCGGCGTTTCGCGCAGCAGCGGCGCGGCGCGGCTGCCCCCGGTCAGCTCGACCGAGCCCAGGCCGGTCAACCCCTGCATGGCGAGGGTGGCGACGGTGTCGGTCTTGACCGGGGCATCGGCGCGGATGCTGAAGGTCAGGCGCACACGCGTGGGGTCGTCCGGGTCGAGTTCGATGCCCGCCACGTGGCCGACATCGACCCCCCGGTAGGTAACCGCCGACGACGGGCTCAGCGCCGCCACCGACTCCTCGGTGTAGGCGTAATAGCTGCGGAATTCGCCGCGCTCGCGGCCGGAGCCCAGCCACAACCCAAGGCCGATCAGCGCCGCGCCGAGCAGCAGCACGAAGGCGCCGACCGCCGTGTAACCTACCCGCGCCTGCATGCAGCACCTCCGAAATCGCGTGGGGCAGCGGCGAAGTAGGCGCGGATCTCCGGCTCCTCGGACGCCGCCAGCTCCGCCACCGGCGCCACCGCCAGCAAGGCACCCCGGCCAAGGTAGGCGACCCGGTCGCTGACCCGGGCGATGGAATCGAGATCGTGCGTCACCATCACCACGGTCAGTCCCAGCAGTTCCCGCAGGTCGCCCAGGAGTTCGTCCAGCCCGGCGGCCGTCACCGGGTCGAGACCGGCCGACGGTTCGTCCAGGAACAGCAGTTCGGGGTCCAGCGCCAGCGCCCGGGCCAGCGCCGCGCGCTTGATCATGCCGCCGCTCAGTTCGCCCGGAAACTTGCCGGCGGCGTCCGGCGGCAGCCCGGCCAGACCCAGGCGCAACATGGCCAGGTCGCGCCGACTGGCCGCCGACAGGCCGGTGTACTCGGCCAGCGGCAGGCACACATTGTCGAGCACCGACAACCCGGTGAACAGCGCGCCGTGCTGAAACAGGATGCCGATGCGCCGGCGCAGCGCCCGCAGCGCCGGGCCGTCGATGCCGGTGGCGTCCTCGCCCAGCACCGTCAGCCCGCCCTGTGCCGGCGCCTGCAGCAGGCTCAGCGTGCGCAGCAGCACGGTCTTGCCCGACCCGCTGCCGCCGACCAGGGCCAGGACCTCGCCACGCCGCACGGTCAGGTCGATGTTCTCGTGCAGCACCCGCGGGCCGGCCAGGGTGGCCAGGGCACGGGCCTCGATGGCCGGCGCCTCGCTCACAGGCCAAGCACCTGGAACAGCACCGAGAACACGGCGTCGGCGATGATCACCAGGAAGATACTCTGCACCACGCTGACCGTGGTCTCGCGGCCGATGCTCTCGGCGCTGTGGGTCACCTGAAAGCCGCGATGGCAGGCCACGGCGGCGACGATGAGCGCGAACACCGGCGCCTTGATCAGTCCGACCCAGAAAGTGCTGGGCGCGAACGTGTCCGGCAGGCGACGCAGGAAGTCGGCATAGCCGACGTTGTACAGGCCGTCGGCCACCACCATGCCGCCGAATATGCCCAGCGCCGAGGCATACAGCGTCAGCAGCGGCAGCGCGATCAACAGGCCCAGCAGCTTGGGGATGACCAGCATCTCCAGCGGCGTGATGCCGAGGCTGCGCAGCGCGTCCAGTTCCTCGGTGATGCGCATGGTGCCGATCTCGGCGGTGTAGGCCGACCCGGTGCGCCCGGCGACGATGATGGCCGCCAGCAGCGGCCCCATCTCGCGCAGCATGGTGACGCCCACCAGGTTCACCACCAGCACGTTGGCACCGAAGGTCTTCAGCGGCTCGCCGGCCTGATAGGTCACCACCACGCCCATCAGGAACGCCAGCAGGCCGAGGATGGGCAGCGCCCGCACGCCGGCGGCATCGATTTCCTGCACCAGACGCGCCCAGCGCAGGCGGCGGCGCCCTTCGAGCGCCAGCTGACCGACGAAATCCAGAAACGCCAGCACATCGCCGAACTTGGCCGCCGCGATGCGACCGAGCCCTTCCAGCCAACCGGCCTGACGCGGCAACGCGGCACCGGCCTGTGGCGCACGGGCGCGCACCAACTCCAGCAGTTGTGCGTGCGGCGCCGACAGGCCCGTCAGCTGCAACCGGGCCTGGCGCGCCGCGGCGGCGTCGATGAGCCGCTGCAACGCCCAGGCGCCCGCGGTGTCGAGGCCGTCGATGCCACTGACATCGAGTGTCCAGTTGCCGGCATGCTGCCAGCGCTGCCAGTGCGCCTGTACCGCATCAAGGCCACACACGGTCCACGCGCCGCGGGCATGGAGAACGCGGCCGGTGGTGTCGACGCTCAGGCTGGCCTGCGTCGGCACCGGCGAATCAGCGCCGTGGCGGCGGTGCGTACTGTGCCAACGCCTGCTTGAACTGCTGCGCCAGCGGCGGCGTCGTGAACACGCGATTCTCGAACACGTCCCACGACGACACGTTACCGCCGTAGGCCGCGGCGTTGGCGCCATCGTCCGGCTGCAGCACGGCGCCTTCCAGCGCCATGCCGGCAAACAGGCCGCGGCTGCGCGAGTAGGAATAGATCTCCGCCTTGAGCTGCGCGTCGGTGGCGGCCGATGCCTGCCGGCCGACCGGACCCGCGGCGATGGCCGCATCGCCGCCCAGGGTGACCTTGCCACTGGCCAGGTTCTCCACCCCGCGGCGGGTCTTGAAGACCAGGATGATGTCGGTGGACTGGGCACCGATCTGCCAGCCGACGCTGCCGCCGGCCAGCGTGATGAACGCCGGGTTGCTCCAGGCGCCATTCTGCCGCACCGCCACCACGCCCTTGCCCCAACGGCCGCCGACCACGAAGCCGGCCTTGATGACGCCCGGGATGACCGCAATGCCGTAGGCGTCGGCCAACAAACTCGGCGGGACGGCGTTCTCCGGGATCTCGGCGAGCTGGTGCAGTACGTCCGCGGCCGACCGCAGCCTGTCCTCCTCGGCCTGACCGGCCGTGCCCACTGCCGGCCACCATAGCGACAGGCACAGCACGCATGCGACCAGGCGCACAAAACGTCGATTCATTGCTTACCCCACGGAAATGCCCAGGCACACGCCACAGGACCGCCATGTGCCGCCCTGCAGCGCGCCAATGATGGCACAGGCGCCGACCACGAAAAGCCTACCGGGGCCGATCGCTATAATCGATCGGCCCAGCGCCGGTCGGCGCGTCCAAACGCAACACCAAACTGCCAACAGGAGCATGCGCTGATGAAGGCGATCGAGATTCGGGAATTTGGCGTCGAACAGCTGGCCGTTGTCGAGCGCGCCGATCCGCAGCCCGGCCCCGGCCAGGTGCTGGTGCGCGTGCGCGCCGTGTCACTGAATTACCGCGACCTGATGACCGTACGGGGCAAGTACAACCCGCGCCAGAAGTTGCCGTTGGTGCCGCTGTCCGACGGCGCCGGCGAGGTGGTGGCGGTCGGTGCCGGCGTGCGGCGGTTCAAGGAAGGCGATCGGGTGACGGCCATCTTTGCCCAGAAATGGCTCGGCGGCGAACCCACGCCGGCCGCCCGCGGCTCCACCCTGGGCGGCCCCAACGACGGCATGGCGGCCGAGCTGGTGGTGCTCGACGAGGACGGCCTGCTGCCGATCCCGGAGCACCTGTCGTTCGAGCAGGCCGCCACGCTGCCGTGCGCCGGTGTCACCGCCTGGAACGCGGTGGTCGTGCAGGGGCAGGTGAAGCCCGGCGACACGGTGCTGGCGCTGGGCACCGGCGGCGTGTCGCTGTTTGCCCTGCAGTTCGCCAAGGCGGCCGGCGCCAACGTGATCATCACCTCCAGCAGCGACGAGAAGCTGGCACGCGCCAAGGCGCTGGGGGCCGATCACGGCATCAACTACGCCAGTGATGCGGACTGGGACAAGACAGTCATGGCGCTGACCGACAAGGCCGGTGTCGACCAGGTGGTGGAGGTCGGCGGCGCCGGCACCATCGGCAAGTCCATCAACGTGGCGCGCCTGGGCGGTACCGTCACGGTGATCGGCGTGCTCGCCGGCAACGCCACGGAAATGGACCTGCGGCCGGTACTGATGAAGGGCCTGCGTCTGCACGGCGTGTTCGTCGGGCCGCGCGAGATGTTCGAGGCCATGAACCGCGCCATCACCAGCCACCGCATCGAACCGGTCATCGACCGCGTGTTCGAGCGCGACGACATCCGCGCCGCATTCGAACACATGGCGTCCGGCCGGCATTTTGGCAAGATCGTGGTGCGTATGTGATGGAACATACACGTCAGGACGCAGCCGCTTAGGTATATTCGCGGTCCGCGCTTATCTAGCCATTCGGGGAGATCGCATGTTCAAGAAAAACCTCACCTGCGGCCTGCTGGGTATGACCGCCCTGGCACTGGCCGGCTGCGCCTCGACGCAGACGCAGCTCGGCGGCGGCGGCAGCATGGTGACCGGCTCGGCCGGCGCCGCCGGCACCCAGGGCGCTGCCCCGCAGCTGACGCGCTGCGCCGCCCCCATCGGCACCGCGGCCCTGATCGAACAGGACAACCCGATGCTGGCCCAGGCCGGTCTGACCAGCCCCATCCCGCTGCTGCGCATCATGATGGCGCAGAGCAACTGCTTCCAGGTGGTCGACCGCGGCCAGGCCAGCAGCGCCCTGCAGCGCGAGCGCGCCATGGCGGCTGCCGGCGAACTGCAAAGCGGCAGCAACATGGGTGCCGGGCAGATGAAGGCGGCCGACTTCCTGATCACGCCGAACGTGGTCTTCAAGGACGCCAACGCCGGCGGTGGCGGTGCCGGACTGGGCGCGCTCATCCCGGGCATCGGCGGCGCCATCGCCGGCGGCATCCGCTGGACCAACATGGAAGCGCAAACCACGCTGTTCCTGACCAATGTGCGCACCGGCGTGCAGGAAGCCGCCGCCGAGGGCAGCGCCAGCAAGCGCGACATCGGCTTCGGTGGCCTGGGCTTCGGCGGCATCGTCGGCGCCGCCGGCGGCGCCTATGCCAGCACCGACATCGGCAAGATCGTGGCAGCCGCCTTCCTGGACGCCCACAACAAGCTGGTCGCCCAGGTGCAGGCCACCCGCCCGGCGGCGACGCGGCCATCGGCCTCCGGCTACATGACGCTGGCGGACGTCAACATGCGCTCCGGCCCGTCCACCCAGTCACCGGTGGTCATGACCGTGGCCAAGGGCACGCCGGTGTCGCCGACCGGCGAGAAGCAGGGTGCCTGGTGGGCCGTGGACGTCAACGGCCGCAGCGGCTGGATCCACAGCGACTACATCACCCGCTGACCGCGTTCCGGGCCACCCGGCCCGGCATGCAGACGAACCCCGCCGGCCCTGCCGGCGGGGTTTTTTGTGCTTCAGACCCGCAGCAGGCGGGCCACCGCCGGTTCCTCGCGAAGACGCGCCAGCTCCTGTTCGGTCGGCAGCACCGGCCGGTCACGCTCGCGGCTGACCACGCACAGAAAACCCAGCACCTCACCGGCATCGGCATGGAACTGGTGAAAGCACTGCGGCGCCACGTACACGCAGTCGCCGGCCGTCACCGGCGTCACCTGACGGTCCAGGATCACCGTGCCGCTGCCGCGCAGCACCACCACCGCGTGCGGGTGCTGATGCCGTTCCAGGGTCGAGTAGCCGCCCGGCTGGATCTCGAAGTAGCGCACCAGCGCATCGAGCGCTTCCTCGCCCCCGCCCTCGCCGAGCAGCGTGCGGCGGGTGATGTCCCGGTGCGGGCTGCCATCGTTCTTGTAGACACGCAGCGGCACCTGCGGCCAGGTGAACTGCTCGCCGCGCAGCACGCGTGATTGACTTTCGTTCATGTGAATGGCTCCTCAACGGCCGCGCGCAAGGCCGCCGCCGCCCGCTCCAGGTCGCCCTGTGCGTACAGGCTGCCGCCGATCAGCACCAGCGTGTCCGGCCCGTAGCGACGCGTCCAGTGGCCGACGCGTGACACATCCATGCCGCCGGCCGGGGCCGGCATGGCCGCGCGCACAGCGCCCAACGGCCGGCGCAGATGGGCATTGATGCGCTCGCAGGTTGCCAGCGAAAAATTGAACCGGCCGCCGCTGTTCGGGTAGATGACCGCGTCCGCGCCGGCGATGCGAAACAGGTCACCCAGCACCACCTCCGGCGCGATACCGGCAGTGCGTGCGAACAGGCTGCCGGTCAGCGCCGGATGGGCCAGCACGGCCAGACCGTAGGTGTCGCGAATCTGCCGCAGCGTGTCCAGACCGACCAGCCACGGGCTGATGAGCACCCCGCGACAGCCGGCCGCGCGGGCGGCCGCCAGGCGCCCGGGCAGCTCCCCGGCCGGTGCGGTCACGTTGGGAAAGTACAGTGCCCCGGTGCCGGCCTGCGCGTTGGCGCGGCTGACCGCCTCCTGGCAACGCGCCAGGCGCTCGGCGAACGGCGCCGCCGGCTGATCGCTGAGCCCGTGGTCGTCCTTGATGATGTCGATGCCACCGCGGGCAAATGCCTCGCAGCGTTCGGCCAGCTGCACCGCCGACAGCCCCATCGGCTTCAGTGCCGTGCACAGCAACGGCCGCCGCGGCGCGCCGGTCAGCGCCCGCAGTCCCGCCACGCCGTGACCCGGCCCACCCAGGTGAGCCAGCAACGGCGCCGGCCAGTCGATACCCGTGATGCGGATGCCCGGCTTGAGCGAGATGTTGCCGAACAGCAGGTTCAGGCACTGCGGCAGGTCGTCGCCGATGCTGTCCGGGCCGTAGCTGAGCGTCAGCCGCGCCTGCCGTGGCCCGCGCTCGTGCAGGACCTCGACCCGTCCGACCATGCGCTCGGCCAGCGCCGGCGGCACCAGGTCCGGCGGCAGCTCGACGGTCTGTTCGAAGGCGATCTGCGCTGCCTTGTCGGCGGCCCGTTCGCCGCGCGCGAGGGTGAGGGCGTAATGCACGCCGAGGCGATCGTCGGCCCGCATCCCCGGTACCGGTGTGGACGGCGACATGCCATCCACCACGGAGGTGACGGCGCGGGCGCGCCGGCCATGCTTGTAGGACATCGAAACCGGACTCGACGGACAGGGCCGGTAATTTTAGCCCACCGCCTGCCCACCGCAGTTGCGACACGCTTTTGCTTGCCGGACGCCGCAATACCAGCTACATAATCGCTGATCAAGCTATGTTGATAGCGCGTTTTTATCGCCGGGTGCCAGTACCGACGGGGATGTAAATGACACAACAGCTTGCCCAGCAGGTGCTGCGCACCGACGTTTCCGGCATGCCGCTGGAATGGGTGGACTATCAGACCGCCGTGCGCCTGTATCACTTCGGCCACGTCGCCTACACCTGTGGCACACCGATGTACCGCATCCGTGGCGGCACCAACGCCGCCAGTGGCCGGCGCAGCGTGGTTGAGGTCAACTCCATCATCGCCACCACCGGCGACCAGTCGGCGCTGCGGCGCAGCCGCCAGACCTACTCTCCACCGCTGAACAACCCGGCGCTGTTCAAACGCGACGGCCACACCTGCCTGTACTGCGGCCGACAGTTCCAGGCCCGCGACCTGTCGCGCGACCACGTGCGCCCACTGAGCACCGGCGGCAGCGACACCTGGGCCAACGTGGTGACCGCCTGCAAGCGCTGCAACAACCACAAGGCCGACCGCACGCCCGAGCAGGCCGGCCTGCAACTGCTGGCCATCCCGTTCATCCCGACCCACGCGGAGTACGTGTACCTGCGCGGCCGGCGCATCCTGGCCGACCAGATGGAGTTCCTGCTGGCGCACTTTCCGCGCAGCAGCCCCCTGCAGGCGCGCCTGCGAGCGCAGATGTGCTGAGCGGTTGACGCCGATCACTCGCCACACTTGCCGGGACGCCGCCGCAGCGCCCAGACTGCTCAATCACGATCAGAACATCAGACAAGGCGCTCGAGCGCCGGGAGAAACGCCATGCAACAGGTCGCAATCCGCCGCATCGTCGTCCCCCTGGATTTCTCTGACCCGGCGCTCGGCGCGCTGTCCTATGCCGCAAGCCTCGGCCAAACCTTCGGTGCCGAACTGGTGTTGACGTACGTCGCCGAGCCACCGCCGTTCGCGCCGGACCTGACCGAGTCGCACGGGTATGAACAGCGGGTGGCGGCCCGCGCCGAAGCAAACCTGCGCGAACTGACACAGACCCACGTGGACCAGGGTGCAAAGGCCCGCTACGTCGTGCGGTTTGGCCGCCCGGCGCAGGAGATCGCCGCCCTCGCCCGCGAGGAACAGGCCGACCTGATCATCATCGCCACGCACGGCCGCTCGGGGCTGAAACACCTGGTCGGCAGCGTCACCGAAAAGCTGGTGCGCCTGGCCAGCTGCCCGGTACTGGTCACCCACCACGGCCGCGATCAGACGCCGCAACCCGACTAGGTGGCACGTACCGGGCCTCAGCGCACGGCGTGATCTTCCATCACCAGCTGCGCGCCGCGCCAGGCCAGCGCCATGGTCGCCGCATTGGTGTGGGCCGAAACCAGGGTTGGCATGATCGAGCAGTCGATCACCCGCAGACCGCTGAGGCCGTGCACGCGTAGGCGCGCGTCGACCACGGCCATTGGGTCGTGGCCCATCTTGCAGGTACCGGCCGGATGCGCCACCGGCCCACCAAACTCGCTGTGGAAGGCCAGCGCCTGCTCGTCGCTGTGCACCGCCGGGCCGGGGCTGGTCTCGCCCACCAGCAGGTCCGCCAGCGGCGCCTGCGACGCGAGCGCGCGGATGTAGCGCAGGATGCGTCCGCTCATCAGGCGGTCTTCCTCGGCGGTGAAGTAACCGGAACGGATGCGCGGCGCGGCGGCCGGATCGCGGCTGGTGATCATGACGCTGCCCTGACTTTCCGGGCGCAGCTGGTAGCCGAAGACCTGGATGCCGTGCTCTTTTTCAAACGCCATGGACAGGCGCCCGGGCTGCAACGAAAACGGCGCCATCACCAGTTCGGCATCCGGCCGCGTCAGCTCCGGACGGGTGCGCACGAAGGCCACCACGTCGTGCGACCCGGTGGCCATCAGGCCCTTGCGGGCAAGCAGGTACTGCAGCACGTTACGCCCCAGCCGCCAGCCGCCGAACTGGCCGTTCAGGCTGCTCGGCGCGCGCAGGCGGAACTGCACCACCATCATGCGATGCTCGCGCAGGTTCTGTCCGACACCGGGCAGGTCGTGCACGACCGCAATGCCAAGCGATTTCAGGTGCTCGGCCGGGCCGACACCGGACAACTGCAACAGCTGCGGTGACTGCAGCGTGCCGCCGGCCAGGATCACCTCGCGCGCGGCGCGAAACACCTGCGGCTGGCCATTGCGCGTGCCCGCCACGCCGACCGCGCGCGTGCCCTCGAACAGCACCTGACCGGCCAGAAAGCCGGTCACCACACGCAGGTTGGACCGATTCATGACCGGCCGCAGGAAGGCCGCCGCGGCGTCCTCGCGCCGGCCGTCGCGAATCGTGAACTGCACGTAGCCGATGCCTTCCTGCTCCGGCCGGTTGAGGTCGTTCTTGACCGGCAGTCCGAGCCGGCTGCCGGCCGCGATGGCGGCATCGCACAGCGGGTGCGGGTTCGGGTGGCAACTGACGCGCAGCGGGCCGCCGCTGCCGCGCACCTCGTCGGCACCCAGTTCATGGTCCTCCATGGCCTTGAAGCAGGGCCCGATATCGGACCAGCCCCAGCCGGGGTTGCCGGCAGCGGCCCAGTCCTCGAAGTCCTGCGGCTGGCCACGGGTGTAGAACATGCCGTTGACGGTGCTGGAACCGCCCAGCATGCGTCCGCGCGGCCAGGATTCCGATTCGTTGCCGTTACCCGGCTCCGGTTCGGTGTCGAAACGACGCACGTGGTGCTGGTCGAACAACAGCTTGCCGAAGCCCTTGGGCATGCGCACGATCAGGCTGTTGTCGTCCGCGCCGGCTTCCAGCAACAGCACGCTGAACCTGCCGCCTTCACTCAGACGATTGGCCAGCACGCAACCGGCCGAGCCGGCGCCGACGATGATGAAGTCCGCGTCCACGTTCCCCTCCCTGTGATGCGCTTCCCGCCGACGCGGGGGCGCCAAGTGTAGGCGAACGCGCCGTCAGGGCACCCGGCAGGCCGGCTGGCGCCCCTGCGCCCGGGCCTGCTCATACAGCGACACGGCCTGTGGCAGGCGGCCTTGCAGCGCCTCGATGCGCCCCCCCGGTGACGGGTGGGTGGAAAGAAACTCCGGTGGCCCGCCGCCGTTGGTGCGGGCCATGTTCTGCCACAGGGCAACGCTCTGACGCGGGTCGAAGCCGGCCCGCGCCATCAGGTCCAGGCCCAGCAGGTCGGCCTCGCTCTCCTGCGTGCGCGAGAACGGCAGCAGCACGCCCACCTGCGCGCCGACGCCCAGCAGGCCCATCAATTGCTGCTTGGCCGGCGTCATGCTGCCGCCGATGGCCTGCACCGCCTGCAGCCCCGTGCCGACCAGGGTCTGGTTGGACAGCCGCTCGCCGGAGTGACGCGCCAGCACGTGCGCCACTTCGTGCCCGACCACGGTGGCCAACTGATGCTGATTCGTGGCCACCTTCAGCAGGCCCGTGTTGACACCGATCTTGCCGCCCGGCAGCGCGAAGGCATTGGCCGATTCATCGCGAAACACCGTCACTTCCCACGCCTGGCCAGTGCTGGGCACCACCGCCGTGATGGCGCGCGCCACGCAGCGCACGTAGGCATTCACGCGCGGATCGCTCTCGACCGGCTCCTTCTTGCGGATTTCGTCGTACGCAGCCAGGCCCATCTGCGCCACCTCGGTGTCCGAGAACAGCTGCAACTGACTTCGACCCAGCGGCGAGGTGGCGCAGGCGGCGACGATCATCACCGACAGCAACAGGCACAACGGCTTGAGCATGGGTTGGGACTCCAGGTGTGGCGACCGAGGCGTTCAGCGTGGGTTCAGGCAGCGCCGCCTAAGGTGGCTTCACGCGAGACGGGGATCGGCCCCGTCCGAAGCGGCCTGGAGGACACTGCCATGGCAACCGGAAGGGTACTGAAGAATCTGTTTTTGGGCATGACGCTGGCCGGCACGCTGCTGGCCGTGGCACCGGTGCAGGCCGGGGAACGCCACCTGGGCCAGCAACACGAGTATCGCTATCACCGCGACTACTCCGACCATCACCGCCACCGCAAGCAGCACTACCGGGAGCACCGTCGCTGGGACCGCGGCCACCACTATCGCCACGGCTGGCACCACCGTCCGCACCGCTACTACCACGCGCCGCGCCGGCACTGGTCCCATCGCCACTACCGTGGGTGTGGGCATCACGGCTACGGGCACGGCGGGCTGGTCGGCTTCGTGGTCGAGTACAGCCGCTACGACGACTGACCCCGCTGCCCACGGAGACACCACCATGAAGCTACGTGTACTTGTGCTGACCGTACCCCTGCTGACCG
>NZ_JBFJTF010000012.1:0-26670 GCF_041625615.1 Immundisolibacter sp. | reverse complement strand
TGCCGGCAGGCCCAGCGCGGCCAGGTAGCCCGCCGCGCTGATGTCCTGCCGGTAGTCGCGCACGGCCTGGCGCAGCTGCTCGGCCGGCAACGGTGCCCGCAGCGTGGCGAGCATGGCCTCGGCCAGGGCGGTGGCATCGCCCACCGGCACCAGCGGGCCGTAGCGGCCGTGTGCCAGCAGTTCACGCGGGCCGGACAGGCAGTCCGTGGCCACGCACGGCACGCCGAGCGCCAACGCCTCGCCGAGCGCGTTGGGTGAGCCTTCCCAGCGCGAACTGAGCACGAACATCCGTGCCCGCGCCAGCCAGGCATAGGGGTTGGCGGCAAAGCCCGGCAGCAGCACGCGCGCGCCGATGCCAAGGTCCCGCGCCAGCCGGGCGCAGGCGTCGCGCCCGGTGCCTTCGCCCAGCAACACCAGCCGCGCCGGGGTGTGACTGCACAGGCGGGCAAAGGCGCGCAGCAGGGTGGGGAAGTCCTTCTGGCGGGTGAAGCGCCCCATGCCGATGACCACCGGCTCGCCGTCCTGCAGCCACGGGTGCGGGCACGGCGCGGCGGCCTGCTCGGCCAGGCGCGGGGTGACCAGCGGGTTGCGGATGACGTGTACCTGCTGCGGCGCCAGGCCGAAGCGGGGCACCAGGTCGTCCGCCATGGCCTGCGAGACGGCAATCACCGCCCCGGCGCGGCGGTACAGCACGCCGCGCAGGCGGTCACCGGTGGAACGGCGACTGCCGCGCACGCCGCCCAGGTGCGTGCCAAGGCGCACGGCCAGCGGCAGCGGCCGCCCGGCCAGCGCCCGCGCGAGCACGGCGGCGCGGTTGGCGCGGTCCTTGGCGGCAATCAGCCCCACCGGTGGCTGGCGGCGCAGGTAGCGCACCAGCGCCGGAATGACGGCCCAGGCGTGACCGCCGGGCAGGGGCAGGTGCCGCACGCCGGGCGGCAGCGATCGCAGGTGCGGGCTGTCGCGGCGGATGGTGAGCAGGTCGACGCCGTAACCGGCACTGCTCAGGCCATCGGCCAGGTTCAGCAGCATGCGTTCGACCCCGCCGGCGCCGGAAAAGGACGCCAGCAGTGCCACCCGTGGCGGGGCCGTGCTCATGCCAGTGCCGCCGGGCGCGGCAGGCCAAGCGCGTCCAGGTAGGCCCCGGCGGCGCGGGGGATGGCGTAGGGCGCCGCCGCGTCGCGCAGCGCCTGTGCGGGGGGCGGCGCATCCAGGGTGGCGGCCATGGCGGCCGCCAGGGCGCCGACATCGCCCACCGGCACCAGCGGGCCGATGCGTCCGTCCCGCAGCAGCTCGCGCGGGCCGCTGGGGCAGTCGGTGCTGACGGTCGGGATGCCGCAGGCCAGCGCCTCGATGAGCGCCACCGGCATGCCCTCGCAGCGCGAGGACAGCACGAACAGCGCGGCCCGCGACAGGTGCGGGTAGGGATTGGCGACAAAGCCGGGCAGCTGCAGGTCGGGGGCGATGCCCAGCCGCGCCGCCAGGGCGGTCAGCGGTGCCCGCTGGCGGCCCTCGCCGAGGATCACCAGCCGGCACGGGCGCGCGGCGCGCACGCGCGCGAAGGCGTGCAGCAGGGTGGCAAAGTCCTTGCGCGCGCACAGCTCGCCGATGGCGAGCACCGTGGGTACGCCGTCGTCCGGCCAGTGGACCTCCCTTGCAGGCTGCGCGGCGCGCGCCGCCAGCGTGGCACCGAGCACCGGGCTTGGCACCACCTGCACGCGCCCGCGCGGCAGGCCGGCAAAGGCGCACAGGTCGTCCGCGGCGCCTGCCGACGGCGTGAGGATGGCGCTTGCACGCGGATACAGGCGCCGCATGGACCAGCGCTGCAGGGCGCGCTCGGCGCGTCCGCGT
The DNA here is from genome assembly GCF_041625615.1 of Immundisolibacter sp. GTDB lineage: Bacteria > Pseudomonadota > Gammaproteobacteria > Immundisolibacterales > Immundisolibacteraceae > Immundisolibacter. The sequence goes on along the minus strand of NZ_JBFJTF010000012.1, from coordinate 24,822 downwards.
CCGGCCAGGTTGACGGAAACGGTGGTGCCCAGGCGCACGGCCACCCGCGTGTGGCCACCGGCCAGCGTGGCGGCCAACAGTGCCAGCCGGTTGACGCGGTCCTTGTCGGTCAGCAGCAGCGGCGGGCGCACCCGGCGCAGGTAACCCAGCAGCGCCGGCAGGGCGGTGTTGACGTGGCGGGCCGGCAGCGGCACGCGGCGCAGGCCGGGCGGCGGGTCGGCCAGGTGCGGCCCGTGGCCGTGGATGCCGAGCAGGTCCACGGCGAGGCCCGCCTCGGCCCAGGCGGTGAGCAGGTTGCTCATGACCCGATCGACGCCGCTGTGGCCGGAGGTGGCCAGCAGCACGGCGATGTCCGGGCGCGGGGCGGGGTCGCTCACGGGCAAAGACGCAGGGCCTCGATGTAGGCGCGCGCTGCCGTCTCGGCCCGGTATGGCGCCATGGCGGCGCGCAGTGTGGCGGCCGGCGGCGGGGCGTCCAGGGTGGCGGTCATGGCATCGGCCAGGGCGGCGGCATCGCCCACCGGCACCAGCCGGCCCCAGCGGCCGTGGTCGAGGATTTCGCGCGGGCCGTGCGGGCAGTCGGTGCTGACCGCCGGGATGCCGCAGGCCAGCGCCTCGATGAGCACGTTGGGGCCGCCCTCGAAGCGCGAGGACACCACGAACAGCGCCGACCGCGCCATCCAGGCCGCCGGCTGGGTGACGAAGCCGGGCAGGACCAGGTCGTCGGCAATGCCAAGGTGCTGTGCCAGCGCCGTCAGTTCGCCGCGCAGCGGCCCCTCGCCGAGGATGGCCAGCCGCGCGTTCCGGTGCCGGCGCAGGCGGGCAAAGGCATGCAGCAGGGTGGCGAAGTCCTTGGCCCCCACCAGCCGTCCGGCCGCCAGCAGCAGCGGGCGCGTGCGATCGGCGTGGCCGGGCAGTGGCGCGCGCATCTGTTGGTCGATGTCGGGCGCCACGCTGGGATTGCGCAGGATGGCCAGGCGCTGTGCCGGCACGCCGGTGACGGCGCGCAGGTCGGCCGCCACGCCGTGCGAGATGGCGATGACGTGATCGGCCTGGCGGTAGGTGCGGATCAGGCGCGCGCGGTGCCAGGCGCGGTTTGGCCAGTGCCGGCGCGCCAGCGAGGCCGACGGCGGGCTGCCGACCCGGAACGCCAGGCGCACCGGCCGGCCCGCGCGCCGCCGGGCGGCGATGGCCTGCCGGTTGCCCCACTCGCGGTTGCCCAGCAGCACGGTCGGGCGCTCGCGCCGCAGGTAGCCGGCCAGCCGGTCGGTGGCGTCCGCGCCGCGGTGGGCGCCCAGCGCCACCACGCGGACCGTGTCGCTCAGGAGCGCGAGATCGGCGCTGTCCGGGTGACTAACCAGCACGTCCACGGCGACGCCGTGCGCGGCAACGCCGTTGGCCAGGTTGCACATGATGCGGCCGATGCCGTTGTCGCCGCGGTGAAAGCCGTACAGCGCCAGGCGCGCCGGAGGAGGGGGCGTGGTGGTCATCCGGCGCACTGTGCCGTGGCGACCGTGACGGTTTGATTGCAGCCGCTGGTGTCACCGAACCGTCATCGTGCGGTCGCGGCGCTGTCGCAGTGGGGCGTCATGCTGCCGCGGCATGGAACGGTCTGCCTGTTTTTGCGCGTTGCTGTTTGCCGCCAGCCTGTTCGTGCTGCCGGCGCTGGCCAATGTCGCCCTGGTGTCGGCCGGCCTGTTGATGCTGTCACGCCCGCGCGCGGCCTGGGAGCGGCTGCGCGGTCACCCGCTGTGGCTGCCGCTGGGTCTGGCGCTGGCCTATCTGGCCGCTCACCTGCTTTGGCAGGCGATTGCGGTGGGTCAGGTGCCGCCGCCGGCGCGCGAGGAAGCACTGGATCTGCTCAAGTACCTGCTGCTGGTTCCGGTGGCCTGGGTGGTGGCCGGCCACCCGCCGCGGGCGCGCTGGATGCTGGCACTGGCCGGCGCCGGGCTGGTGGTGCAACTGCTGCTGCAGGCGCCCTGGGGCGAGCTGGCACAGCTGCATGCGTCCGGTCGCCGCGTCGATTTTGGTTTCACCTCGGTGGCGGCCGGCCTGTACTGCGCCGCGGGCTTGCTGGGGGTGCTGGTGCTGGTGCCGGCCGGCACGTGGGCGCCCGGTCGCCGGCGGGGTGTCGTGCTGGTCGCAGCGGCAGTGGCGGTGGCGGTACTGACCGCCGCGCTGCTGCTCAGCCGCAGCCGCGGCGCCTGGCTGGCACTGCTGCTGGCACTGCCGCTGTGCCTGTCCGGCGGGTGGCTGATGCGCCGCAGCCTGCGGCCGGTGCAGGCGGTGCTCGGCCTGTGCATGGTGGCGGTGCTGCTGGCAGGCGGCGAGTCGGTGGCCAGGCGTGTGGTTGACGACGCGCCGGCCTATCGGGCCCTGATCGAGACCGTGCAGGCCGACGACGAGGCGGCGACCGAGCGGGCCTGGGGCGAGGTGCCCTACAACTCGGTCGGTCTTCGGCTGCATCTGTGGCGCCTGGCGCTCGACAGTTGGCGCCAGCGGCCGCTGTTGGGGCATGGCCTCGGCGTGCACGACGAGCTGATCGCCGGGTCGCCGGACCCGGGGCTGCGCCATCTGGTGCACCTGCACAACATCTACCTCGATCTTGCCGCGCGCCTGGGCGTGGTGGGCCTGCTGCTGGCCGTGGCGCTGCCGGGCAGTCTCGCGCTGGGCCTGCGGCGGGCGGCACGCGACGGCCTGCAGGCGCCGGATCTGCTGCGTTTTCTGTTCGGGGTGCTGGTCCTGACGGCGGTCTGGGGCCTGTTCGATTCACGCATTTTCAAGCTGGACTTTCGGCTCTACGCGGTGCTGCTGGGTGGCATTGCGCTGGGGTTGGCGGTGCCGCGGCGAAGGCGCGCATGCGCATCCTGATGGTGCGCCTGTCGGCCCTGGGCGACGTGGTGATGGCCGGCGGCCTGCCGGCGGCGCTGCGCGCCCGCCATCCGGACGCCCATATCACCTGGCTGGTGCAGGAAGGGTTCGAGACGCTGCCGGTCGCCGACCCGGCGCTCGACGAGGTGCTGGTGTGGCCGCGCCGGCAGTGGCGGGCACTGTGGCAGGGCCGCCGCTATGGCGCCTGGCTGCGGGCGGTGCGCGGTTTCGTGCGCGAGCTGCGGGCGCGACGGTTCGATCTGGCCATCGACGCCCAGGGGCTGCTCAAGAGCGCGTCCTGGGTGCGCCTGTGCGGCGCGCGCGAGCGGTGGGGCGTGGACCCGGGCGAGGGCAGCCGGTGGCTGTTGACGCGCGTGCTGCGCACCCCGCACGACAAGACCTTTGCGGCCGAATACGGCTACCTGGCCGAGGCGCTGGGCCTGCCGGCGCCGCAACCGGCGCTGCCGCTGCCCGGTGGCAGCGCGGCCGCTGCCCGGGCACTGCTCGATGCCCACGCGGTCAGCGGCGGGTATGCGGTGCTGGCGCCGTTCACCACCCGGCCGCAGAAGCACTGGCCGGAGCACTCGTGGGCGACGCTGGCGCGGCGGCTCCAGGCCGAGCGGGGCCTGATGCCGCTGCTGCTGGGTGCCGCCGGCGACCGGCCGGCGGCGCGGCGCATCGCCGGCGTGTCCGGCGCCGTGGACCTGACCGGCCACACCGACATCGGCACTGCGGCGGCGCTGGTCGCCACCGCCCGCCAGGTGGTGGGCGTGGACACCGGACTCACCCACATGGGCGTCGCCGCCGGCGTGCCGACGGTCGCCCTGTTCGGTTCCACCTGCCCGTACCGCACCGCGCCGGGACGGCCGCTGACGGTGCTGACGCTGGACCTGCCCTGTTCGCCCTGCAAGCGCCGCCCGGTGTGCGGCGGCGCGTATCCCTGCCTGAGCGGCATCGGTGTCGATGACGTGATGGCGGCCATGCCCAACACGGTGATGAGCGCATGAAGATCCTGCACCTTGAAACCGGCCGCCATCTGTACGGTGGCGCTTTGCAGGTGCGGTACCTGATGCAGGGCCTGGCCCGGCTGGGGTACCAGAACGTGCTGGTGTGCGACCGGCGAAGCCCGCTGGCGCAGACCGGGTCCGACGTGGCCCGGGTCTATCCGATGCAGGCGCGTGGCGATCTGGACCTGACGCTGATTGCGCGCGTGCTGCGCGTGATGCACCGCGAGCGCGTGGACCTGCTGCACCTGCACAGCCGGCGCGGGGCGGATGTGCTGGGCGGCCTGGCCGGTCGCCTCGGGCGGCGACCGGTGCTGCTGACGCGGCGTGTCGACAATCCGGAGCCGGCCCGGGTGGCGCCGCTCAAGTACGCGCTGTTCGATCATGTGGTGGCCATCTCGCGCGGCATCGTCGGCGTGCTGGAGTCCGCCGGCGTGGCGCCCGAGCAGATCAGCTGCGTGCCCAGCGCGGTGGATACCGACCTGTACCGCCCGCAGCGCGACCGCGCCTGGCTGGCCGACGCCGTGGGCATCGCGCCGCGGCAGCCGGTGATCGGCATGGTGGCGCAACTGATTCCGCGCAAGGGGCACCGGCACCTGCTGGCGGCCTTGCCGGCGGTGTTTGCCCGCCACCCGGACGCGCAGGTGGTGTTGCTCGGCCGTGGCCCGCTGCATGACGTGCTCCAGGCCGATATCGACGCCCGGGGCTGGCAGGGGCGGGTGCGCCTGCTGGGCTTCCGGGACGACCTGCCGCGCCTGTTGCCGTGTCTGGACCTGCTGGTGCATCCGGCCGAGCGCGAGGGGCTCGGCGTGTCCCTGCTGCAGGCGGCGGCCTGTGGCGTGCCGATCGTCGCCAGCGCGGCCGGCGGCATGCCGGAGGCGGTGCGCGACAACGGCCTGCTGGTGCCGCCCGCCGACGTGCCGGCGCTGGCAGGGGCCATGACCGGCCTGCTGGGCGACCCGGTGCGGCGGGCGCAGATGGGTCTGGCCGGCCGGCGGTTGATGGAGCAGGCGTTCAGCGTGCCGGCCATGGTGGCCGGCAACGTGGCGGTGTATCACCGCCTGCTCGCCCAGCCGGCACCGCTGCCGCGTCTCGCGGTCGAGACCGACTGACACGCCGGTGCGCACGGTTCAGGTCATCGCCAGCCGCACCCTGGGCGGCGCCGAGGGGTTCTTCGGCCGTCTGTGCCGGGGACTGGGCGAGCGTGGCTGCGAGGTGCACGCGGTGCTGCGCGAGGGCAGCGCCCTGGCCGGTGCGTTGTCCGGCGCGGTGGCGCACAGCAGCCTGCCGCTGCGCACGGTGTGGGATCCGCTGTCGCGCCGCGAACTGCGACGCGAAATCAAACGGCGTGCCCCGGACCTGGTACAGACCTGGATGAGCCGCGCCACCCGCCTGACCCGCGCGCCACGCGGTGTGGTGCATGTGGCGCGACTGGGCGGGTACTACACGCCCTCGCGCTTTGAACACGCCGACGCGCTGGTGGTGAACAGCCGCGGTCTGGCGGATTTCCTGGTCGGCGCCGGCCTGCCGGCGCACCGGGTGCACCTGATCGGCAACTTCGTCGAGGCGGCGCCGGTGGACGCGGCGCGCTGCGCCCGTGCGCGGGCGGCCCTGAAGGTGCCGGCCGATGCCTGGCTGCTGCTGGCGGTGGGCCGCTGCGTGCCGGTCAAGGGCTGGGATGTGCTGCTGCAGGCGCTGGCCCGCGTCCCGGCGCAGGTCGACGGTAGGCCGGTGGCGCTGGTGCTGCTCGGGGACGGACCGCAGCGCGAGACGTTGCAGGCGCTGGCACGCCAGTTGGGGCTTGCCGCGCGCGTCCACTTTGCCGGCTGGCAGACGGACCCGGCGCCGTTCTACGCGCTGGCCGATCTGGTGGTGTTTCCGTCCCGCGCACCGGAGGCGCTCGGCAACGTCATTCTGGAAACCTGGGCCCACGGCCGCCCGCTGCTGACCACGGCCAGCCACGGCGCGCGTGAGCTGACCCGGCCGGGCAGCGACGCCTGGCAGGTGCCGTGCGAGGATGCGGCCGCCCTGGCGCACGGCATGGTCAGCCTGCTGGGTGATGCCGGCGCGCGCGCGGCGCTGGCCGCCGGCGGGCGTGCGCGCCTGGCCGGCGAGTTCGGCCGCGACGCCGTGCTGGGTGCCTATGTGGAGCTGTACCGGCGGCTGCTGGGGGCGTGAGCATGGCGCCAGCCCGGGTATCGATCCTGATGTATCACCAGATCGGCGCGTTTGCGCCGATGAGGGCGCATCGGTCGACCTACTGCCATCACCGGCGCTTCGCCGCGCAGATGGCCTGGCTGCATCACCTGCGTTACCCGGTACTGCGCCTGGAGCAGGCCATCGCCGGTCTGCGCGGGCAGGCGCCGCTGCCGCCACGGGCCGTGGTGCTGACCTTCGACGACGGGTACGAGAACTTCTACCAGTACGCGTTGCCGGTGCTGGCGCGGTACGGGTTCCCGGCCATGGTGTACGCGCTGGCCGACCGGCTCGGCCAGCCGGCCGGCTGGTTCGCGGCCGATGGCCGCGCCACGCCGCCGTTGATGAGCGCCGCCCGCCTGCGCGAGCTGCGCCGCGCCGGCATCGACGTCGGCAGTCATGGCCTGACGCACCAGCGTCTGGCGCAGGTCGACCGCGCGCTGGCGCGGCGTGAGATCACGCTGAGCAAGAGCCGGCTGGAGCAGGCACTGGGCGAGCCGGTGCGGCATTTCTGCTACCCGTACGGCAGCTATGACGATGCGGTGGTGGCGATGGCGGCGCAGGCCGGCTACGACAGCGCGACCACCTGCGATCGGGCCGGGGCGGTGGCGGGCGAGGATCCGCTGCGCCTGCCACGCAAGGCGATTTCGTTCGGCGACAGCCTGGCCGGCTATGCCTGGAAGCTGCACGTGAAGCAGCGGCGCAAGGCAGCGCCGCCGGTGCTTCAGGCCACCGAGCGACGTTCGACGGCGTAGGTCCAGTTCAGCACGCGGCGCACGTCCTCCAACTGGAGGCGTCCGTCGTCCACGGCGCTGTCCGTTTCGAACACGTCGGCGTCGAGCACCAGCAGCGTGCCGGGCGCCACGGCCAGTTCGGCGCCGCTGTAAAGCCGGATGAGGACGGAACCGTCCAGCGCCGCCACCAGCGTGTCGTCGGCGTACACCGGCGCGTCAGCGCCCAGTTGGCGTGCCAATCCGTTCTCGTCGACGGCGGTTACCCGGCCATCCACTTGACTGACCGTTCCCACTGCTTGCATTGGCGCTCATCCATGAAGGCGTTGGCTGTGCTGGCAGCCGACTATGCCGCCGCGGCGACAGTGGCGGCTACTGGACAATGGTGCCGGTCGGCCGGCACTCAGGCGGTGTCGCGGCCGACGAAGGCGCCGTTGTCCCGGTGCAGGCGGCCGGTGATGAGCAGGGCGAGTTGCAGCCGGTCGTGAACATCGAGCTTGGAGAAAACAGCCCCCAGATGCGCCTTGACGGTGCGCTCGGTGATGCCCAGGCGGGCGGCGATGGCCTTGTTGGCGTGGCCACTGCCGACCAGGCGGGCGATTTCGCGCTCGCGGGCGGTGAGCAGCTCCAGGTCTGCCGTGTTTTCCGCCGCCATCGGCGCGGCCGTGGTGGCGCCGACCAGGGACACCAGGCGGTCGACCAGGCGCCGACCGACCCAGACCTCGCCGCGCTGCACGCTGCTGACCGCCTTTGCCAGCAGCCGGGGATCGATGTGCACGTTGCAGTAGCCACGGGCTCCGGCCCGAAGCACGGCGACGCCTTCGTCATCGCTTGGCTGGCGGCTCATGGCGATGATGTGGGTGCCGGGGCTGAAGGTGCGCAGGTCGGCGATGCCCGCCGCGCCGGCGATGTCGCTCAGCGCCAGGTCGAGCAGCAGCACCGCGGGCTGGCGCCCGGCCAGCGCACCTTCCACCGACGCCATGTCGGTGACCCGCCGCACCAGCGTGCCGCGGCCGCCGATGGCGATGGCCCAGCGGTCCATCACGGTTGCGTCGTCGCTTGCCAGCAGAATCATCCGTCCTTCCTGTGTCTGGGCGCCGGCCGGCGGTGGCAGGCGCTTCACGGTTCTCAACGCCTGTAACGGCGCCCTGGACGGAAACTTGAGGCCGATCGACGCAGACGGCCGGGCAGGACTCAGGCGGCGGTGACCAGCGCGGCGTGCAGCCGCGGCAATGCCGCCAGCAACACCGTCTGCGCCGCGCCGATGGCGGTGGTGAGGTGTTGCTCGATTTCGGCCAGCAGGCCGATGGCGCCGCGCCCGGCGGCGCGGTTGGCGACCACCGCCAGGCAGGCGTAGGGCAGGTCGAGTTCGCGTGCCAGCGCCGCCTCGGGCATGCCGGTCATGCCGATGATGTGGCAGCCGTCGCGTTCCAGGCGGTCGACCTCGGCGCGGGTTTCCAGCCGCGGTCCCTGCGTGGCGGCGTAGGTGGCGCCGTCGATCAGCGGCACACCGCTGGCCTTGGCCGCGTCACGCAGTGCCGCGCGGACGGCCGCGTGGTAGGGCTCGGTGAACTCGATGTGCTCCACCCGCCCGTCGGCGCCGTCGAAATAGGTGGCCTCGCGGCCGTGCGTGTAGTCGACCACCTGGTCCGGCAGCACCAGCGCACCCGGTGGCATGCCGTCCGGGATGGCGCCGACCGTGGCCACCGCGACGACGGCGCGGGCGCCGGCCGCCTTGAGCGCCCACAGGTTGGCGCGGTAGTTGATGCGGTGTGGCGGCAGGCTGTGATCGGCCCCGTGGCGGGGCAGAAAGCACACCGGCACGCCGTCGATGGCCCCGCACAGCAGCGGTGCCGCGGGGGCGCCGTAGGGGGTGTCGACCGGTTCGGGCGTCAGGTGCCCGAGCTGTGGCCAGCGGTCCAGGCCGGAGCCGCCGAGGATGGCAATCACGCCGCCTCCGCGACGGCATAGATGCCGGGCACGTTGCGCAGGTAGCCCTTGTAGTCCATGCCCCAGCCGAACAGGTAGCGGTCCGGCGCGGTGAGGCCGACGAAATCGGCCTCGATGTCGGCCTCGCGCCGGCACTGCTTGTCCACCAGCACCAGCGTGTGCACGCCGGCGGCGCCCTCGCGTCGGCAGAAGTCCACCAGGGCCGCCAGCGTGATGCCCCGGTCGAGCACGTCGTCGACGATCAGCACCTGCCGGCCGGCCAGGGTGGCGCTGGGTGTGACCTTCCATGCCAGCTCGCCGCCGCGCAGCGCGCCGGCATAGCGCGTGGCATGGACGTAGTCGAACTCCAGCGGAAAGTCGAGCAACGGCAGCAGATGGCCGGACAGCACCACGCCGCCGGTCATCGGACACAGCAGCAGCGGGTTGCCGCCGGCCAGGGTGGCGGTTACCTCGCCGGCCAGGCGGCGCACCGCGGCGTCGACCGCCGCCGCGTCGTACAGGCAGTCGGCCGCACGGTAGACCGCCCAGGCTTCGGCGGCCAGCGCATCACTCACCGGCGCAGCTCGAACGCCTCGGCGGCACGCGCCTGCAGGAAGTCCTTGAACTCGGCGCCGAGTTCCGGGTGACGCAGGCCGTATTCGATGGTGGCTTCCAGGTAGCCCAGCTTGCTGCCGCAGTCGTAGCGGTGGCCGGAGATGCTGTAGGCGAACAGCCGCTCGTACTTGATCAGTTCGGCCAGGGCGTCGGTGAGCTGAATCTCGCCGCCGGCACCGCGCTGGGTGGCGCGAATGAGGTCGAACACGCGGGGCGTGAGCACGTAGCGGCCGACCACGCCGAGGTTCGACGGGGCGTCCTCGGGCGCCGGCTTCTCGACCATGTCGTCGACTTCGTACAGGCCGTCGCCCACGGCGCGCGGCTTGACGATGCCGTAACGGCGCGAGTACTCGATGGGAATTTCCTCGACCCCGATGATGCTCGCGCCGCGCTCGTGGTAGACGTCGATCATGTCCTTGAGGCAGGTCGCCGTGTGCTGGCTGGGGTCGCGGGCGGCGATCAGGTCGTCGGCGAGCAGCACCGCGAACGGGGCGTCGCCAACCACCGAGGCGGCGCACAGCACGGCATGGCCCAGGCCCAGCGGCGCTGCCTGGCGGATGTAGATGCAGGTGACATTGTCTGGAACGATGTTGCGCACCATCTCCAGCATTTCGTTCTTGCCGCTTTTCTCGAGCGTCGTTTCAAGCTCGTAGGCGGTGTCGAAATGATCCGGGATGGCGCGCTTGTTGCGCCCGTTGATGAACACCAGCTCGGTGATGCCGGCCGCCACCGCTTCTTCCACCGCGTATTGAATCAACGGTTTGTCAACGACGGGCAGCATTTCCTTTGGATTGGCCTTGGTCGCCGGCAGGAACCGGGTGCCCAGACCGGCAACCGGGAAGACTGCCTTGGTGACTCGCTTGATTGCCGTCATCGGGTGAAAACTCCTTCTGTGGCTGTCGAGAGCGGGGGATCGCCCACCTGGGGCGCCTTACTCGGCCAGGAAACGGGCCGGTGTCAGCGCGCCGCGGTGGCGGGCGGCATGGTAGTAGCGGGTGGCGAACGGCGGCTGGGCGGTGTCCTCGCCGCGAAACGCGGAGGCCGAGCCATCGCGCGCGCCGAGCGTCACGCTCCACCAGCCGGACGGGTAGGTGCACTGCGGGAAGTCCACCGTGGCCACGTCGTTGAAGCCGGCCGCCTTAAGGTCCCGCTGCATGGCGCGGATCAGGTCGGCATGGAACAGCGGCGACTCGCTTTGCGCCGCCAGCACGCCGCCGGAGGCCAGGGCGCGGTGGCAGTTGCGGTAGAAGTCCACGCTGAACAGGCCCTGGGCCGGGCCGACCGGGTCGGTGGAGTCGATCAGGATGACGTCGTAGCTGCCGGGCTCGGCGTCCGCCACCCAGGCGATACCGTCCTGGAAATACAGCCGCGCGCGCGGATCGAAGGTGGCGGCGTGCAGGCTCGGGAAGTGTTCGGCCGCGGCGTCGGTCACCGCCTGGTCGAGTTCCACCATGTCCACCTGCTCGACGCTGTCGTGCTTGATGACCTCACGCAGCGTGCCGCAGTCGCCACCGCCGATGATCAGCACGCGCCTGGGGGCCGCGTGCGTGAACAGCGCCGGGTGGGCCAGCATCTCGTGGTACACGAACTCGTCGCGCTCGGTCACCATGACCAGGCCGTCGAGGGTCATGAGCTTGCCGAAGCGCGTGGTGTCGAACACCTCCACGCGCTGGTAGGGCGACTGGAAGTCGTGAATCTTTTCTTTTACTTCCAGGGAGATGGCGCTGCCTTCTCCAGCCCATTGTTCCGTATACCAGGTGTCGTCCAGCATGGCTCAGTTCCCGTGGTGCCACAGCGCGACGGCGGCGAACACGCAGCCGATCTTCTCGACCTGCATGTCGACGGCCAGCGACTTGATCTCGCGGATTTCCCAGCCGCGCATCTTCATGCCTTCCTCGGCCATGCGCCGCACCACCCGCTCGGCGTCCTCGCGGTGGCCGTGCGAGTGGTACTCCATGATCAGGCCCGGCTTGCTGGGGTCGTGCGTCCAGGCGGCGGCCACGGCGGCGCAGATCATCGAGCCCGGAATGTCGGACTCCATGGCGGCGTAGGCGATCGGCACCAGGGCGCCCGGCGGCAGCTGCATTTCCGCAACCGGCACCTCGCGCGTGCCCGGCGGCACGATGGACGACATCTTGACCAGGTTGGTGTTGCCCACGCCGGCATCCAGCAGCGCCCCGTCGAAGGCGTTCAGCGGCGTGAAACCCTCGCTGCGGCCGGACACGAAGGCGTGCAGGGTGGGGGTCTGGGTGATCATGGCGGCGAAAATCTCCGAAAAGGTTGAGCAGTCAGAAAGTTACAGCCTGACACATCGATGTGGCAGCGTCGGGTCACTGGTCGCGCAATTCAAGCAGCATGGTGTTGATGTCGGCGCCGCGCAGCTGGCGCTGGGCCGCGTCTGCCTCGGTGCGTGACGCGAACGGACCGACCCGGATGCGGTGCCAGGTCTCGCCGTTGATGTTGACGGTCTGGATGTGCGCCACCATGCCCTGCAGGGCAAGGCTGGCGCGCAGGCGCTCCGCGTCGGTGGCATTGCGCGAGGAACCGGCCTGCAGGATGTAGCGCCCACCGTCGTCCGGTGCGGCCGGCGCCGGGGCGGCGGTGGGCGGTGGCGTGGCCGGCGCGCTGGGCGCGGCCGGCGGCGTTTGCAGGGCCGGCGGCACGGCGGCCTGGCGCTGGTCCTCGGCGGTATCCGGCACCGGCACTTCGAGTTCCGGGAGGATGGTGTAGAACTCGAACTTCGGTTTCGGGCCGGCGGGGGTCTGCGCCTGCTTGGCGGGGGTCTTGGACGCACGCTTGGCGGTGTCGGTGTGGGTGCCCGGACTGAGGATCAGAAAATACACCGCCGCCGCGGCAATGGCGCCACTGGCCAGCCCGGTGGTGAATCCGCGCAGCCAGACCGCGCCGTTGCCGTTGCGCCGGGCACCACGTCGTTTTGTGGCCATTACATCTGCTCCGGGGCCGACACGCCGAGAATCCGCAGGCCGTTGCGCAGGACCTGGCGCACGGCCAGTACCAGCGTCAGGCGGCCGTTGCGCAGCGCCGCGTCGTCGACCAGGAACGGGTGGCTGTTGTAGTAGGCGTGGAACTGGCCGGCCAGCTCACGCAGGTAGTAGGCGATCTGGTGCGGCTCGCAGGATGCCGCGGCGCTTTCGACCAACTCCGGGTAGCGCGCCAGGGTGGCGGCCAGGTCCAGTTCCGGGTGTTCGGCCAGCACCGCCAGGGCGTCCGTTGCGGGCTGTTCGTATTTCAGGCCGCGCTCGGCCAGCTGGCGCAGCACGGCGCCGATGCGGGCATGCGCGTACTGCACGTAATAGACCGGGTTGTCGTTGCTGTTCGAGCGGGCCAGTTCGAGGTCGAAATCCAGGTGCTGGTCGCCCTTGCGCAGCACGTAGAAGAAGCGCGCCGCGTCGCTGCCCACCTCGTCCCGCAGTTCGCGCAGGGTGACGAACTCGCCGCTGCGGGTGGACATCGACACCTTTTCCAGGCCGCGATACAGCACCGCGAACTGCACCAGCAGCACGCTGAGCGCCTGATCGTCGCCGTGCAGCGCGCGCAGGGCGGCGCGGATGCGGTCGACGTAGCCGTGATGGTCGGCGCCCCAGATGTTGATCAGGCGGTCGTAACCGCGGGCCAGCTTGTCCAGGTGGTAGGCGACGTCGCTGGCGAAATAGGTCGGTTCGCCGTTGTCGCGGATCACCACCCGGTCCTGGCGGTCGCCGAAGGCGGTGGCGCGAAACCACCAGGCGCCGTCCTTCTGGTAGAGGTGGTCGCCGGCCCGCAGTGCCTGGACGGCGCGGTCCAGCGCGCCGCTGTCGACCAGCGTGCTTTCGCGATACCAGCGGTCGAAGCCGACGCCAAAGGCGGTCAGGTCGTCATCGATGTCCGACAGGATGGTGTCGCAGCCCTGGCGGTGCAGGCGGCCGTAGTCGACCGTGCCGAGCAGTTCCTTGGCGCGCAGGATCAGGGCATCCAGGTAGCGGTCGGTGTCGCCGCCATCGGGGCCGTCGGCCGGCAGGCCGTCCAGAACCGTTGCGGCCGGCCGGCGGAAGGTGTCCGCCACCTGCTGCTCGAAGGCGGTGGCGATGGCGCGCACGTAGTCGCCGCGGTAACCACCGGCCGGGAAGGGGATGTCCTCGCCCTGGAACTGCAGGTAGCGCAGCCACACGCTGACGGCCAGGATGTCCATCTGCCGGCCGGCATCGTTCACGTAGTACTCGCGCTCGACCTCGAAGCCGGCGGTGGTCAGCAGGGTGGCCAGGCTGGAGCCGTAGGCGGCGCCGCGGCCATGTCCGACGTGCAGGGGACCGGTCGGGTTGGCGGACACGAACTCCAGGTGCACGCGCTGGCCCGCGCCAATGCGGCTGGCGCCATAGGCATCGCCGGCCGCCAGCACGTCCAGCAGCACACCCAGCTGCGCAGTCGGCTTCAGGAAGAAGTTGATGAAGCCGGGGCCGGCGATTTCCACCCGCTCGACGGCGTCCGTGTCCGGCAGGGCCGCGACGATGCGCTCGGCCAGCGCCCGCGGTGCGCTGCGGGCGGCCTTGGCCAGTGTCAGGGCCACATTGCTGGCGAAGTCACCGTGTGCCTTGTCGCGCGTGTGCTCGACCTGGATGGGCGCAGACGGCGTTTCGGGCAGGACGCCTTCCTGGTGCAGTCGGGCAACGGCATCGGCAATGAGGGACTGGAGCAGTGAACGCAAAGCGGAGTCCTGCGTTTTTCTTGGGGGGCACGGAAAAGGGGCGCCATTCTAACAGGCCGCCGGGGCTCGGCCGGCTCCCGAAAGGGCCTGTGCGGGTGGGCGCCGGGCACAAAAAAACCGGCCCCGCACGCGGGCGCGGGACCGGTTTCGAACCACGCGCGCCGGACAGGTCCGGCGCCGTGTACGTCAGCCGCCGAGACCTTCTGCCTTCATGGTCTCCTGCACCGCGGGACGGCCCATCAGGCGACCGGCGTAGGCGCCGATGTTCGGCCAGGCCGACAGGTCCAGCTTGGCGTACTGGCACCAGCCCAGCACGGTGCCGAAGTAGCAGTCGGCCACGGTGAAGGCGTCGCCGAGCAGGTACTGCTTGCCGGCCAGTTGCTGGTCGATGTACCCCATGCGCTTGCCGATGGCCTCGATGGCGCCCTTCTTGGCATCATCGGTGGCCGCCGGGTTGAACAGCGGGCCAAAGTTCTTGTGCAGCTCGGTGGAGATGAAGTTCAGCATCTCCATCAGGCGGTAGCGCGGCATGCTGCCGGCGGCCGGCGCCAGGCCGCTGTCCGGCTTCTGGTCGGCGATGTACTGCAGCACCACGCCCACCTCGGTCAGCAGCTCACCGTTGTCGAGTTGCAGCGCCGGCACGTAGCCTTTGGGGTTGATGGTGCGGAAATCGGCACCGGATTCGGTCTTGTGGCCGCCCATCAGGTCCACTTTTTCCATGTCGAAGTTGAGGCCGGCCTCGCGCAGGGCGATGTGTGCGGCCATCGAGCAGGCACCGGGGAAGTAATAAAGCTTCATGAAAGGCTCCTCATCAGGTGGTTGGACTGGATCGGCGCCGCCGCAGGCTGGCGGCGGTCGGTCGGTCCGGACGCGCGAGGGCGTGCCGGAGACTGGACCGGGGCAGGCGCGGCCGGGGCCGTGCCTGCTGCCGGCAAGCGTAACCCAGCCGCGTGCCGGCCGGTGTGACGGCGCCCGTCATGGCGGTGTCGGGGCGTGAGCGACAGCGGGGCGGTGCTGATCGCCGGCTGCGGCGATCTTGGCCAAAGGGTGGGGCGCCTGCTGCTGGCCCAGGGAGCGCGGGTGTTCGGCCTGCGCCGCCGGGCGCGGGCGTTGCCCGCGGGGATCGAACCGCTGAGCTGTGACCTTGCCGCCGCCGTGCCCGAGCTGCCACCGGTCACGCGGGTGGTGTTCTGCGCAGCGCCGGACAGCGGTGATGCGCAGGCCTATCGCGCGGTGTACGAGACCGCCTTCGCGCACCTGCTGCAGGCGCTGCAGGGCCAGCCGCAGCCGCCACGGCGGGTGCTGCTGGTGACCAGCACGCGCTGTTACGGGCAGAACGACGGCAGCTGGGTGGACGAGACGTCGCCGGTCAGTGCCGGCGACGCGCAGACGGCCAGCCTGCTGGCGGCCGAGGCGCTGCTGCACGGCAGCGGCCTGCCCGGGGTGGTGCTGCGGCCCGGTGGCCTGTACGGCGCCGGCGAAGGACCGCTGCTGCGCAGCCTGCGTGAGGGGCGGGCGGTGTGCCCGGCCGGCGCGCCGCGCTGGACCAACCGCATGCACCGTGACGACGCGGCGCGTGCCATCGTGCATCTGCTGCATTTGCCCGACCCGCAGCCGCTGTACCTGGGTGTGGACTGCGCGCCGGCCGATCAGGGCACCGTGCTGCGCGAGCTGGCCGCGCTGTACGGTCTGCCGCCACCACCGACGCGGTCCGTGCCGCCGCAACGGGTCAACCGCCGCTGCTGCAATGCCCGCCTGCTGGCCACGGGTTTCCGATTGCTGTACCCGAGCTTCCTGGACGGTTACCGGGCACTGGCGGCGGCAACCGGTGCGGTGACGGGTCAGCGCTAGGGCGCTGCTAGAATCGTCAGCCGGTGCGGTTCGGCAATGCCGGCCGCTGTTTTCTTGCTCTTCCGCCCGCGTCTACCCGGAGCCTTGCACGATGCAGTTCGACCTGACCCGCCAAGCCGCTCACGAACAGTCCGCCGGGTGCGTCGCGGTGGGCGTGTTCGCCTCCCAGGCGCTGTCGCCGTCGGCCAAGCTGATCGACAAGGCCAGCGGCGGCGCCATCAGCGCCGCGGTCAAGGCCGGTGACATGACCGGCGCGCTGGGCGACACGCTGTTGCTGCGCGGTTTGCGCGGCGTGAAGGCCGAGCGCGTGCTGCTGGTCGGCTGTGGCAAGGCGGGCGACATCGACGCCGCCGCCTACCAGCGCATCGTCGGCGCCGCGGCGACGGCCGTGGGCAGGCTTCACGGCACCGTGGCCGGCCTTTACCTGACCGAGCTGACCGTTGCCGGCCACGACGAGCCGTTGCGCGTGCGCACGGCGGTGACCGCAGCCGACCATGCGCTGTATCGCTTCACCGACTACAAGGAGAAGCCGTCAAAGCGGCACCTGAAGTCAGTGCTGATCGCCGGCGGCGCGCGGCAGACCAAGAAGCTGCAGGCGGCGCTGGCGCAGGGCGTGGCCCTGGCGCAGGGTGTGGCACTGGCGCGCGATCTGGGCAACCAGCCGGCCAACGTGTGCACGCCGACATACCTCGCCGAGCAGGCCCAGGCCCTGGCCAAGGCGCACAAGCTCGAACTCGAGGTGCTCGAAGAGGCGCAGATGCGCGAGCTGGGCATGGGCGCCCTGCTGGCGGTGGCGCGCGGCAGCCGCCAGCCGCCGAAGCTGATCGTCCTCAAGTACCGCGGCGGCAAGCCCAAGGCGGCGCCGGTGGTGCTGGTCGGCAAGGGCGTGACCTTCGACTCGGGCGGCATCTCCATCAAGCCCAGCGCGGCCATGGATGAGATGAAGTTCGA
The DNA here is from genome assembly GCF_041625615.1 of Immundisolibacter sp. Lineage (GTDB taxonomy): Bacteria > Pseudomonadota > Gammaproteobacteria > Immundisolibacterales > Immundisolibacteraceae > Immundisolibacter. Next base: position 7,973 of record NZ_JBFJTF010000012.1, on the reverse strand, counting down.
CATGTGCGGTGCCGCCTCGGTGCTGGGTACGGTCAAGGCGGCGGCCCTGGCGCAGCTGCCGGTGAACCTGATCGGCGTGGTGCCGGCCGCCGAGAACCTGCCCGACGGCAATGCCGTCAAGCCCGGCGACATCGTCAAGACCATGGCCGGCAAGACGGTGGAGATTCTCAACACCGACGCCGAGGGCCGCCTGCTGCTGTGTGATGCCCTGACCTACTGCGCGCGCTTCAAGCCGGACGCGGTGATCGACATCGCCACCCTGACCGGCGCCTGTGTGGTGGCGCTGGGCGCGCACGCCCACGGCCTGCTGGGCAACGACCAGAAGCTGATGGACGCGCTGCTGACGGCCGGTGGCACGGTGCACGACCGGGCCTGGCAGCTGCCGCTGTGGCGCGAGTACCGGGAACAGCTCAAGAGCCCGTTCGCCGACCTGCCGAACGTGGCCGGGCGCGAGGCGGGCACCATCACCGCCGCGGCCTTCCTGTCCGCCTTCACGGACGGCCTGCGCTGGGCGCACCTGGACATCGCCGGCACCGCCTGGAAGTCCGGCAAGGACAAGTCGGCCACCGGCCGGCCGGTGGGGCTGCTGGCGCAGTACCTGATCGACCGCGCCGGCGGCTGATGGCGGAAATCGATTTCTACGTGCTCGACGGCGACCCGCCGCCGGAGCCGCAGCAGTTCGTCTGCCGTCTGCTCGACACCGTCTATCGGCGCGGCGCCGAAGTGCACGTGCACGTGGCCGACGAGGCGGCGGCGCACCGCCTGGACGAGCAGCTGTGGACGTTCGCGCCGGGCGCCTTCGTGCCGCATCGGGTGGCCGGCGTTGGCGGCCGCGCGCCGGTATGGATCGACTGGCGGGCACCGCAGCGGCCCGGTGAGGTGTTGCTGACCCTGACCGACGAGGTGCCGCACTTTTTCAGCGGCTTTCGGCGTGTGCTGGAGCTGGTGCCGGGCGACCCGGCCGGACGCACGGCGGCGCGGGCACGCTATCGGTTCTATCGCGAGCGCGGCTACCCGCTGCGCCAACATCGGTTGGGAGGTGGCGCATGAGCGAGATGACCCCGGAACCCGTGTCCGACGACGACATTCCGACCCTGACCGACATCGTGGTGCCAGGCCGGCTGCCGGTTCCGCCGGCGGCCGACGATCCGGCGCCGACCGAGTCGGCCGCGCCGGATTTTGTCTTCGACATCGACTTCGACCGCATGGAGCGCACGGCGGTGGCCGCTGAAGCCGCGCCGGATGACGATGCCGACCTGCCACTGCCGTGGGCGCAGGCCGCCGACGAGGCGTCCGGTGAGCCGCCCGCGCCGGTCGAACCGGTGGAAATCATCGCCACGCCGCCGCTGCAACCGCCGGCCGCTGAAGCCGCCCCGGCGCCGGCCGGTGCCGGCCTGGACCCACAGCAGATGCAGGTGTTGCGCGAGCGGCTGCTGGCACGCATGGAACAGCACCTGCGCGACGAACTGGCACACACCGAAGCGCGCCTGCGCGAGCAGCTGAGCGCGGAGCTCGACCGTACCCTGGCCGACCTGGCCGGTCCTTCATCCACCCCTTGAGACCGCGCCGTCGACCGGCGCCAACCGCATGGACAAGAACTACGACCCACAGGCGCTCGAACAGCGCTGGTATCAGCACTGGGAGCAGCACGGCTATTTCGCGCCGAGCGGCCAGGGCGAGCCCTACTGCATCGTCATTCCGCCGCCGAACGTCACCGGCAGCCTGCACATGGGCCATGCCTTCAACAACACGGTGATGGATCTGCTGATCCGCCACGCGCGCATGTGCGGCAAGGACACCCTGTGGCAGGTCGGCACCGACCACGCCGGCATCGCCACGCAGATGGTGGTCGAGCGGCGCCTGGCGGGGCAGGGCACGTCGCGCCACGACCTCGGCCGCGAGGCCTTTCTCGAGCAGGTGTGGCAGTGGAAGGGCGAGTCGGGTGACACCATCACCCGCCAGCTGCGGCGCCTGGGGTCGTCCTGCGACTGGTCGCGCGAGCGGTTCACCATGGACGACGGTCTGTCGCAGGCGGTGACCGAGGTGTTCGTGCGCCTGCACGAGCAGGGCCTGATCTACCGCGGCAAGCGGCTGGTCAACTGGGATCCGGTGCTGCAGACCGCCATCTCGGATCTGGAAGTGGTCAGCGAGGAAGAGCAGGGCCACCTGTGGCACATCCGCTACCCGCTCAGCGACGGCAGCGGTCACCTGACGGTGGCCACCACCCGGCCGGAGACGCTGCTGGGCGACAGCGCGGTGGCCGTGCACCCGGACGACGCCCGCTACCGTGACTTCATCGGCAAGACGGTGAGCCTGCCGCTGTGCGGTCGCGACATCCCGGTCATCGCCGACGCGTATGTCGACCCCGAGTTCGGCACCGGCGCGGTCAAGATCACCCCGGCACACGATTTCAACGACTTCGCCGTCGGCGAGCGTCACGGGCTGGAACGCATCAACGTGATGACGCCGGACGCGCACATCAACGACCAGGCGCCGGCGTCGTACCGTGGTCTGGAGCGCTACGTGGCGCGCACGCGCATCGTCGCCGACCTGGAGGCGGCCGGTCTGCTGGAATCGGTCAAGGAGCACCGGCTCATGGTGCCGCGCGGCGACCGCTCCGGCGCCGTGCTGGAGCCCTACCTGACCGACCAGTGGTACGTCGACCTGACGCGCGAAACGCAGCCGGACGGCCGCCCCGGCGGCATGGCCGCCATCACCCGGCCGGCGCTCGACGCCGTGCGGTCGGGTCGCATCCGTCTGCTGCCGGACAACTGGGAGAAGACCTACGCCCAGTGGCTGGAGAACATCCAGGACTGGTGCATCAGCCGGCAGATCTGGTGGGGGCACCGCATCCCGGCCTGGTACGACGGCGACGGCAACGCCTACGTCGGTCGCGACGAGGCCGAGGTGCGCCGCGTGCATCGCCTGGGCCCACAGGTGGCGCTGCATCAGGACGAGGACGTGCTCGACACCTGGTTCAGCTCGGCGCTGTGGCCGTTTTCCACCCTCGGCTGGCCGCAGCCCACACCGGAGGTGGAGCGCTATTACCCGACCAGTGTGTTGGTGACCGGCTTCGACATCATCTTCTTCTGGGTGGCGCGCATGGTCATGATGGGCCTGCCGTTCGCCGGCGAGGTGCCGTTCCGGACCGTGTACGTGCACGGCCTGGTGCGTGACCACGAAGGCCAGAAGATGAGCAAGTCCAAGGGCAATGTGCTCGACCCGCTGGACATCATCGACGGCGTGGAACTGGAGGCGCTGGTCGCCAAGCGCACCGCCGGGCTCATGCAGCCACAGATGGCCAGGAGCATCGAGCAGGCCACGCGCAAGCAGTTTCCGCAGGGCATTCCGGCCTACGGCACCGACGCGCTGCGTTTCACCTTTGCCTCCCAGGCCACACTGGGACGGGACATCAAGTTCGACCTGGCACGCTGCGAGGGCTACCGCAACTTCTGCACCAAGCTGTGGAACGCCGCCCGTTTCGTGCTCATGAACACCGACGGTCTGCCGGCGCCGGGCGAGGTCGGGCCGGTCAGCCACGGGCCGGCCGAGCGCTGGATCCGCCGGCGCCTGGCGGACACCATCGCCGCCGTCGACAGCGCCATTGCCGAGTACCGCTTCGACTACGTCGCCAGCGCCATCTACGACTTTGCCTGGGGCGACTACTGCGACTGGTACATCGAGCTGGCCAAGCCCGTGATGCAGGACCCGCAGGCCGACGCGGCGCGGGTGCTGGGCACCCGCCAGACCCTGATCGAGGTGCTCGAGGCGCTGCTGCGCCTGGCCCACCCGCTGATCCCGTTCATCACCGAGGAAATCTGGCAGCAGGTGGCGCCACGCGCCGGCCGCCAGGAGTCCGGCAGCATCATGCGTGCGCCGTGGCCGCGGCCGGGCGACTTCACGGACGACGCGCAGGCGTCCGATGCCGCCTGCGCCGAGATTGCCTGGCTGCAGGGGGTCACGCGCGCGGTGCGCAACCTGCGTTCCGAGCTGAACCTGCCGGCGGGCAAGGCGGTGGCGGTCGAGCTGGCCGGGGGCGGCGCGCACGATCGCGACCTCTCGGCAACGCACGCGGCGCTGCTCGGTCGCCTGGCGCGCATCGAGCGCCTGACCTGGGTCGACGCGGACAGCGCCCAGCCGGCCGCGGTGGCGCTGCAGGGCGAACTGGCGGTGCGGGTGCCGTTGGCCGGCCTGGTCGATCCGGCCGCCGAGGTCGAGCGCCTGGACCGGGAGATTGCCAAGCTCGACCAGTTCATCACCCGCGCCGAGGCCAAGCTGGGCAATCCGTCGTTCGTCGACAAGGCGCCCGAGCAGGTGGTGGCCACCGAACGGGCCCGGCTGGGCGAGTTTTCCGACCAGCGCGCGACGCTGGCGGCGCAGCGCGCACGCATGGCGGCGCTGGGCTGACGCCGGCGGACGGCCGCCCCGTTGCCCGGCCGGGGAAACGCTGAAGCATTCCGCGTGTCCCCGCAGCGCCGGGACGCGCTGCCACGATCAGCGGCTGTCGGCTGCTGATCGCGTGAGCCATCGGAACGCCACGCGTTGCCGATGGCGGGCGCCGGGAAGTCCGGCTGGACGTACGGCGCTTCCCTAGGCGGCGGCCCCGGACGCTTCGCCCGGCGGTCCCGCCAGCTGCTGCAACAGGGTTTCCACCGCCAGCAGGCGCTCGTCGGCGCTGGCCGTCGGCCGGCTCACGGTGAGCTTGCTGCGGCCATCGAAGCGGTAGACCTTGGGTTCGCCGCGGATCAGGCGCAGCAGGGTCTCGACATCGATATTCGGCTGCTCGCTGAAGCTCAGCGTGAAGCTGCCGTCGCCACCGCTGATGCCGGTCACGCCCAGGGCCTTGGCCTGCAGGCGCAGCCGCGCCTGGGCGAACAGCAGTCCGGCGGAGGCCGGCAGCGGTCCGAAGCGGTCCACCAGTTCTTCCTGCAGTTCCTGCACGGCGGCGAGATCGTCGGCGCCGGAGATGCGCTTGTACAGCACCAGGCGCTGATGCACGTCCGGCACGTAGTCGGTCGGCAGCAGCGCGGCGGCGCCCAGGCTGATGTCCAGTTCCTGGTGCACGGCGGCGTCGAAGTCCGGCGTGCGGCCGGCACGGATGTCGCGCACCGCCCGTTCGAGCAGTTCGTTGAACAGGGTGAAGCCGATTTCCTGGATGTGCCCGCTTTGTTCGTCGCCCAGCAGTTCGCCGGCGCCGCGGATCTCCATGTCGTGGCTGGCCAGCGTGAAGCCGATGCCCAGCTCGCCCAGCGACTCGATGGCTTCCAGGCGTTTGAGGGCGTCGCCCTTGAGGGCGTCGCGGCTGGGCACCATCAGGTAGGCATAGGCCTGGTGGTGCGAGCGGCCGACCCGCCCGCGCAGCTGGTGCAGCTGTGCCAGGCCGAGTGTGTCCGCGCGGTCGATGAGGATGGTGTTGGCGGTCGGCACGTCGATGCCGCTCTCGATGATGGTGGTGCACACCAGCAGGTTGAAGCGGCGGTGGTGGAAGTCGGCCATGATGCGTTCGAGCTCGCGCTCGGGCATCTGGCCGTGGGCGACGCGCAGCGTGGCTTCCGGCAACAGCTTGGCCAGGTCGTGGGCGGCGCGTGCGATGGTCTCGACCTTGTTGTGCAGGAAATACACCTGCCCACCGCGCTTGAACTCGCGCAGGCAGGCCTCGCGCACCAGCTCGCCGTCGTAGGGACGCACGAAGGTTCTGACCGCCATGCGCCGCGGCGGCGGGCTGGCGATGATGGACAGGTCGCGCAGGCCGGACATGGCCAGGCTCAGTGTGCGCGGGATGGGCGTGGCGGTGAGCGTGAGCACGTCGACTTCGGCCCGCAGGGCCTTGAAGGCTTCCTTCTGCTTGACGCCGAAGCGGTGTTCCTCGTCGATGATGACCAGCCCCAGGCGGTCGAACTTGACGTCCTTCTGCAGCAGGCGGTGGGTGCCGATGACGATGTCGAGCCTGCCCGCGGCCAGGTCGGCCAGGATCTGCTGTTGCTCCGCCTTGGACTCGAACCGTGTCAGGGCCGCCACGCGCAGCGGCCAGTCGGCCAGACGGTTGCGGAAAGTGTCGGCGTGCTGCTGCGCCAGCAGCGTGGTCGGTACCAGCACCGCCACCTGCCGGCCGCCGTGCGCGGCCACGAAGGCGGCCCGGACCGCGACTTCGGTCTTGCCGAAGCCGACGTCGCCGCACACCACGCGGTCCATGGGTTTCTCGGCCGCCAGGTCGCCCAGCACGTCGCCGATGGCGCGGTCCTGATCCGGGGTTTCCTCGAACGGGAAGCTGGCGGCGAAGCGGCTGTAGTCGTCCGGTAGCGGGATGGCATGCCCGGCGCGCGCGGCGCGCTTGGCATAGATGGCCAGCAACTCGGCGGCGGCGTCGCGTACCTGTTCGCGCGCCTTGCGCTGGGCGCGCTCCCACTGGCCGCTGCCGAGCTTGTGCAGCGGCGCGTGGGCGGCGTCCGCGCCGGTGTAGCGGTGCACCAGGTCGAGGCTGCCGACCGGCACGAAAATCTTGGCCCGGTCGGCGTATTCGAGCGCCAAGTACTCGCCGCCCTGGCCGCCGACGTCCAGCGTCTCCAGGCCCAGATAGCGGCCGACGCCGTGTTCGATGTGCACCACCGGGTCGCCCGGTGCCAGCTCGCTGAGGTTGCGGATGATGGCGTCGGGGTCGGTCTCGCGCCGCTCGCGGCGGCGCTGCTGCACCACGTGTTCGCCGTAGATCTGGCTTTCCGCCACCACGGCGACACCGGCACGCGGCAGCAGCAGGCCGGCGTCCACCGGTGCCACGGCCAGCGCCAGCGGTGCCGTGCCGGCGCAAAACTGCGCCCAGTCGTCGACCACGTCCACGGCCAGCTTCTGGCGGGCCAGCAGCTCGCGCAGGGTTTCGCGCCGGCCGAGGCTCTCGGCCGCGATCAGGGTGCGCCCGGTGAAGCCGGCAATGAAATCCTCGAGCGCCGCCAGCGGCCGGGCGGCGCGGCTGTCGACCGGCAGCGCCGGTGGCGTGGCCAGTGCCAGGGCGTCGGCGTCCGGCCCGTCGCGCAGCGCCACCTGGGCGAAGCCCTTGAACGCCGCGAACACGCTGCCCGGCTCCAGGTACAGCTCGCCCGGCGGCAACGGCGGGTAGTCCGGCGCCTGACTGCGCGCGGCATGGCGTTCGCGCACGGTGTTCCAGAACGCCTCGCCGGCGCTGAGGCAGCCTTCTTGCCAAGCGATGACGGTGTCCTGCGGCAGGTAGTCGAACAGCGTGGCCGTGGCCTCGAAAAACAGCGGCAGGTAGAACTCGATGCCCGCCGGCGGGCGACCGGCCTGCAACTCGCGGTACAGCGCCGAGCGCGCCGGGTTGGCCTCGAATACCTGCATGTAGCGCTGGTAGAAGCGCTCGACCGCCTGCGGATTGACCGGGAACTCGCGCCCCGGCAGCAGGTCGACGCCCGGCAGAGGGTCCTGGGAACGCTGGGTTTCCGGGTCGAAACGGCGGATCGAGTCGACCTCGTCGTCGAACAGCTCGACCCGGAACGGCGTGTCACTGCCCATCGGGAACAGGTCCAGCAGACCGCCCCGGATGGCGAACTCGCCATGTTCCATCACCTGGGTGACGGCGCTGTAGCCGGCGCGGATCAACCGCTCGCGCATGTCCGTGAGGTTCAGTCGGTCACCACGCTTCAGGCGCAGGCTGTAGGCGTCGAGGTAGGTCTGCGGCGCCACGCGCTGCATCAGCGTGGCGATCGGCACGATCACCACACCCCGGGTGAGGGCGGGCAGGCGGTGCAGGGCGGCCAGGCGGTCGGAGATCAGGTCCTGGTGTGGCGAGAAGGCGTCGTAGGGCAGGGTTTCCCAATCGGGAAACAGCAGCACCGGCAGCTCGCCGCCGGCGAAGAACGGGATCTCGCGTTGCAGGCGCTCGGCCGCCGGCGTGTCGGCCGCCACGACCAGCAGCGGGCCGGGGGCGGACAAAGCGGCTTCGGCCAGCGCCAGGGCCTGACCGG
>NZ_JBFJTF010000011.1:0-26692 GCF_041625615.1 Immundisolibacter sp. | reverse complement strand
TGGCCGAGCAGTTCCACCGGCACCCGGCCGCGGAATTCGGCGAGGTTCAGTTCCACCGGCTGCGCCTGGCGCGACAGGTTGACCACGCACAGGATCTTCTCGTCCTGCCATTCGCGCACATAGGCCAGGATCTTGCGGTTGCCCGGTTCCAGGAAGCGCAGCGTGCCGCGGCCGAAGGCACGGTGGTTCTTGCGCGCGGCGATCAGGCGCTTGAGCCAGTTCAGCAGTGATGACGGGCTGCGCGTCTGGGCCTCCACGTTGACGGCGTCGTATCCGTAGATGGGGTCCATGATCGGCGGCAGGAACAGCCGCTGCGGGTCGGTGCGCGAGAACCCGCCGTTGCGGTCCGGGCTCCACTGCATGGGGGTGCGCACGCCGTTGCGGTCGCCCAGGTAGATGTTGTCGCCCATGCCGATCTCGTCGCCGTAGTAGAGGATCGGCGAGCCGGGGAGGGTCATCAGCAGGAAGTTGATGAGGTCGATCTTCTCGCGGTGGTTGTCCATCAGCGGCGCCAGGCGGCGGCGGATGCCGACGTTGACGCGCATGCGCGGGTCGGCGGCGTACATGCTGTACATGTAGTCGCGCTCGCGGCTGGTGACCATCTCCAGGGTCAGCTCGTCGTGGTTGCGCAGGAAGATGGCCCACTGGCAGTTGTCCGGGATGTCCGGCGTCTGCGCCATGATCTCGACGATGGGGTGGCGGTCCTCCTGGGCGATGGCCATGTACAGGCGCGGCATCAGCGGGAAGTGGTAGGCCATGTGGCACTCGTCGCCGTCGCCGAAGTACTCGCGCACGTCCTCCGGCCACTGGTTGGCCTCGGCCAGCAGCATGCGGTTGCCGTAATGGGCGTCGATGACCGCACGCATCTGGCGGATGACGGCGTGCGTTTCGGGCAGGTTCTCGTTGGAGGTGCCCTCGCGCACGCACAGGTAGGGGATGGCGTCCAGGCGCAGGCCGTCGACGCCCATGTCCAGCCAGAAGCGCATGATGCGGATCACCGCCTTCACCACGGCCGGGTTGTTGTGGTTCAGGTCCGGCTGGTGCGAGAAGAAGCGGTGCCAGTAGTAGGCCCCGGCGGTGTCGTCCCAGGCCCAGTTGGATTTTTCGGTGTCGGTGAAGATGATGCGGGTGTCGGCGAACCGGTGGTCGTCGTCGCTCCACACGTAGTAGTTGCGCTTGGACGAGCCCGGCGGCGCCTGGCGGGCGGCCTGGAACCACGGATGCTGGTCCGAGGTGTGGTTGATGACCAGCTCGGTGATCACCTTCAGGTGGCGGCGGTGCGCCTCGCGCACGAACTGCTTGAAGTCGGCGCGCGTGCCGTACTGCGGGTCGACGTTGTGGTAGTCGGCGATGTCGTAGCCGTCGTCACGAAACGGCGACGGGTAGAACGGCAGCAGCCACAGCGTGTTGACGCCCAGTTCCTTGAGGTAGTCGAGCTTCTCGGTCAGGCCGCGGAAGTCGCCGATACCGTCCTGGTTGCTGTCGAAGAACGCCTTCACGTGCAGCTCGTAGATGATGGCGTCCTTGAACCACAGCGGGTCGTGCCACCAGTCGGTGTCGGCGGCGGCGGGATGGGTGTCGCTGGCCGTGTTCATTGGAAGTAGTCGAAGTCGCGTTCGCTGCGCAGGCGCCGGCGCAGGCGCAGGATGTGCACGGGCGCCGCCGCCGGGTCGAGCTGCACGAAGTTGCGCGCGCCCTGCCACAGGTAGCGCGCGCCGGACAGCAGGTCGTGCGCCTGATAGGGCCGCTGCGGGTCGATGCCGAGGTCGGCCAGCGGCAGGTCGATCCAGCCGGTCTGCGTGTGGTGCGGGTCGAGGTTGGCCACCACCACGATCACGTCGCCCTCGTCGTCGTCCGGTGGCGATTTGCTGAAGCACAGCAGCAGGTCGTTGTCGACCGGGTGAAAGCGCAGGCTCCAGTCCGCCTGCAGGGCCGGGTTGTCGCGCCGGATGCGGTTCAGGCGGGTCAGGTAGTCGCGCAGGCTGTCCGCCCGGGTCAGGTCCCAGCGGCGCACCTGGTATTTCTCCGAATCGCGGTATTCCTCGCTGCCCGGCTCGCGCGGCGCGTGCTCGCACAGCTCGAAGGCCGGGCCGTAGACGCCGTAGCTGGCCCCCAGGGTGGCCGCCAGCGCGCCGCGCAGCATGAACGCCGCCCGCCCGCCGAACTGCAGGAACTCGGTCAGGATGTCCGGCGTGTTCGGCCACAGGTTGGGGCGGAAGTATTCGCGCGACGTGTGCTGGGCCAGTTCGGTGAAGTAGTCGGTCAGCTCCTGCTTGGTGTTGCGCCAGGCGAAGTAGGTGTACGACTGCGTGAAGCCGAGCTTGGCCAGGCGGTGCATGATGCGCGGCCGGGTGAACGCCTCGGACAGGAAGATGGCGTCCGGGTGGCGGCGCTTGACGTCGCCGATCAGCCACGCCCACAGCGCGAACGGCTTGGTGTGCGGGTTGTCGACGCGGAAGATGCGCACGCCCTGTTCGAGCCAGAAGTTCGTGACGCCCAGCAGTTCCTGCCACAGGGCCTGCCAGTCGTCGGTCTCGAAGTCGAACGGGTAGATGTCCTGATATTTCTTGGGCGGGTTCTCCGCATACTGCACGGTGCCGTCCGGTCGCCAGCGGAACCAGGCCGGGTGCTCGCCGACATAGGGATGGTCTGGCGCGCACTGGAAGGCCAGGTCCATGGCCAGTTCGATGCCGTGCTCGCGGGCCCGCGTCAGCAGGCGGCGGAAGTCGTCCAGCGTGCCCAGCTGCGGGTGCACGGTGGTGTGGCCGCCCTCGGCGGCGCCGATGGCCCACGGACAGCCGGGGTCGTCCGGTCCGGCCACCAGGGTGTTGTTGGGGCCCTTGCGAAAGGCGCGGCCGATGGGGTGTATCGGCGGCAGGTACAGCACGTCGAAGCCCATGGCGGCGATGTCCGGCAGGCGCTGTTCGGCGCCGGCCAGCGTGCCGTGGCTCTGGCCTTCGCGCAGGCACGAGCGCGGGAACAGCTCGTACCAGGCGGAAAAGCGTGCCCGCACGGGTTCGGCCCACACCGTCAGTACGGGCGCATGGGTGGCGGCGAAGCGCCGTTCGCCGTGACGGGCCATCAGCGCCAGCAGTTCGCCGTCGCTGGCCACCGTGGCGGCGTCCTGGGGCGCGGCGGCCAGCAGGCGGTCGGCCAGTGCGTGCAGGCGCTGACGGTCGTCGCCGTCGGCGCGCGCCGCGGCGGCCGCCAGGTGGCTGGCGCCGATCTGCTGCGCCAGGGCGATGTCCTGCGGGTCCTGCCGGCGCAGCAGGTCGTGCTGCCAGGTCAGGAACGGGTCGACCCAGGCGGTCAGCGTGTACTCGTACGTGCCCAGGGTGTCGACCGTGAAGCTGCCCCGCCAGCGGTCGTTGCCCACCGCCCGCAGCGGTGTTTCCCGCCACGGGTCGTCGGCACCGTGGCGGTGGCGCAGCAGGCAGCGCAGCACGTCGTGGCCGTCGCAGAAGATGTCCGCCTCGACCTGCACCGACTCGCCGAGCACGCGCTTGATCGCAAAGCGCCCGCCGTCGACGCATGGCGTCACGCCCTCGATGACCACCCGCTGACGGCCCTCGACCGTGATGGGCGGTGGGAGGGTGGCGTCGGTGCGCGTGGATGCGGGCATCGGGCTCAGCCCCCGTCGACCGGTTTCAGGTACAGCACCCCCAGCGGCGGCAACACCAGCGACAACGACTGGTAGTGGCCCTGCGCGGCCACGGGCGCGGTCTCGATCTCGCCCAGGTTGCCCACGCCGCTGCCGCCGTAGGTGGTGGCGTCGCTGTTGAGCAGCTCGCGCCAGCGCCCGCCGCGCGGCACGCCGACGCGGTAGTTGTGGCGCGGCACCGGGGTGAAGTTGCACACGACCAGCAGTATGTCGTCCGGGTCGGTGCCGCGGCGCAGGAAGCTGAGCACCGATTGCTCCCAGTCATGAAAGTCCACCCAGGCGAAGCCGTCCGGGGTGAAGTCCTGCGTGTACAGGGCCGGCTGCTGGCGGTAGCAGTGGTTGAGGTCGCCCACCCACTGCTGCAGGCCGCCGTGCAGCGGGTACTGCAGCACGTGCCATTCGAGGCCCTCGTCGTGCTGCCACTCGCGCCGCTGGCCGAACTCGCCGCCCATGAACAGCAGCTTCTTGCCCGGATGCGCCCACATGTAGCCGTACAGCAGGCGCAGGTTGGCGAACTGGCGCCACTCGTCGCCGGGCATCTTGCCGATCAGGGCGCCCTTGCCGTGCACCACCTCGTCGTGCGAGAGCGGCAGGATGAAGTTCTCGCTGAAGGCGTACCAGATGCTGAACGAGACCTGGCCGTGGTGGTGGCGGCGGTGGATGGGGTCGAGCTGGAAGTACTTCAGGGTGTCGTGCATCCAGCCCATGTTCCATTTGAGGCCGAAGCCCAGCCCGCCGGCGTAGCTGGGGCGCGACACCATGGGCCAGGCGGTGGACTCCTCGGCGAAGGTCTGCACGTCCGGATGGTCGCGGTAGACGGCCTCGTTCAGGCGGCGCAGGAAGGTCATCGCCTCCAGGTTCTCGCGCCCGACGTGGCGGTTGGGGATCCACTCGCCGTCGCGGCGGGCATAGTCCAGGTACAGCATGGACGCCACCGCGTCCACGCGCAGGCCATCGACGTGGTAGTGGTCCAGCCAGAACAGGGCGCTGGACAGCAAAAACGCCCGCACTTCGTCGCGGGCGTAGTTGAAGATGGCGCTGTTCCACTCCGGGTGATAGCCCTGGCGCGGGTCGGCGTGCTCGAACAGGTGCGTGCCGTCGAAGTAGGCCAGGCCGTGCTCGTCCGACGGGAAGTGCGACGGCACCCAGTCCAGGATCACGCCAATGCCGGCGCGGTGCAGGTGGTCGATGAGGTACATCAGGTCCTGCGGGCTGCCGTAGCGGGCGGTCGGCGCGAAATAGCCGGTGGTCTGGTAGCCCCAGGAACCGTAGAACGGGTGCTCCATGACCGGCAGCAGTTCGACGTGGGTGAAGCCGAGCGCCTGCACGTGGGCCGCCAGCAGCGGTGCCAGCTCGCGGTAGGTCAGCGGGCGGTCGCCCGCCTCCGCCGTGCGCCGCCACGAACCCAGGTGCACCTCGTACACCGCCATCGGCGCGTCGAGCGCATTGGCGCGGGCGCGCCGCGCCATCCAGTCGGCGTCGCCCCAGTCGTAGTCCAGCGACCACACGCGCGAGGCGGTGTGTGGCGGCGCCTCGCTGCACACGGCGAACGGGTCGGCCTTGTCCACCCGGTAGCCGTGGTAGCGCGAGACGATGTGGAACTTGTAATGAGCGCCGACCGTCGGGCCGGCGACGAAACCTTCCCAGATGCCGGACTGGTCGTCGCGGGCATGCAGCGGATGGGCGTCCGGGTTCCAGTCGTTGAAATCGCCGATCACCGACGCCCGCGCGGCGTTGGGCGCCCACAGCGCGAAGTGCACGCCCTGGCGACCGCCCTCGCTGCACGGGTGGGCACCAAGTTTTTGGTACAGCCGGGTGTGGGAACCCTCGCGGAACAGGTAGACGTCGTGTTCGGTCAGCCGGTGCGGCTGGCCGGTGGCGGGGTCCGTGTTCTGCATGCGGCGGTCCGGGTAGGCGGTTCCCCTTGCAGCAGTGCGGTCGGTACGGCAGTCGAGGCTACCCTACGCCAGTTGAAGGCAGGGTTTCAAACCGGCGTGTGGCGCAGTGCCCGGCGGTCGGCGGCGCGGTTCGGGTTCGGCGCCGGTTGCATGCTGCTAGAATCCGCGCCCTTGCGCCCACGTCATCCGGCCTTCCACGGCCCCGCTGCATGTCGCTTCCCACCATTGGTTTCGTCAGCCTTGGCTGTCCCAAGGCGCTGGTCGACTCGGAACGCATCATGACCGAGCTGCGTGGCGGCGGGTATGCGCTGTCGGACAGTTACGCCGGTGCCGACCTGGTGGTGGTCAACACCTGTGGTTTCATCGACGACGCCAAGCGCGAATCGCTGGATGCCATCGGCGAGGCGCTGGCCGAGAACGGCAAGGTCATCGTCACCGGGTGCCTGGGTGCGCAGGCCAGCGAGATTCTCGAGCACCACCCGCAGGTACTGGCGGTCACCGGTCCGCATGCCTATGCCGAGGTGGTGACCGCGGTGCAGCGGCACCTGCCGCCCCCGCCGCCGCGCGCGCACGACCCCTACGTCGACCTGCTGCCGCCGCAGGGGCTGCGCCTGACACCGCCGCACTACGCGTACCTGAAGATTTCCGAGGGCTGCAACCACCGTTGCAGCTTCTGCATCATTCCGTCGATGCGCGGCGACCTGGTCAGCCGTCCGATCGGTGACGTGCTGACCGAGGCGGAAGCCCTGGTCGACGCCGGCGTGCGCGAGCTGCTGGTGATCTCGCAGGACACCAGCGCCTACGGCGTGGACGTGAAGTACCGCACCGGCTTTCATGGCGGCCGGCCGCTGAAAGGCGATCTTGTGACGCTGGCGCGCGAGCTGGGCCAGCTCGACGCCTGGGTGCGCCTGCATTACGTCTACCCCTATCCCCACGTCGACGCGCTGATTCCGCTGATGGCCGACGGCCTGGTGCTGCCCTACCTCGACGTGCCGCTGCAGCACGCCAGCCCGGCCATCCTGAAGGCCATGCGCCGGCCGGCGGCGGTGGAGAACACGCTCGAGCGCATTCACGGCTGGCGCGCGGTGTGTCCGGATCTGACCGTTCGCAGCACCTTCATCGTCGGCTTTCCGGGCGAGACCGAGGCCGATTTCGAGGCGCTGCTGGCGTTCCTCGACCAGGCGCAGCTGGACCGCGTCGGCTGCTTCCCCTACTCGCCGGTGGCCGGTGCCGCGGCCAACGCCCTGCCGGGCGCGGTGCCGGAAGCGGTGAAGCAGGAGCGGCTCGCCCGTTTCATGGAGCGACAGGCCGCCATCAGCGCGCGGCGCTTGCAGGACAAGATCGGCCGCACCCTGGAGGTGCTGGTCGACCAGATCGGCGACGACGGCGCCATCGCCCGCAGTTATGCGGACGCGCCGGAAATCGACGGCGTGGTGTACCTGTCCGACGCCGAGGGTGTGGCGGTCGGCGATGTGCTGCTGGTGGACGTCGAGGACGCCGACGCGCACGATCTGTACGCCGTGCCGTCGCTGGTTTGAGCGCGGCCGGTCAGGCCGCGCGCCTATAATTTCGCTCTCACGCCTGCGGGGGGATGCATGCGTCTGTTCGGCAAATCGCTGGAGCTACCCACGCCGGAGCAGGCCTTGCCCGGCCGCGCGACCGCGATGCCGGTCGCTGACCGACACGTGGTGCTCGGACATCCGCTGCAGGGCCCCTTCCCGGTAGGGCTGCAGCAGGCGGTGTTCGGCCTGGGCTGTTTCTGGGGCGCCGAGCGGCGCTTCTGGCAGCAGCCCGGGGTATGGACCACGGCGGTCGGTTACGCCGGCGGCCACACGCCGAACCCGACCTACGAGGAAGTCTGCAGCGGCGCCACCGGCCACACCGAGGTGGTGCTGGTGGTGTACGACCCGGCGCAGATCCGGTACGAGGCGCTGCTGCGCGTGTTCTGGGAGAGTCACGATCCCACCCAGGGCATGCGCCAGGGCAACGACATCGGCACCCAGTACCGTTCCGCCATCTACACCTTCGGCGACGCACAGCACGCCGCCGCCGAGGCTTCCCGCGCCGCCTACGCCGCCGCCCTGGCGGGGGCCGGGTACGGGCCGATCAGCACCGAAATCGCCGCGGCCGGGCCGTTCTACTACGCCGAGGATTATCACCAGCAGTATCTGGCCAAGAATCCCGCCGGATATTGCGGCCTCGGTGGCACCGGGGTGCCCTGCGCCTGAGCGCGAGCTGAACGACACCTGATGAGTCAACCCCACGGAGCAACCGGCGTGCGCCGGCTCGGCCTGCTGAGCCTCGGCGCACTCGGCGTCGTTTACGGCGACATCGGCACCAGTCCCATCTACGCCCTGCGCGAGTGCTTCAGCCGTGGCGTCGAGCCGACCCCGGACAATGTGCTCGGCGTGCTGTCGCTGATGTTCTGGGCACTGACGCTGCTGATCACGTTCGAGTATCAGATGCTGGTGCTGCGTCACGACAACCGCGGCGAGGGCGGGCTGCTGGCGCTGCTGGCGCTGCTGCGTCCCCAGCGTCACATGCGCGGCCAGCGCCTGGGGGGCGTGATTCAGGCGCTGGCGGTGCTCGGCGCGGCGCTGGTGTTGTGCGACGGCGTCATCACGCCGGCGATCTCGGTGCTGTCGGCCGTCGAGGGGCTGACGGTGGCGGCGCCGCAAATGGCGCCGGCCGTGGTGCCCATCACAGTGGGCATTCTGATCGGCCTGTTCAGGCTGCAAAAACGCGGCACGGCCGGAATCGGCGCGCTGTTCGGGCCGATCACCGCGGTGTGGTTCCTGACCATGGGCGTGCTCGGCGCGCGCGCGGTGCTCGAGGCGCCGCAGGTGCTGGCGGCCGTCGATCCACGCTATGCCATCCAGTTTCTGGTGGAGCAGCGCATGACGGCGCTGGTGGTGTTGGGCGCAGTGTTTCTGGTGGTTACCGGCGCGGAGGCGCTGTACGCGGACCTGGGCCACTTCGGGCGCCGGCCGATCGTGCTGGCGTGGTTCGCCCTGGTGTTTCCGTCGCTGCTGTTGTCGTACTTCGGGCAGGGCGCGCATTACCTGACCCATCCGGGCACGGTGGTGCAGCCGTTCTTCGAGCTGGCGCCGCGGCCGCTGCTGTTCCCGCTGATCGCCCTGGCCACCGCGGCCACGGTGATTGCGTCGCAGGCGGTGATTTCGGGTGCGTTTTCCATCACCCGGCAGGCCATCCAGATGGGCCTGGTGCCGCGTCTGAAAGTGATCCAGACATCCGCCGCCACGGCCGGGCAGGTTTACCTGCCGGCGCTGAATGTGGTGCTGGCCATCGCGTGCATCATCGTGGTGCTGGCCACCCGCTCGTCCAGCGCTCTGGCGGTCGTGTACGGCCTGGCGATCAGCATCTCCCTGGTCATCACCACCGGCATGCTGTATTTCGCCCTGCGCTGGCGCGCGCGCTGGCCGGCGTATGCGGCGGCGCTGGTCACGCTGACCTTCCTCACGGTGGACCTCACGTTCTTTACCGCCAACCTGCTGCGCATTCCGCGTGGCGGATGGATCGTGCTGGTGTTCGGCGCGGTCATCTATGCGCTGATGCGCAACTGGGCGTGGGGGCGGCAGAACCTGATCGGCATGCTGCGCACCGAGACCCTGCCCCTGCCGACGCTGTTCTCGCGCCTGGCGCGAGAACGGGTGGCGCGCGTGCCGGGCGCGGCGGTGTTCATGACGGCGCCGAAGCTGGGTGCCCCGCCGGCCCTGCAGCACCACCTGCGCCATGCCCACGCGCTGCACGAGCGGGTGATTCTGCTGACGGTGGAAAACCGCGACACGCCGCGTGTGCCGCCCGACGAGCGCCTGCTGGTGGAGCCTTTGGAGCAGGGTTTCTACCGCCTGTTCGTGCGGTACGGGTTCGCCGAGAACCCCGACCTGCCGCGCGCCATGGAGGCGGCCGCGACCCAGGGGCTGACGGTTGATCCGACCGAGATTACGTATTTCATTGGCCGCGAGACGCTGATCGTCCCGCCGGACATGCATTGGCTGGACCGCCTGCGCGAGCGGTTCTATGTGTTCATGTTCCGCAACGCGCTGCGCGCCACCGACTTCTACCGCATCCCGCCGCGTCAGGCGGTGGAGATAGGCCTGTGGGTGGAGGCGGTGGTGCCGGGTCGCAGCCGGGAAGGGGCGTCGCGCAGTTGAGGCGGGCCTGGGCGTGAGTCGAGCGGCCCGATGGGCGCGGTGACGGCGCGTGTCGAAGGGCTGATCTCAGGCAGGCCGGGTGTCGCCGTCGCTGTGCTTCAATAGCCGCCCGTCCCGCGATCGCACTGACACCATGAACGACGTCTCGCCCGCCGCATCGCCGGTGCCGCATCTGATGACCAGCCTGACCGGCCCGTTGTTGCAGCTCGAGGCGCAGTTGCTGCACCGGCAGGTCGCCATTGAGGGGTGGTTCCGCGACCAGTTTCGCGCCACCCAGGCCCCCCTGTACTGCTCGGTCGACCTGCGCAATGCCGGCTTCAAGCTGGCGCCGGTGGACACCAATCTGTTCCCGGCCGGTTTCAACAACCTCGGCGAGCGTTCGCTGCCGCTGTGCGTGCAGGCCATGCAGAACGCCATTGAGCGCGTCTGTCCGCGCTCGTGCGGCGTGTTGCTGATCCCGGAAAGCCACACCCGCAACCAGTTCTACCTGGAGAGCGTGGCGGTCCTGAAGCGCATCCTGGAAAGCGCCGGTTACGAGGTGCGCATCGGCTCGCTGCTGGCGGAGTTGAGCGCGCCGCAGACGCTGTCGCTGCCGTCCGGCGCCAGCCTGCGCCTGGAGCCCCTGCAGCGCCACGGCGAGCGCGTCGGCGTGGCCGGTTTCGACCCCTGTTTCGTGTTGCTCAACAACGACCTGTCGGCCGGCCGGCCGCCGGTGCTGGAAGGCGTGGCGCAACCGGTGCTGCCGGCGCTGGCGCTGGGCTGGTCGCAGCGGCGCAAGTCGGTGCACTTCGGCCACTACCGTGACGTGGCGCGCGAGTTCGGCGCGCGCATCGAGCTCGATCCATGGCTGATCGACCCCTATTTCCGCCAGTGCGGCGAGGTGGATTTCCTGGCCCGCGAAGGTGAGGAGTGCCTGGCCGGCAACGTCGAGGTGCTGCTCGAATCGATCCGCCTGAAGTACCGTGAGTACGGCATCGACCGCGAGCCGTTCGTCATCATCAAGGCCGACGCCGGCAGCTACGGCATGGGCGTGATGACCGCCCGCAGCGTCGATGACGTGCGCGACCTGAACCGCAAGGAGCGCAAGCGCATGGCGGCCAGCAAGGACAGCCAGGCGGTGCGCCAGGTGATCATGCAGGAAGGCGTGTACACCTTCGAGACGGTCGGCGACCCGCCGGCGGTGGCCGAGCCGGTGGTGTACATGATCGACCAGCACGTGGTCGGCGGCTTCTACCGCGTGCACACCGGTCGCGGCGCGGACGAGAACCTGAACGCGCCGGGCATGCATTTCGAGCCGCTGGCCTTCGTCGAGCCGTGCAACACGCCGGACTGCGGCCAGGCGCCGGATGCGGCGCCGAACCGCTTCTACGCCTACGGCGTGGTGGCGCGGCTGGCGCTGCTGGCGGCGGCGCGGGAGATGGCTGCCCATGGCTGAGTATCGGGTCGGGGTCATCATGGACCCCATCGCCGGCATCAAGCCGAAGAAGGACACCACGCTGGCGCTGATGCTCGAGGCGCAGCGGCGCGGCTGCGAGCTGCACTACATGGAGCAGTCCGACCTGCTGATGCGCGACGGGCGGGTGTTCGCCAGCCGTCGCCTGGTCGAGGTGCAGGACGACCCGAAGCACTGGTTCAATTTTCGCGGCGAGGCGTTCGGGCCGTTGGCGGAGCTCGACGTCATCCTCATGCGCAAGGACCCGCCGGTCGATCAGGAGTACCTGTACACCACCTACCTGCTCGAACGGGCCGAGCATGCCGGCGTGCTGGTGGTGAACCGCCCGCAGGCGCTGCGCGAGGTCAACGAGAAGCTGTACACGGCCTGGTTCGGCCAGTGCACGCCGCCGACCCTGGTGACCAGTTCGGACCGGCACATCCGGTCCTTCCTGGACGAGCACGGCGACATCATCCTGAAACCGCTGGACATGATGGGCGGCGCGTCGGTGTTCCGGCTGCGCGAAGGTGATCCCAATCTCGGTGTGGTGATCGAGACGCTGACGCGCCACCAGGCGCGGCCGATCATGGCGCAGCGCTACATTCCGGACATCGTGCACGGCGACAAGCGCATCCTGATGGTCGACGGAGAGCCGGTGTCGCACGCCCTGGCGCGCATCCCGGCGGCCGGCGAGACGCGCGGCAACCTGGCCGCCGGTGGCCGCGGCGAGGGCCGTGAGCTGACCGACCGCGACCGCTGGATTGCCGCGCAGGTCGGTCCCACGCTGCGCGAGAAAGGGTTGCTGTTCGTCGGTCTGGACGTGATCGGCGACTACCTCACCGAGATCAACGTCACCAGTCCCACCTGCGCCCGCGAGCTGGACGCCCTGTACGGCCTGAACATCGCCGGCCAGGTGTTCGACGCCATCGAGCGGCGCCTGGCCGAGCGCTGACCGCGGCGGCATGAGCGACGCAGCGGCGCTGTCCATGCGTACAGCCGCTCCCATGCCGCCGGGGGCGCGGCTGACCGTGACCGTGCTGTATGCGCTGGCGGTGCATCTGGTGCTGGCGCTGGGCCTGCACGTGCGTCTGCCGCAGCCGCCGCCGCCCAGCGTGGCACCAACGCTGGAAATCACCCTGGTGCAGCGCGCGCCCGCCCAGCGGGCGCCCAAGGAGGCCGACTACCTGGCCGAGGTCAGCAGCGCCGGGGGCGGCAACCATTCGAAGCCGCGTGTCCCCACGACGGTGGCGCCGGGGCGCCCGCAGCCGGCGGCACCGGCCCCGGCGCCGGACCCGACGCCACCCGTGCCGGCGCCGGCGCCGGCCAAGCGGCAGCTGCTCACCAGCTCACAAGACAAGCCGGCGAAAGTGCAGGCCGCCCCTGAGTCGGGGCCGGCCGCACACACGCCCAGTGCCGAGGCTCTGATGAGCGGGGCGCGGCGGTACGCGCAGCTGCAGGCACGCCTGGACGCCCAGCAGCGCGCCTACGCCAAGATTCCGCGCGAGAAGTTCATCACGGCGCGCACGCGCGAGTACAAGTACGCGGCCTACATGGAGGCCTGGCGGCGCAAGGTGGAAGCGATCGGCCGGCTCAACTACCCGGCCGAGGCGCGCCGCCAGGGCCTGTCCGGCAGCCTGCGTCTGTCGGTGCGTATCGCGCCGGATGGCAGCCTCATCGACAGTGTCCTGCGCCGCAGCTCGGGCCACGCGGTGCTGGATCGCGCGGCGCAGGACATCGTGCGCCTGGCGGCGCCCTACGCGCCGTTTCCGCCGGACATCCGGGAAGAAGCCGACATCCTGGTCATCACCCGTACCTGGCAGTTCATCGACGGTCGGGCGCTGGCCGACAACTGAGTCGTCTCGGCGCCGGTGTTGTGCGGCGGGCCGACAGGACAGCGCTGCTAGAATGCCGCCATGCCCGATACCCTCGACCTGAGCCACCACTTGCTGATTGCCATGCCGACGCTGGCGGACGGCACGTTTCGCCAGTCGGTTACCTATCTGTGCGAGCACGGTGAGGGCGGTGCCCTGGGTTTGGTCGTCAACCGTCCGCTGCCGCTGAGCCTCGGCGAGTTGCTGGCGCAGGTCGGCCTGCAGGCCGCCGACTCGGCCATCGCGGGCCTGCCGGTCTACTCCGGTGGGCCGGTGCAGGACAACGCCTGCCTGATCCTGCACCGGCCGCTGGGACGCTGGGATTCGACCCTGGCGGTCACGGGCGAGATCGGTTTGACGGGCTCCATGGACTTGCTGGCCAGCATTGCCCGCGGTGTGGGGCCCGAGGATTTCCTGGTCTGCCTGGGCTATGCCGGTTGGGGCGCCGGCCAGCTTGAGCAGGAGTTGGCCGACAACGCCTGGTTGACTGCGCCCGGCCGGGCGGACCTGCTGTTTGGCATGGAGGTGGAGCAGCGCTGGCGCGCGGCGGCCGCCTCGATCGGTGTCGACCTGGACCTGCTGCCCGGTCGCGCAGGTCACGCGTGAGCGGTCTGGTGCTGGGCTTCGACTACGGCCAAAAGCGCGTCGGCGTGGCCACCGGCCAGGCGCTGACCGGTACCGCCACACCGCTGACGACGCTGGTCAATCCGCAGTTTGGCGGCTGGGGCGCGTTCGACGCGTTGCTGGCGCAGTGGCGTCCGCAAACGCTGGTGGTCGGCCTGCCGCTGGCCGCCGACGGCAGCGACACCACGGTCAGCCAGGCAGCGCGCCGCTTCGCCACCGAACTGGGCGACCGCAGTGGCCTGGCCGTGGCGCTGATCGACGAGCGGCTGTCCTCGCACGAGGCCGAGGCACGGCTGGCCGCCGACGGCAGACGCCCGCCGGCCATGCGTGAGCGGCGCGACGCCGTGGCGGCCGCCATCATTGTGGAGACCTGGCTTGCCGAACACGCCCACTGAGGCCGATCTGGCCGCCGCGCTGGAGCATCTGGCCACCGCCTGTGCTGCCCTCCGGCTGGACGATCCGCTGCTGGTCGGCATCGAGACCGGTGGCATCTGGCTGGCGCAATGGCTGCACCAGCGCCTGGGCCTGACCACGCCGGTGGCCGGCCTGGACGTTGGCTTCTACCGCGACGACCTGCAGCGTGCCGGACTCAAGTCCGCCGTGCGGCCGTCGTCGTTGCCGCCGAGCGTCGACAACCGGCAGATCGTGCTGGTCGACGATGTGCTGCACACCGGCCGTACGGTGTGCGCGGCGCTGCGCGAGCTGTTCGATTTCGGTCGCCCGGCCTGTGTGCGCCTGCTGGTGCTGGTCGACCGCGGCGGGCGCGAGTTGCCGGTGGCCGCCGATGCGGTCGGGCTGCAGCTGGCGTTGCCGGCCGACCGGCGCCTGCGCCTGTCCGGCCCGCAGCCGCTGCGCGCCACCGTGGAGCCGGCATGAACGCCGCGCTGGCGAAGCGCCTGGGCGCGATCCAGTACGACGCTCAGGGGCGTCTGCGCCACCTGCTGACGCTGGAAGGCCTGCAGCGCGACACCGTGGACGCGCTGTTCACGCTGGCCGACTCGCTGGTCGAGGTCGGCGGGCGCAGCATCAAGAGCGTGCCGCTGCTGCGTGGCAAGACCGTGGTGCTGCTGTTCTTCGAGGCGTCGACGCGTACCCGCACCACCTTCGAGATCGCCGCCAAGCGCCTGTCGGCCGACGTGGTGACGCTGGATGTGCCGGCATCGTCCACCAGCAAGGGCGAGAGCCTGCTCGACACCATCGCCAACCTCGAGGCCATGCAGACCGACGCCTTTGTGGTGCGGCACGCCGACAGCGGCGCGGCGCAGCTGATCGCCAGCCACGTGGCGCCGCAGGTGGCGGTGGTCAACGCCGGTGACGGCTGTCACGCCCACCCGACGCAGGCGCTGCTGGACCTGTACACCATCCGCCAGCACCGCGGCGGTTTCGAGGGGCTCAAGGTGGCCATCGTCGGCGACGTGCTGCACTCGCGCGTGGCCCGTTCGCAACTGGCCGGCCTGCGCCTGCTGGGCGTCGACGACATCCGGCTGGTCGGCCCGCCGACGCTGGTGCCGCCGCGTCTGGCGAGTCTCGGCGGGCGGGTCTGTCACGACCCGCGCGAGGGGCTGGACGGTGTCGACGTGGTGATGATGCTGCGCTTGCAGCGCGAGCGCATGAC
The DNA here is from genome assembly GCF_041625615.1 of Immundisolibacter sp. Taxonomy (GTDB): domain Bacteria; phylum Pseudomonadota; class Gammaproteobacteria; order Immundisolibacterales; family Immundisolibacteraceae; genus Immundisolibacter. Next base: position 11,416 of record NZ_JBFJTF010000011.1, on the reverse strand, counting down.
CGGCGGTTTCGTGCCCTCGGACCGCGAGTATTTCGCGCTGTACGGCCTGACCGAGGCGGCGTTGGCGGCGGCGCGGCCGGATGCGCTGGTGATGCACCCGGGCCCGATCAACCGCGGCGTGGAGATTGCCTCGGCAGTGGCCGACGGGAAGCGCTCGCTGATCCTGCCGCAGGTCACCAACGGCATCGCCATCCGCATGGCGGTGCTGGCGCAGACGCTCGGGCGCGGGAGTGGTGGCGATGAGTGACGCGACACGGCTGACGCTGCGCGGCGGGCGCGTCATCGACCCCGCCAGCGGCACCGACACGGTGGCCGACGTGCGCGTCGAGGACGGCCGCATCGTTGCCATCGGCCCGTTGCCGGACCACGGCGACGGCGAGGTGTTGGACGTGCGCGGGCGCTGGGTGCTGCCCGGGCTGGTGGATCTGGCCGGTCAGGTCGGCAGTCCGGATGCGCTGTCGCGGCGCGAGCTGCAGGCCGCCGCCGCCGGCGGCATCACGCAACTGGGCGTCATGCCGGCTCCGGCCGCCGGCTGGGACAATCCGGCGGTGATCGGGCGCCTGCGGGACGGTGCGCGGGCGCTGGGCCTGCTGCGCCTGGCGCCGGTCGGCGCCCTGACGGCGGGCCTGGGCGGCGAGCAGCTGGCGGAACTCGGCCTGTTGCGCCGGGCCGGTTGCCGCCTGGTCGGCCAGGGTGGCCAGCCGATCGGGGCACGCGTGCTGCGCCGCGGCCTCGAGTACGCGCACGGCCACGGGCTGACGGCGGTGATCGACGCCGAGGATGCCGAGCTGGCCGGCGATGGCTGTGTGCACGAGGGTGCGGTCGGTGTGCAGCTGGGCCTGACCGGCATTCCGGTGGCGGCCGAGGTGACCGCACTGTCGCGGGCGCTGGCGCTGGCCACCGCCTGTCAGGCGCGGGTGCATGTGCACGGGGTGTCGAGTGCCGCCGGCGTGGCACTGCTGCGGGCGGCCAAGGCCGCCGGCCTGGCGGTGACCGCCGACACGCCGGTGTGGAACCTGCATTTCACCGACGAGGATATCGGCGCCTATGCGCCGGCCTTCCACCTGCGTCCGCCGCTGCGCGAGGCCGGCGACCGCGCGGCGCTGCGCGCGGCGCTGGCCGACGGCACGCTCGACGCGGTCTGTTCCGATCACCGCGCGGTCGACGGCGAGGCCAAGCGGCGGCCGTTTGCCCGTTGCACGCCGGGCGCGGCGGGCTTCGAGGCCCTGCTGGCGCTGGTGCTGGAGCTGGTCGATGCCGGTGAGGTGCCGCTGCGGCGCGCGCTGGCGGCTCTGACCAGCGAGCCGGGAACGATTCTCGGGGATGGCGGGCGCCTGAGCGCCGGCGCCGTGGCCGATCTGTGCGTGGTGGATCCGCAGGCCCGCTGGACGGTGGATGCCGCCAGCTGGCACAGCGCCGGCCAGTGCACGCCGGCCTGGGGCCGCACGCTGCGCGGCCGGGTGACGCTGACCCTGCTCGGCGGCCGAACCGTCTACCGCCTGTCGGAGAATTCCCATGACCGCTGACGCCAGCATCCTGCTGCAGGATGCCGTCATCGACGCCAATACCGCCCTTCCCGGCGGCCATTACCTGCTGCGCCTGAACGCACCGGACATCGCTGCCCGCGCCCTGCCGGGACAGTTCGTGCATCTGCGCTGCGGGCCGCAGCTGCCGCTGCGCCGGCCACTGTCCATCCTGCGCGCGGATGCACGCAGCGGGCAGGTGGAGGTGCTGTACAAGGCGGTGGGCGTCGGCACCCGTGCGCTGACCCAGCAAGGCGCCGGGGAGGCCTTGAGTGTGCTGGGGCCGATCGGCCGGCCGTTCGCGCCCGATCCGACGCGTCCACGGGTGGTGGCCATCGGTGGCGGCGTCGGCATGCCGCCGGTGCTGTTCCTGGCGCAGACGCTGCGCGCCGCACCGTGGCAGCCGGTGTTGCTGCTGGGTTCCGAGGTGCCGTTTCCGTTTCAGCCGCGGCCGTCCACCCTGCTGGTGGACGGCATGCCGGCCGATACCATCGCCGCCCTGCCGCTGGCCGAGGACTGGGGCATTCCGAGCCGGCTGGCATCCGGGCAGGGGTTCGCCGGCTGCTTCGAGGGCCATGTCACGGACCTGGCCGGCGCGTACCTGTCGGCGCTCGACGCCGACGCCCTGGCGCAGACCCAGCTGGTGGCCTGTGGTCCGACGCCCATGCTGCGTGCCGCGGCGGCACTGGCGGCCCGTCACGGCTTGCCGGCCCAGCTGTGCCTGGAAGAGCATATGGCCTGCGGCGTGGGCGGCTGCGCCGGTTGCGTGGTGCCCCTGGAGACGCCAGCCGGGCCGGCCATGGCACGCGTATGCGTGGACGGTCCGGTGTTCGAGGCGGCGGCGGTCTACCCGGACGTGTTCGCGGCCGCCGGCTGACGGCGCGCGCCGCAGTCAATCCGTTCAACGCACAGGAGATTCCTCATGGGCGACATCACGATCAGTGCCGCTGACGGCAGCTTTTCCGCGTATCACGTGCCGGCTTCCGGACAGGCCGCTGGCAGCGTGGTGGTGATCCAGGAAATTTTTGGCGTCAACAGTCACATCCGTGCCGTGTGCGACCGTCTGGCACAGGCCGGCTTCAACGTGCTGGCGCCGGACCTGTTTCACCGCAGCGAGCCGGGCGTGCAGCTCGGTTACGGCGAGGCGGATTTCGGCCGCGGCTTCGAACTGATGCAGGCGCTCGACCACGCCAAGGCGCTGGCCGACATTGATGCCTGCATGCGTCACCTGCGTCAGGGCGGCGGCAAGGTGGGCGTGCTCGGTTTCTGCATGGGCGGCCTGCTGAGTTTTCGCAGCGCGGCCAACCTGGAGCCGGCTGCGGCGGTTGCCTACTACGGCGGCGGAATTGCCAACTTCCTGGGCGAGGCCGGGCAGATTCGCTGCCCGATCCAGTTCCACTTCGGCGAGAAAGACCATTTCATTCCGATGACCGACGTCGAGGCCATCCGCGAGGTGGCCGATGGCATCGATGAGTCCGAGCTGTATGTCTATCCGGCCGACCACGGCTTCAACTGCGACCAGCGTGCGAGCTACGACGCCGCCTCGGCGGCCACCGCCTGGCAGCGCAGCGTGGACTTTCTGCGCCGGCACCTGGGCTGAGCGTCGTCACCGGTCTGTCTTGGAACTGCAACAATCCTGTCGCCAAATGCCCGCGCTGAAGGGAGTTCTGGACCGTGCCGTGGACGGTGCCGTCCAGTGTGCCGGGACCGCCGCGCCGGCGGGACCGGCTCCGCGGCATCGGGCACGGAAGTGCGCGAGGCGCGGCGCGCCGTCCCGGGCGCTTGTTGCGGTGCCGTTGCGTGCCGCTGGCGGCCGGTGAGGGTTGGCCGCCGCCACCTCACTGACCGGGTTCAGCCATGTCCATACGCATCCTCATCGTTGAAGACGAGCCGGCCATCTGCGAGATGGTGACCTATGCCCTCGACGAGCAGGGCTATCAGTGCCAGCTGGCGCACGACACGCGTCAGGCACGCACGCGTGTGGCCGACGGCAACCCGGACCTGATCGTGCTCGACTGGATGCTGCCGGGACAAAGCGGCATCGAATTCGCGCGGGAGCTCAAGCGTGACCCCGGTACGCGCGACATCCCGGTCATCATGCTGACCGCGCGCACGCAGGAGGCCGACGTGGTCACGGGGCTCGACGCCGGTGCCGACGATTACATCACCAAGCCGTTCTCGCCGCGTGAGCTGTTGGCGCGCATCAAGGCAGTGTTGCGGCGCGGCGCGCCGCACGCGGCCGGCGAAGAGCTGGTGGTGGATGGCCTGCGCCTGGATCCGGTCGGCCACCGGGTGCAGGCCGACGGGACCGAGCTGAAGGTCGGGCCGACCGAGTTTCGGCTGCTGCAGTTCCTGATGGCGCATCCGGACCGCGTCTACAGTCGCGGTCAGCTGATCGACCAGGTGTGGGGCCGCAACGTGTACATCGAGGAGCGCACCGTCGACGTGCACGTGCGTCGTTTGCGCGAGGCGCTGGCGCCGGCGGGTCGCGACCGGCTGATCCAGACCGTACGCGGCGCCGGCTACCGCCTGTCGGGCAAAGACTGAGTTGTGATTCGCGGCGCCGGCGAGGAGATCGCGCTCGGTGGTGGCCTGTTGGCAACGGGTGCGCTGGCGGGCGCCGTGGCCGGCACGGCTTCGGTCGGCGCCTGTGTGGGACTGGTGGCCTATCTGGCGTGGCATGTGCGCAATGTGCTGCGTCTGCGGGCCAGCCTGCAGGTCGACGCCGAGACGCCGGAATCGATCGGCCTGTGGGGCGAGCTGTTCGACCGTCTGTATCGGACCCGCCGCGAGGCGGCGGCCATGCGCCGTCGGCTGGGCCTGATCGTGCAGCGGTTCGAGGAATCCAGCGCGGCGCTGCCGGACGCCGCCGTGCTGCTGGCCGAGGACGGCCGCATCGACTGGTGCAACGAGGCGGCGCAGCGCCTGCTCGGCCTGCGCACCCCGCGCGACCTCGGTCAGCGCATTACCAACGTGGTGCGACACCCGGCTTTCGGAGCGTATTTCAGCGGCGTCGGCGACCCCGCCGAGGGTGTGGAGTTTCCCTCGCCGAGCGGTGACGAGGTGGTGCTGCAGGCGCAGGTGGTCAGCTTCGGTCAGGGGCGGCGTCTGCTGGTGGTGCGCGACATCACCAAGGTTCGGCTTCTGGAGCAGGTGCGGCGCGATTTCGTGGCCAACGCCTCGCACGAACTGCGCACGCCGCTGACCGTCATCTTCGGTTTCCTCGAAGCCCTGACCGTGGAGCCGGACAACGTGCCGCAGCGCTGGCACCGGCCGCTGGAGCTGATGACCCAGCAGACCGTGCGCATGCAGCGCATCATCGATGACATGCTCATGCTGGCGCGACTGGAGGGCGACACCAGCCGCGCCAGCAGCGGTGACGTCAACGTGCCGAACATGCTGCAGCTGATCCGCAGCGAGGCGCAGGCGCTCAGCGGTGCGCGCGCGCACCGCCTGGAACTGGACGTCGATGACGGCCTGTGGCTGCGCGGCAGCGAACTGGAGCTGCGCAGCGCCTTCTCCAACCTGGTCAGCAACGCCGTCCAGCACACACCCGACGGCAGCCTGATCCGCCTGCGCTGGCGAGCCACGCCGGACGGTGGCGCCCGGTTCGAAGTGCAGGACAACGGCGAGGGCATTGCCGCCGAGCACCTGCCGCGTCTGTCGGAACGGTTCTACCGGGTCGACGCCAGCCGTTCGCGGGCGCGCGGCGGCACCGGACTGGGTCTGGCCATCGTCAAGCATGCGCTGGCCCGCCACGGTGCCGAGCTGACCATCCACAGCGCGCCTGGCGAGGGCAGCCGCTTCGGCTGCGTGTTTACGGCCGACCTGGTATGCCGCCACGGTGGGGCGCAACGCAGCGCCGGCTGACGCTGTTCCGGCGCCCGCCGGTCGCTCGCCGTCACATTTCCTGTCGTCGTGTAACGAATGCGTCACATAACGCTGTGACACTGCGCCCCGTTTCGCCGGCCACGGGCCGGGTGGATCGCGTCCCGGGCCCGCTTCGGCCCGGTTTGGTTTGGCGGCCAGATGCCGCCCGCACAACGCAGGGAGATTCGCATGCGTTCACTGACAGCAGGCATTTGCGGCGGGCTGCTGCTCGCCGCCGCCCCGGCCTTTGCCGGCAACGTCGACCAGAAGCTGCTGGACATGCTGCTGGCCAACGGTTCCATCACCGCCGCCCAGCACGCCGAACTGAAGGCGGACCTGGCCAGCGAGCAGGCCGCCAGCGAGCAGGCCAGCTCCGAACAGGTGGCGGCACTGCAGGACAAGCTCGGCTGGGCCCTGAAGACCCAGCTCCAGGGGGACGTGCGCGTACGGTACGAGAACGTCGAGATCGAGGATCTGCCGGACACCAAGGACAAGGATCGCCAGCGCATCCGGGCCCGTCTGGGCGCCTATACCGAGATCAACCCGGAAGTGGACACCGGCATCCGCATTGCCTCGGGTAGCGACTCGGACGCCCGTTCCACCAACCAGAGCCTGGACGACTACTTCGAGAAGAAGCAGCTGTGGCTGGACCTGGCCTACATCGACTACCACCCGGAAGCGGTGGCCGGCCTGCACGTGATCGGCGGCAAGATGAAGCAGCCGTGGGAAGCGGTGGGCGACATCGTCTGGGACGGCGACATCAACCCGGAAGGCGCGGCGGTGACCTACAGCACCGACCTGGGCGGTGCCGAGCTGTTCGGTAGCGCCGGGTACTTCGTGCTCGAGGACAATGTCGACGGCGAGGGTGTGCAGTTCAAGCACGACGCACGCCTGTACTCGGGCCAGATCGGTACGCGTATCGCGGCGACCGACGACATCAACGTCCTGCTCGGCGGCAGCATTTACGCCTACGACAACGACGAGGACAGCATGTTCCTCGCCGTCAACGGCAACACCACCGACGAGTTCCGCCTGTACGAGGCCTTCGGTCAGGTCGACTTCGGCGGCCTGCCGCTGCCGCTGTCCCTGTACGGCCAGTACGTGAAGAACAGCGCCGCGCGTGGCGTGGATGCCGATCAGGACGAAGCCTGGCTGGTCGGTTTCATGACCAAGCTGGCCGGTGTCAAGCTGGACTACAACTACCGCGACGTGCAGCGCAACGGCGTGGTGGGTGGCTTCACCGATTCCGATTTCGCCAACGGCAAGGTCGGCGGTCGCGGTCACAAGGTCAAGGCGAAGTACGACATCAACAAGAACTTCGCCTTCGGGGTCACCTACTTCATGACCGAGTCGGATGTCGCCAGCGTCACCGACGACGCCAGCGTCGATACGCTGCAGGTGGACTTCGAGGCCAAGTTCTAAGCTGGCTGTCTCCCGAGCGTCATGCTCGTGGCGCATAGTGCGCCACGAGCTGGCGAAACGATGCTTCGCTCATAAGCCCAAGGAGTGTTCACGATGAAATACGTTTCCGATTCCCTGAAGGCCGCGGCCCGGGTGGCTGGCCTGGCGGGCGTAGTCGGCGCCGGCCTGCTGTCCAGCGCGCACGCGGCCGAGCTGATTCAGATCGACGGTTCCAGCACCGTGTATCCGATCACCGAAGCGGTGGCCGAGGAGTTCCAGTTGAAGTCCGGTGGCGACATCCGGGTGACGGTGGGCATTTCCGGTACCGGTGGTGGCTTCAAGCGCTTTTGCCGTGGCGAGACGGACATCTCGAACGCCTCGCGGCCGATCAAGGAAAGCGAGATGAAGCTGTGCGCCGAGGCCGGCATCAAGTTCTTCGAGCTGCCGGTGGCCTTTGACGGCCTGACCGTGGTGGTCAACAAGGAAAACGATTTCGTCGACTACCTGACCGTCGCCGAACTGAAGAAGATGTGGGAGCCGGCCGCGCAGGGCAAGGTGACCAACTGGAACCAGATCCGTTCCACCTTCCCCGACATGCCGCTGAAGCTGGCCGGTCCGGGTGCCGATTCCGGCACGTTCGACTACTTCACCGAGGCGGTGGTCGGTGAGTCCAAGGCTTCGCGTGGCGACTTCCAGGCGTCCGAGGACGACAACGTGGTGGTGCAGTTCGTGTCCCGCGACAAGGGCGCGCTGGGCTATTTCGGCCTGGCCTACTACGAAGAGAACAAGGACAAGCTGAAGGCGGTGCCGATCAAGGCCGACGCCGAGGCCGAGGCGATCATGCCGTCGGTCAAGACGGTCAACAACGGCACCTACACGCCGCTGTCGCGCCCGATCTTCATCTACGTCAAGGACGCCTCGGTCAAGCGTCCGGCGGTGCGTGATTTCGTCGACTTCTACCTGACCGAAGGCGGCGAGCTGGCCAAGGAAGTCGGCTACGTCGACCTGCCGGCCGATGCCTACGAGCTGGCCCGTGACAACGTCAAAAACGGCAAGCTCGGTACCGGTTTCGGTGGCGAGGCCGAGGTTGGCCTGTCGGTGCAAGAGCTGCTCCAGCGCGAAGGCCGGCTCTAAGGACTAGGAACGAACGCGGGACCAGGGCGCGTCCACGTGGTGGCTGACCGCCACGCGGGCGCGCCCTGGTGACGTATGTCGGTGCCGCATTGTTGAGACGCATTGCCCAGTCGGTCGCCACGATCAGGTAAAGTTTGCCGCCCCCGGTCTACCGCCATGTCCTCAGTGTCCTCCCAAGTGATTACCGCCGAAGCGACCCCCGAGCCGCAGGCAAACCGCTTTGAACGCCGTGCATGGCGCCATTGGGGCGAGCGCCTGATAGAAGCCGTACTGTTTCTGGCTGCCTTCTCCGCCGTGGCGGTGACGGTGGCCATCGTCGCCATTCTGGTGACCGAATCGCTGGCATTTTTCGAGCATGTGCCACTGTCGGAATTTCTGACCGACACGCAGTGGACGATCATGTTCGCCGACAAGCATTACGGCGTGCTGCCGTTGCTCGCCGGCACGCTGACGACGACCGGCGTGGCGCTGTCCCTGGCGGTGCCGGTGGGCACCGTGTCGGCGATTTATCTGTCCGAGTTCGCGGGGCATCGGACGCGTGAAATCGTCAAGCCGACGCTCGAGTTGCTGGCCGGTATTCCGACCGTGGTGTTCGGGTACTTTGCGCTGCTGATGGTGACGCCGGCGCTCCAATACTTCATGCCGGACCTGCCGGGCTTCAACATGCTCGGAGCGGGCCTGGTGATGGGGGTCATGATCATTCCGTACGTGAGTTCGGTGGCCGAGGACGCCATGCGCGCCGTGCCCATGCACATGCGGGAAGGCTCCTACGCCATGGGTGCGACACGTCTGCAGACGGCGATCAAGGTCGTCATGCCGGCGGCAACATCGGGCATCGTCGCGGCCTACATCCTGGGCATCTCGCGGGCCATCGGCGAGACCATGGTGGTTGCGGTGGCTGCGGGCCAGCAGCCGAACTTCACGTTCGATCCGCGCGAGTCCGGTGCCACGATCACCGCCTTCATCGTGCAGGTTGCGCTCGGGGATCTCCCGCACGGCAGCCTGGAGTATCAAAGTATCTTCGCTGTCGGCCTGGTGCTGGTCCTGATGACGCTGTTCTTCAACGTCGTCGGCCATCTGGTGCGCAAGCGTTTCCGTGAGGCCTACTGATGGCTTACGACGCTCAGACCGTGCGACGCCTGGTGGCGCGCGGTAAACATTGGGACAAGGTGTTCGTCATCATCGGCCTGTTGAGCCTGATGGTCGGCGTGCTGACCCTGGCGGTGCTGCTGGCGGGGCTGATCCACGACGGCGCCGGGCGCCTGAACCTGGATTTCTTCAGCAACTTTCCGTCGCGTCGCGCCGAGCGGGCCGGCATCCTCAGCGCGCTGGTGGGCTCCAGCCTGGTCATGCTGGTGACTGCGCTGGCGGCGATCCCGCTCGGGATTGCCGCGGGTGTCTACCTGGAGGAGTACGCGCGCAAGAACTGGCTGACGGAGATCATCGAGATCAACGTCACCAACCTCGCCGGCGTACCGTCGATCATCTACGGCCTGCTGGCGTTGGGGCTGTTTGTGTATGCCTTCGACTTCGGGCAGAGCATCCTGTCGGCCGGCCTGACCCTGGCGCTGCTGATCCTGCCGGTGATCATCGTCGCCACGCGCGAGGCCATTCGGGCCATTCCCGGCACCATCCGCGAGGGTGCCTACGCGCTGGGCGCCACGCGCTGGCAAACGGTGCGCGACCATGTGGTGCCCTACTCCACCGGTGGCATCCTGACCGGCGTGATCATCGGTCTGGCACGCGCCATCGGCGAGACGGCGCCGGTGATCACCATCGGTGCGTTGACGTTCATCGCCTTCCTGCCGGAGGCGCCCGTGGGCGGCGAGTTCCCGTTTATCTCCTTTGAGTGGTTGAGCTCGCCGTTCACGGTCATGCCGATTCAGATGTTCAACTGGTTATCGCGCCCGCAGGCGGCCTTCCAGGAGAACGCCGCCGCCGCCGGTATGGTGCTGGTGGTGCTGACGCTGCTGATGAACGCCCTGGCCATCTGGCTGCGCCTGCGCTATCGCAAACGGATCAAATGGTGAAGGAGACGGTCATGGAGATGTCAGCCAACGAGCTGGCCGGGCAGAAGACCGGTGTCGAGCTGTCGGCGCTGAAGGCCGAGGCCCGGAACCTGAATTTCTATTACGGCGACATGCAGGCGCTCAAGGGCGTTAGCCTGCCGGTGGCCGAGCGGCGCGTGACGGCCCTGATCGGCCCTTCCGGCTGCGGCAAGTCGACCTTCCTGCGCTGCTTCAACCGCATGCACGACCTGTACGACGGCAGCCGCTATGAGGGCGAAATCGTCTTCCAGCCCGATGGCGTCAACATTCTCGAGCGCAGCGTGGACCCGATCGAGGTGCGCATGCGCATCGGCATGGTGTTCCAGAAGCCGAACCCGTTTCCGAAGTCGATCTTCGAGAACGTGGCGTACGGCCTGCGCGTACGCGGCGAGCGCAGCCGGCGTGTCATGGCCGAGAAGGTGGAGGCCGCGCTGCGCGACGCCTCGCTGTGGGACGAGGTGAGCGACCGTCTCGACGACATGGCCTTCAACCTGTCCGGCGGTCAGCAGCAGCGGCTGTGCATCGCCCGCGCCTTGGCCACCGAGCCCGAGCTGATGCTGTTCGACGAGCCGACTTCGGCGCTGGACCCGATCGCGACCGCGAACATCGAGGAGCTGATCCACCGCCTCAAGGACAAGGTGACCATCCTCATCGTTACCCACAACATGCAGCAGGCGGCCCGTGTGTCGGACTACACCGCCTTCATGTACCTGGGGGAACTGGTCGAGTTCGGCGACACCAACCTCATCTTCACCAATCCAAAATCGAAGCAGACCGAGGACTACATCACCGGTCGTTACGGTTGACGGCGGAGGCACTGCCATGACACTGGGCAAAGACGACATCGGCCACCACATCTCGCAGCAGTACAACCAGGATCTGGAGAACCTGCGCAGTCACGTGCTGCACATGGGTGGCGTGGTGGAGCGGCAGATCGCCGACGCCATCTCGGCGCTCGAGGATGGTGACACGCAGCTGGCGGCCTCCGTGGTCGGCGGTGACCTGCAGGTCAACGCGCTGGAACTGAACCTGGACGAGGAATGCAGCCGCATCCTGGCGCGCCGTCAGCCGGCGGCTGGCGACCTGCGCCTGATCTTCGCCGTCATCAAGACCGTCACGGATCTGGAGCGTATCGGCGACCAGGCCGAGCGGGTGGCGCGCACGGTACTCGAGTTGGCGAACCTGGATCCCGGGCGTTCACGCCCGCCGATGCGGCACATGGGCGAGCTGGCGCGCCGGCTGCTCAACAAGGCGCTCGACGCGTTCGCGCGCATGGATGTCACCGCGGCGCTTGAAGTCGAGCGCGAGGACCTGGCGGTCGACCAGGAGTACGAGGCGGTGTTGCGCCAGCTGGTCACCTACATGATGGAAGATCCGCGCACCATCACCTGGGCGCTGAACCTGGTGTGGGCGGCGCGGGCGCTCGAGCGCATCGGCGAT
>NZ_JBFJTF010000010.1:0-26999 GCF_041625615.1 Immundisolibacter sp. | reverse complement strand
CGACGGTTACCACCTGCTGCAGACGGTGTTCCAGTTCGTCGACCTGTGCGACACGCTGCACCTGACGCCCCGTGCCGATGGCGCGCTGCGTATGCTCACGCCGCTGCCCGGCGTGCCGCCCGAGCAAGATCTGTGCGTCCGTGCGGCGCGCGCGTTGCAGGTGCACAGCGGCTGCCGGCAGGGCGTGGACATTGCGTTGACCAAGCGCGTTCCGATGGGCGGTGGTCTGGGCGGCGGCAGTTCGGACGCCGCCACCGTGCTGCTGGCGTTGAACCGGCTGTGGGACCTGCGCCTGCCGCGCGAGGCGCTGGCCGGGATTGGTCTTGCGCTGGGTGCCGATGTGCCGGTGTTCATCGGTGGGCGGGCGGCCTGGGCGGAGGGGGTGGGCGAGCGCCTGACGCCGATCGAGCTGGATCAGCCGTGGTACCTCATTGTCGACTGCGGCGCCGCGGTGGCCACGGCGGCCGTGTTCGGGCACCCAAAATTGACACGCAATACCCCGCCAATCACAATTTCACGCTTTCGTGACGGAACGACCGGCAACGATTGTCTGGCGGTGGTTCGCCAGCTGTATCCGGCCGTGGATGCTGCCTATAGATGGCTGAGCCGCTACGGGCGGGCGCAACTTTCCGGTACCGGCGGGAGTCTTTTCGCCCGCTTCGAGGGACACGCGTAGGCGGCGCAGGCGCTGGCGGCGCTGCCGGCGCCCTGGCGTGGCTGGGTGGTGCGCGGTCTCAATCGCCACCCGTTGCTGGACGACTGACACAACCGATTTCCGCTGGGGTGTCGCCAAGCGGTAAGGCACGGGGTTTTGATCCCCGCATTCCCAGGTTCGAATCCTGGCACCCCAGCCATTTTCGACTGATCGCGCCGGGCTCGGCGCGCGGCTCTTCTCGGCGAGGAATCCATGGCCTACGGCGGCATGATGGTGTTTTCGGGCAGTGCCTGTCCGAAACTGGCTGAATCCATTTCCCAGTACCTCGGCCAGCCACTGGGCAAGGCGGTCGTGGACCGTTTCAGCGACGGCGAGGCGCAGGTCGAGGTCATCGACAACGTGCGTGGCAAGGACGTGTTCATCGTCCAGTCCACCGGTGCGCCGACCGACGAGAATCTGATGGAGCTGCTGATCATGGTCGACGCCATGCGTCGGGCGTCGGCGGCGCGCATCACGGCGGTCATGCCCTACATGGGGTACTCGCGACAGGATCGGCGCATGCTGGGTGCGCGGGTACCGATCTCGGCCAAGGTGGTGGCCAAGATGATCGCCGCCGCCGGGACCGACCGGGTGCTGACGGTCGACCTGCATGCGGACCAGATCCAGGGCTTCTACGACATCGCCATCGACAACGTGTACGCCTCGCCGGTGCTGCTGGGCGACATCTGGCGTCATCGCTACGACGACCTGATGGTGGTGTCGCCGGATGTCGGTGGCGTGGTGCGCGCCCGGGCGCTGGCCAAGCACCTGGACGACGCCGACCTGGCCATCATCGACAAGCGCCGGCCGCGCGCCAACCAGTCGCAGGTGATGAACATCATCGGCGACGTCGGGGGGCGTACCTGCGTGATGATCGACGACCTGGTCGATACCGCCGGCACGCTTGGCAAGGCGGCCGATGCGCTCAAGCAGCACGGCGCCGTGCGCGTGGTGGCCTACGTCACGCACCCGGTGCTGTCCGGCAAGGCGGTCGAGAACATCATGCGCAGCAGCCTGGACGAGCTGGTGGTGACCGACACGTTGCCGTTGCGCGCCGATGCGGCGGACTGCCCGCGCATTCGCCAGCTGAGCATCGCCGAGCTGCTGGCCGAGACCATGCGCCGCATCAGCGACGAGGATTCGGTCAGCACCTTGCTGATGGGTTGAGCGTCGGCGTTCCCGTAAACCTGTAGTACTATTTCGCGTTCCGTTTTTTTCGCGCAGCGTGGCCAGCCCGACCGCTGACGGGGTCGGCCGCGAAGCCTGCGTCATACCGTTGCCACGGAGTTTCCGGTCATGGAAAACCAGTTTGAGATTGCCGCCGAGCCGCGCAGCGCTGGCGGGACGGGTGCGTCGCGCCGGTTGCGCCGTGCCGGCCGCGTGCCGGCCGTCATCTATGGCGGCAATCAGGCCAACGCCGAGATTACGCTGGATCACAACGACACCATCCACCACCTGGAAAAGGAAGCCTTCCATTCCCACGTGCTGACGGTGGACGTGGACGGCCGCAGCGAGCAGGTGGTGCTGCGCGATGTGCAGATGCACCCCTACAAGCGGCAGGTGCTGCACCTGGACTTCCTGCGTGTCAGCGCCGACCGCAAGCTGCGCATGACGGTGCCGGTGCACTTCGTGGGCGAGGACGTGGCGCCGGGCGTCAAGCAGGCCGGCGGCGTGATCTCGCACCTGATGCCCGAGCTCGAGATCGAGTGTCTGGCCAAGGATCTGCCCGAGTTCATCGAGGTCGACGTCAGTGCTCTGGAACTGGGCCATTCGCTGCACCTGTCGGATCTGAAGCTGCCGTCGGGCGTGAGCGTTCCGGCGCTGGCGCTGGGCGCCGACCACGACCTGCCGGTGGTGTCCATCCATCCGCCGCGTCGTGCCGAGGTGGAGCCGGAACAGACCGGCGAGGAAGCCGGTGAGGGTGAGGGCGGCGCCGACTGAGTCGGTGTCGCCAGCGGCCACGACGCAGCGTTGATCCAGCTCATCGTCGGTCTCGGCAACCCGGGCCCGCGTTATGCCGATACCCGGCACAACGCGGGCTTTTCGTTTGTGGACCGCCTGGTGGCGGCCGAACACCTGGCGCTGAAGACCGAGCGTCGCTTTCACGGCGAGGTGGCCACCTTGCGCCACGGCGGTCGCGACGTGCGCCTGCTGAAGCCCCTGACCTTCATGAACGACAGCGGCCGCGCGGTGCAGGCGCTGGCCGCCTACTACCGGATCCCGGTGGCGCAGATACTCGTGGCGCATGATGAACTGGACCTGCCGCCGGGCGAACTGCGCCTGAAGGCCGGTGGCGGTCATGGTGGCCACAACGGTCTTCGCAGCATCATCGGCGCCTTCGGTTCGCCGGCCTTCCTGCGCCTGCGTCTGGGCATTGGCCACCCCGGCGCGGCGCCGCTGGTGACGCCGTACGTGCTCGGCACGCCGCCGGGCGATCAGGCGCAGGGCATCGCGGCGGCCATCGATGCCGCGCTGGCCACTTTGCCGCGGCTGCTTGATGGCGAGATCGCGCCGGTCATGCAGCAGCTCAACACCCGTCCGCGGCGTGCAGGCGCCGGCTGACCTCCACCGCTATTCAGGATTCACCGCATGGGTTTTCGCTGTGGCATCGTCGGACTGCCCAACGTCGGCAAGTCGACCTTGTTCAACGCTCTCACGCAGGCCGGCATCGCGGCCGAGAACTATCCGTTCTGCACCATTGATCCGCACGTCGGCATCGTCGCGATGCCGGATCCGCGCCTGGACCGGCTGGCCGGGATCGTGCGGCCGCAGAAGGTGGTGCCGGCCAGCATGACGTTCGTCGATATCGCCGGCCTGGTGGCCGGCGCCTCGCGCGGCGAGGGCCTGGGCAACCAGTTCCTGGCCAATATCCGCGAGACCGAGGCCGTCGCGCACGTGGTGCGCTGTTTCGAGAACGACGACGTGGTCCATGTGGCCGGTGGCGTGGATCCGTTGCGTGACATCGATGTGATCGACACCGAGCTGGCCCTGGCCGACCTGGAGACGGTCGAACGCGCCCTGCAGCGGGTCGGCAAGCGCACCAAGACCGGCGACAAGGCGGCGCTGGCGGAGCAGGCGCTGCTCGAACGCGTGCGCGCGCATCTGGACGGCGCACGGCCGGTGCGCAGCCTGGGCCTGGGCGCCGACGAGGCGGCGCCGCTGCAGGAGCTGCACCTGCTCACCGCCAAGCCGGTGATGTACATCGCCAACGTGGCCGAGGACGGCTTCGAAGACAACCCCCTGCTCGATCTGGTGCGGCAGCGGGCGGCCGGGGAAGGCGCCGAGGTGGTGGCGGTCAGCGCCGCCATCGAGGCCGAACTGGCGCAGCTCGACATGGACGCGCGCGGTGAGTTTCTGGCCGAACTGGGCCTGGAAGAGCCGGGCCTGGATCGGGTCATACGCGCCGGCTATCGCCTGCTGGGGCTACAGACCTATTTCACGGCCGGCGAGAAGGAAGTGCGCGCCTGGACCGTGTTGCGGGGTGCCACGGCGCCACAGGCCGCCGGTGTGATCCACACCGACTTCGAGCGTGGCTTCATTCGTGCCGAGGTCGTGGGCTACGACGATTTCATCGCCTGCAACGGCGAGGCCGGTGCTCGCGAAGCGGGCAAGTGGCGTCTGGAGGGCAAGGACTACGTGGTGCAGGACGGCGACGTCGTGCATTTCCGCTTCAACGTCTGAGGCAGGCCTTCACGCACCGCAAAGGGCGTCGACCAGTCCGGTCAGGCGCGCGAGGTCGGCGTCGCCGGACAGTCGGTGGTCGCCGTTCTTCAGCAGCGTCAGGTGGCTGTCCTCGCCCTGCAGGCGTTCGATCAGCGTGATGGACTGTTGCCAGGCGACGTCGCTGTCGCGCATGCCGTGCACGATGCGCACCGGACACGACAGCGCGATGGGCGCATCGAGCAGCCGGTGGCGCTGGCCGTCCTCGATCAGCCGCCGGGTGATCACATAGGGCTGTTCGCTATACTCGGACGGCCGTTCGATGCGCCCGTCGCACTGCAGGCGCTCGCGCTCGGTGGGCGACAGTTCGTGGTCGAGGATGGTCTGCGTGAAGTCCGGCGCCGGCGCCAGCAGGACCAGTCCGCGTACGCGCTGGGGGCGGGCCAGGGCCAGCAACAGAGCGATCCAGCCGCCCATCGAGGACCCGACGACGACCTGCGGGCCCTCGGTGAGCGCGTCCAGCGCCGTCAGGGCGTCGTCGCGCCACTGGCTGATGGTGCCGTCCTCGAAGTGCCCGCCCGAGGCGCCATGGCCGGCATAGTCGAAGCGCACGAAGGCCCGACGTTGCGCCGCGCAGTGGGTGGCCAGCGCAGTGGCCTTGCTGCCGGTCATGTCGGACATGAAGCCGCCGCAGAACATGACGCCCGGCGTGCGGCCAAACAGCCGGCGGTAGGCGATGTGATGCGGGCCGCGGTCGAGATATTCGATGACGTCTTGCAAGGGTGGCTCCAAAATATTTGCGGTCGCAGAAAAAAATGTTGACAAGCGCGTGAGTGCTGTCTAGCATTTGCCTCGACGTTCGCAATGAACGTCGTTTCTCCTCCTCTTATACCTCCGATCGGGAGCGCCTCGGCACTCCCGATTTTTTTGCAAGCGCAGAAAACGATCGTTCGGTAAGCGCGTTTTTTATATAAATATTCAATTTTTTCATTCGTGAAAGCCGGGCTTGGGGCGTGGTATTCCCTGTTGGCATGCGGTTGTCGCGGTCTGCGACTTGAAGTTGCCTCGGCGCGACCCTATCTTGAGCGCGAAAGCCGCGAGGTGCGGTAACCGGAGCCGGAGTTTCATGAAACGAATTGCGCTGTTTGTGCTGACCAATCTGGCGGTGCTGCTGGTGTTGAGCGTGGCGCTGAACATCATCATGCCGTTGCTGGGCATTCGACCGGAACAGGGCGGCATGGCGCCGCTGCTGGTGTTCGCGGCCGTGTTCGGCATGGGCGGAGCATTCATCTCGCTGGCCATGTCCAAGTGGACCGCCAAGCGCATGGTGAACGCGCAGGTCATCGAGCAGCCGCGCGGTGAACTCGAAACCTGGCTGGTCAACACCGTGCGTCGCCAGGCCGAGCTGGCCGGCATCGGCATGCCCGAGGTGGCCGTCTACGATTCGCCGGACGTCAACGCCTTCGCCACCGGCATGAGCCGCAACAACGCGCTGGTGGCGGTCAGCACCGGGCTGCTGCGCAGCATGTCGCGCGACGAGGCCGAGGCGGTGCTCGGGCACGAGGTGAGCCACGTCGCCAACGGCGACATGGTCACGCTGACGCTGATCCAGGGGGTGCTGAACACCTTCGTCATCGTCCTGTCGCGGCTGGTCGGCCAGTTCATCGATCGCGCCGTGTTTCGCAACGAGCAGGGTCACGGTGTCGGCTTTTTCGTCGCCACCATGGTGGCGCAGGTGGTGTTCGGCATCGTGGCCAGCGTGATCGTCATGTGGTTCAGCCGTCAGCGCGAGTTCCGCGCCGACAGCGGCGGCGCCAGCCTGGCCGGTCGCGGCAAGATGATCGCCGCCCTGCAGCGCTTGAAGGCGGCCCACGAGCCGTCGCACCTGCCCGAGTCCCTGGCGGCCTTCGGCATCAACAGCGGCAGCGGCCTGTCGCGCCTGTTCATGTCGCACCCGCCGTTGGACGAGCGCATCGCCGCCCTGCAGCGGGCCGCCTGAACCCGGTTTCCTTGGACGCCTGATCCCGGCGCCGGGGTCAGGCGTTTTTTGTTTCTCTCGTTGTTGAGGAATGCTCATGTCCCTGATTCGCCCGTTCCGCGGCCTGCGGCCCGCTCCCGGCCGTGCCGGCGAGGTGATCGCGCCGCCCTATGACGTGATGAATGCGGCCGAGGCGCGGGCCATGGTGGAGGGGCGGCCGCTGAGCTTTCTGCATGTGTCGCGGCCGGAAATCGATCTGCCGGTGGACGCCGATCCGTACTCGGATGCGGTGTACGCCAAGGGCGCCGAGAACCTGCGGCGGTTGATCGCCGAGGGCGTCCTGCTGCAGGACGCGCAGCCGTGCTATTACGCCTACCGGCTGGTGATGAACGGCCGTGCGCAGACCGGCCTGGTGCTGGCGGCCTCGGTGCGGGCCTATGACGAGAACCGCATCCGTCGCCACGAGTTCACGCGCCCGGACAAGGAAAACGACCGCGTGCGTCACATCGACACCAGCAATGCCCAGACTGGCCCGGTGTTTCTGGTGCATCGCGCCGATGCGGCGGTGGACAGCGTGCTGGCGCGCGTGTGTGCCGGCGAGCCGGCGGCCGACAGCACCGCCGCCGACGGCGTGCAGCACACGCTGTGGGTCATCGACGTGGCCGAGGATGTCGCCGCCATCACCGCCGCTGTCGAGTCCCAGGGCGTGCTGTACATCGCCGACGGTCATCACCGCAGTGCCGCCGCCTCGCGCGTGGCGGCGGCCCGCGGCGGCCAGCCGGAGGCCGAATCCAGCTATTTCCTGGCGGTCAGCTTCCCGCACGATCAGGTGAAGATCCTCGACTACAACCGCGTCCTCACCGACCTGAACGGGCTCGACCCGGAGGCGTTCCTGGCGCGCGTGGTCGAGCATTTCGATTGCCAGCCGGCGCCGGGCGAGGCGCGTCCGTCCGCCGCCACCACCTACGGCATGTACCTGGCCGGGCAGTGGTACCACCTGCGCCTGAAGCCCGGCCGGGTGCCGGACGACCCGGTCGGTCGGCTCGACGTCAGCCTGCTGCATCACTACCTGATCGAGCCGCTGCTCGGGGTGACCGATCCGCGGCGCGACAAGCGCATCGATTTCGTCGGTGGCATCCGCGGCCTGGGGGAACTGAAGCGCCGCGTCGACAGCGGCGAGATGGCGGTGGGCTTTGCGCTGTATCCGACCTCGCTCGAGGACCTGATGGCGGTGGCCGATGCCGGTCAGGTGATGCCGCCGAAGTCGACCTGGTTCGAGCCGAAGCTGGCCGACGGCATGGTCAGCCACCTGCTCGACTGAGTGGTGCCCGGTGCACCGCAGTCGGTGCGCCGGGGCTCGTCGTGTCGCGCCGCTCAGCGGCGCCGGTAGACGAATTCGTGGATGGCGTGGCCCAGACGCTGGCCGCGGCGTTCGTACTTGGTCGCCGGCCGCTCGGCGGCCGTGGTCTCAGCGCTGAACCCGGTGCTGGCGGTCAGCGCCTCGCCGATGGCCTGCGCGTAGTCCGCCCAGTCGGTGGCGATGTGCAGTTGCCCACCCGGCGCCAGGGCACGGGCAGCCAGCGCCAGGAAGGTCGTGTTGATCAGGCGCCGCTTGTGGTGCCGCTTTTTCGGCCACGGGTCGGGAAACAGCACCAGCAGCTGCGACAGGCTGCCCGGCGGCAGGTGCCGGTCGAGTACCTGCACGGCGTCGGCGCAGATCACCCGCACGTTGCGCAGCCCCAGTTGCTCCACGCGCAGCAGGAAGCGGCCGATGCCGGGCGGGTAGACCTCCACGCCGATGAAATCGCGCTGCGGCTGTGCCTGGGCCAGCGCCAGCAGCGCGTCGCCCATGCCGAAGCCGATTTCCAGCGTGCGCGGCGCCCGGCGACCGAACGCCAGGTCCAGGTCCAGTGGGCCGGCCTCGGGCAGGTCGATGCCGTACTGTGGCCACAGGCGTTCGAGCGCCTGGCGCTGGCCCGGCGTCATGCGCCCGGCGCGCACCACGAAGCTGCGGATGCTGCGCCGCGGCGCCGTCGCGGCGACCTCGGCCTGCGTGTCAGTCAAAAATCAGTCCGTCCAGTGGCGACGACGCGGCGGCATACGCCTTGCGCGGGATGCGCCCGGCGCGGTAGGCCTCGCGGCCGGCCTCGATGGCCTTGCGCATGGCGCTGGCCATCAGCACCGGGTCGTTGGCGCCGGCGATGGCCGTGTTCATGAGCACGCCGTCGCAGCCCAGCTCCATGGCCACCGCCGCGTCACTGGCCGTGCCGACACCGGCATCGACCAGGATCGGCACGCGTGCCTGTTCGATGATCAGGCGCAGGTTGTAGGGGTTGCGGATGCCGAGGCCGGAGCCGATCGGCGCCGCCAGCGGCATCACCGCCACGCAGCCCATGTCCTCGAAGCGCTTGGCCAGGATCGGGTCATCGGAGGTGTAGACCATCACGTCGAAGCCGTCGTCGATGAGGGTCTTCGCCGCCGCCAGGGTTTCGGTGACGTCCGGGTACAGCGTCTTGTGTTCGGCCAGCACCTCCAGCTTCACCAGGTTGTGCCCGTCCAGCAGCTCGCGCGCCAGGCGGCAGGTGCGTACCGCTTCCTCGGCGGTGTGGCAGCCGGCGGTGTTCGGCAGGATGGTGTAGCGGTCCGGCGGAACCACGTCGAGCAGATTCGGTTCGTCCGGATTCTGGCCGATATTCACGCGCCGCACCGCGACGGTGACGATTTCGGCGCCGCTCGTCTCGATGGCGCGGGCGGTTTCGTCCAGATCCTTGTACTTGCCGGTGCCCACCAGCAGGCGCGAGTGGAAGGTGCGCGTGCCGATGTACAGCGGGTCGTCGTTGAGAGCGGTCATGGCTTGCTGTCCTGGCGGCCGAGCCGCCGAATGTGTGCTGGGGTTCCGGGCGATTCCATCCGTGGAACGTCGCGGTTCGCCGCCGTGTCGCGGCTGCCGCGACCGGTTCTGTGTCCCCTGGGGGCTGCCCAGGGTTTCGCCTGGGCTTCCGGGCCCGTCGGCTCAGCCACCACCGATGGCGTGGATGATCTCCACCCGGTCGCCGTCGCGCAGGGTGTGGTTGGCGTGTTCTCCCCGCGGGACGATGTCGCGGTTCACTTCCACCGCCAGGCGCTTGCCGGCCAGGCCAAGTTGATCCAGCAGCTGCGCCAGGGTGAGGGAGTCCGACAGGGGGTGGGTGGTGCCGTTGACGGTGATTTCCACGGGATGACTTCAGTGCAGGCTGTGCGGCGCCGCCAGGTGAAACGGCGGGATCGGCGCGGTGAACTCGACGCCGTCGTCGCCGACCATCCGGTAGCTGCCGTGCATGCAGCCGGTGGGTGTGTCGATGACGGTGCCGCTGGTGTAGGTGAACGATTCGCCGGGCGCCAGGTGCGGGTGCTGGCCGACCACGCCCAGGCCGCGGACTTCCTGTGTCGCCTCCTCGGCGTTGGTGATGACCCAGTGACGCGCCACCAGCCGCGCCGGCTGATGGCCGCGGTTGGTGATGGTCACCGTGTAGGCAAACACGTAGCGTCCGCGCAGCGGATCCGACTGCTCGGTCAGGTACTGGGTCTGCACAGTCACGGCCACGTCGTGCTGGCCCGGCTCGCGTGGATCGGAAGGGGCGTTCATAG
Source organism: Immundisolibacter sp. (assembly GCF_041625615.1). Taxonomy (GTDB): domain Bacteria; phylum Pseudomonadota; class Gammaproteobacteria; order Immundisolibacterales; family Immundisolibacteraceae; genus Immundisolibacter. The sequence goes on along the minus strand of NZ_JBFJTF010000010.1, from coordinate 17,040 downwards.
AGCGGTATTCTAGCGCCCTGCCTCAGCCTCCTGCGCCCCGTCCCCATGCAGCAATACCTCGAACTCATGCGCGCCGTGCTCGAGCGCGGCACGCGCAAGGCCGACCGTACCGGTACCGGCACACTGAGCCTGTTCGGCTGGCAGTCGCGCTACGACCTGTCCGCCGGATTTCCGCTGCTGACCACCAAGAAGCTGCACGTGCGCTCGATCATCCACGAGCTGCTGTGGTTCCTGCGCGGCGATACCAATGTCGCCTATCTGCATCAGCACGGTGTCAGCATCTGGGACGAGTGGGCCGACGACAACGGCGAACTGGGGCCCATCTACGGCTACCAGTGGCGATCCTGGCCGGATTACAGCGGTGGCCACATCGACCAGATCGCCGGCGTCATCGAGCGCATCCGGCGCGATCCGGACTCGCGCCGCCTGCTGGTCAGCGCCTGGAACCCGGCGCAGGTGGACGCCATGCGCCTGCCGCCGTGCCACGTGATGTTCCAGTTCTACGTGGCGGACGGGCGCCTGTCGTGTCAGCTGTACCAGCGCAGCGCGGACATCTTCCTGGGCGTGCCGTTCAACATTGCCTCCTACGCCCTGCTGACCCACATGGTGGCGCACGTCACCGGCCTGGCGCCGGGTGAGTTCGTGCACACGCTGGGCGACGCGCACCTGTACCTGAACCATCTCGACCAGGCCCGTGAGCAGCTCGCGCGCACGCCGCGGCCGCTGCCGCGGCTGGATATCGGCCGCCGGGTCGAGTCGCTGTTCGAGTTCGAGTACGGGGACTTCGAACTGTCCGGCTACGACCCGCACCCGGCCATCCGCGCCCCGGTGGCCGTGTGACGGCGCCGGTCGAGGTCGTTCTGGTGGTGGCGGTGGCGCGCGGCGGGGTGATCGGCCGCGACGGCGCGCTGCCCTGGCACCTGCCGGCCGATCTGGCGCACTTCCGCCGCCTGACGCTGGGACGGGCGGTCATCATGGGGCGCACCACGTTCGAGTCCATCGGCCGGCCGCTGCCGCAGCGCCTGAACATTGTTTTGAGCCGGCGCGAGGGGTTCGGGGCGCCCGGGGTGGAGGTGGTATCCGGTCTCGGTCAGGCCTACCGGCTGGCGGCCGCCCATGGCGGGCCGGCCATGGTGATCGGCGGTGCGGCCGTGTACGCGCAGGCGCTGGCCGATGCAAGCACGGTTGAGCTGACCGAGGTTCATGCCGATCTGCCCGGCGACACGCATTTCCCGCCGCTGGGCGCCGACTGGCGCGAGGCGGCGCGTGACGATCATCCCGCCGACGCGCGCAACGCCCACGCCTACAGTTTCGTTACCTACCGGCGGCGCTAGAACGACAGCACGCCGAGCATTCGCAGTCCGGCCAGCGCCAGGAACATCGCGAACACGCGCTTGAGGGTCGGGACCGGCAGGCTGTGGGCCAGCCGCGCCCCAAGCGGGGCCGTGGCGACCGAGGCCAGCGCGATGCCGATGAAGGCGGGCAGGTAAAGGTAGCCGATGGCGCCGGCCGGCAACTGCGGGTGATCGCGGCCCGCCCACAGGAAGGTCGCGGCGCCGATCACGCCCAGCACCAGCCCGCAGGCGGCGGAACTGGCCACCGCCCGGCGCATGTCGACGCGGCAGAAGGTGAGGAAGGGCACGGTCAGGCTGCCGCCGCCGATGCCCAGCAGTGTCGAGGCGGTGCCGATCACACCGCCGGCGCCCAGCAGGCCGCCGCGGCTGGGCAGCGGGCGCCGGCCGGGGGCGCTGGCATTGAAGAAGATCTGCACCGCCACTGCCGTCACGAAGCCGCCGAAGATGCGCGCGAGCAACGCGCTCGGTAGCTTGTCGGCCAGCCAGCCGCCCAACACCGCCCCAACCACCAGCCCTGGCAGCAGGGTCAAGACCAGCGGCACGTCCACGGCACCACGCCGGTAGTGTGCGTAGGCGGAGGACAGCGAGGTCGGCACGATGATGGCCAGCGAGGTGCCAATGGCCAGATGCATGAGCACAGCAGCTGGCATGTCCAGCAGCGGGAACACCAGCGCCAGTGCCGGCACGATCACCACGCCGCCGCCCAGGCCGAGCATGCCGGCGATCAGCCCGGCCAGGGCGCCGATCGCCAGGTAGACACCGAGAATCACGTCATCTGCTCAGTCCGGCGCGCGGCCGCCTTGAATCAGAAGTGGGTCGGCTCGACCCGCCGCTCGAGCGCGGCCAGCATTTCGTCGGCGCGCGGGCTGCCGGCCGCCGCCGCCTTCTCCAGCAGTGCCTTGCCTTGTTTCAGGTCGCGCGGCACGCCGGCGCCTTCGATGTACAGCTCGCCCAGTTCGGCCCAGGCGTCCGGGTGACCCAGGTCGCTGGCTTTACGCAGCCATTCCACCGCAGCCTTGTCGTCGCGCTGTATGCCCAGCCCGGTGGTGAGCATCAGCGCCACTTCCACCATGGCCGCCGGGTTGCCGGCGCGTGCCTGGGTTTCCCAGTGGCCGAAGGCGCGCTTGAACCACATGTCGGCCTGCGGCGGATCCATGGCCACGCCATGGCCGTACATGTAGAACGTGCCCATGAAGTATTCCGCCTCGACGTTGCCTTGCTCGGCGAGGGGCTTGATCAGGCGCACGGCGGTATTGAAGTCGTGGCGTTCGAAGGCGGCGATGCCGTCCTCCAGAGCGCCGGCCTGGGCATTCAGGGACCAGGCTGCGAAAGCGGCCAGCAGGAATCTGCGACAACGTTGCACGGTGAATCCTCCTTCTGGGTCTGCGCATCCCTTGTACGGGGGGCGAGCGCTGCATGGTACACTGCGCGCCCCGCCAAGGCGGCGCCAGCCGGACGTTACCCGGTCCCGGTGCCCGCTGTCGGACGGATCATGTGGGGCGGTAGCTCAGCTGGGAGAGCGTCGCGTTCGCAATGCGAAGGTCGGGAGTTCGATCCTCCTCCGCTCCACCACTTCCTCAGGACGCCACGCCGGATCACCGGTGGCCTTCCCGTCGCGGTCAAGGCTCAGGGGACGTCCATCAAAAGCAGCGTGTTGGTACGCCCGGAGCCGGGCTGGTCACCCTTGGTGATCAGCACGCGCATGCCGCGCTCGATCAGTCCGCGTGTCTTGAGCAGTTCCAGTGCGTCCTGCGCGACGCGTTCGTAAGGCCGGTCACGGTCGAAGTTGATGGCGGTCACGCCGCGCAGCAGGGCCATGCGCCGGCGCGTGCGGGCATGCTCGGTCAGGGCGAATACCGGCACGCCGTGCAGCAGGCGCGACAGCAGCAGGGCGGTGTGCCCGGAGTCGGTCAGCGCCAGCACGGCGCTGGTGTGGCCGTGGCGCGCCAGGTACATGGACGCCATGGCGATGGCCTCGTCGGTGCGCTCGAAGTGGCTGGCGAACTGGGCCGCCGAGCGTTCGGTGACCGGGTAGCGCTCGGCGCCCAGGCAGATGCGGGCCACCGTCTCCACCACGCGCACCGGGTAGGTGCCGACCGAGGTTTCGGCCGACAGCATCACCGCGTCCGTGCCATCGATGACGGCGTTGGCGACGTCGAGCACCTCGGCGCGCGTGGGCACCGGGTTTTCGATCATGGACTCCATCATTTGGGTGGCGGTGATGCACGGCCGGTTCAGCTCGCGCGCCAGGGCGATGATGCGTTTTTGCACGCCGGGCAGTTCGGCATCGCCGATCTCCACGCCCAGATCGCCACGCGCCACCATGACCGCATCGGCGGCCTCGACAATGCTGTCGAGCGCCGTCACCGCCTCGCTGCGCTCGATCTTGGCGACGATGCGGGCATGCCCGCCGGCGCCGCGCAGCAACTCGCGCGTGAGTTCGATGTCGAGCGCCCGCCGCACGAACGACACCGCCAGGTAATCGACCTCCAGTGCGGCGGCGGTGGCGATGTCGTCGCGGTCCTTGGCGGTCAGCGCGGACGCCGACAGGCCGCCGCCGAGCTTGTTGATGCCCTTGTGGTTGGACAGCTCGCCGCCGGCCTCCACCTCGCACTGCACGGCCGTGTCCTGCACGCTCAGCACGCGCAGCTGGATCAGGCCGTCGTTGAGCAGCAGCCGGTCGCCGGCGCGCACGTCCTGCGCCAGCTGCGGGTAGTCGGTGCCGACCGCCTGCTCGTCGCCGTCATGCTCGCCGAGCGCGCCGTCGATGGTGAAGTGCGCGCCGGCCTGCAGCGTCACCGGCCCGTTGCGAAAACCGCGCACGCGTACTTTCGGCCCGGACAGGTCGGCCAGCACCGCGACGTCGCAGCCGACACTCTCGGCCGCGGCACGCAGGGCGCCGATGCGCCGCTCGTGATCGGCCCGCTTACCGTGCGAGAAGTTGATGCGCGCCACGTTCATGCCGGCGCGCAGCAGGCCTTCGAGCACCCCCGGTGGATCGGTGGCGGGCCCCAGGGTGGCGACGATGCGGGTTTGGCGTTGTTCGGTCATGGCTGCTCTGTGCGGGTGAGGGTCTCGAAATCAGCCAATGTGTTCAGATTGGCAAAGGCATCCTGGCGTTGCGCGTCCCTGGAGAAATCCACGCTCAACCAGCCGGTGGTGGCGAACAGGGCCTGCAGGCTGTGTCGGCCGTTTTTCAGGTTGTCTTCAATGGCGGCCAAGGCGCTCGCCGGCAGCAGCACGCAGGCGTACTGATGGCGTGTGCCGTCGAACGGCACCCGGGCACGCGCATCCTGGCGCGGTGCCGCTGCCAGCAGTCGCGCGCACAGATCCAGCGGCAGCCGGGGTAGGTCGCAGGCCACAGCCAACAGCCACGGCGTGTCACACGCCCGCAGCCCGGCGCGCAGGCCGGCCAGCGGGCCGGCGTACGGATAGGGGCCATCGTCCAGCGGTGCAAAGCCGAGAGCCCGGTACCGCGCGTGGTTGCGGTTGGCGCTCAGGAGCACGGTGCGCACCTGCGGTGCCAGGCGCTCGAAGACATGCTGCACCAGTGGTTGGCTGGTCAGTGGCAGCAGGCCCTTGTCGGCGCCGCCCAGGCGTGCGCCGCGGCCGCCGGCCAGGATGAGGCCGGTCACCTCGGTGCACGGCGCCGCAGGGGTGGGGTTGGGATGACCAGGCATGAGCCGACGCGCTATCCTGTCGCGCTGTTTTCGCGCACGGCGGAACGACAGCGGGCGCATCGGCGCCGGCACTGCCCTTCACGATCATGGCCCATCATACGCTCGACGCCCGCTACCTTCTGTGTCCGCTGCCGGTGCTGCGCACGCAGGCGAAGATCCGCGACCTGCATCCGGGCGACGTGCTCGAGGTGCAGTGCACGGATCACGGCGTGCTGGCCGACATCCCGGCCTGGTGTCGTATCAATGGTCACCGCCACATCGACAGTTTCGAGCGCGACGGCGTGGTGACCATCATTCTCGAGGTGGGCGGCGATGCCGGCGACCGCCAGTCGGCCTGAGGCCGGTCGGCCGGAGGCCAGCGACCGTTATCAGGCCGGGCGCCGGGTCACGCTGATCGCCGCCGGGATCAATCTGTTCCTGGCGCTGATCAAGTTCGCCGGGGGCATCTTCGCCCATTCGCAGGCGCTGATCGCCGACGCCATCGACTCGACCGCTGACCTGTTCAGCGACATGGCCGTGCTGTACGGCGCCCGGCAGAGCGCGCGCGCGCCGGACGCCAAGCATCCCTACGGTCACGGCCGCATCGAGACGCTGGTGTCGGTGTTCCTGGGCGGGGTGCTGCTGGCAACCGCCGCCGGTATCAGCCTGCACGCCGCCCAGCGCCTGCTGGACCCCGAGCAGATCCTGCCGCCCGGCCCGGCGGCACTGGCCGTGGCGGTGGTGGCCATCGCGCTCAAGGAATGGATCTACCGCTACACGCTGCGCGTCGGCCGGGAAACCCGTTCGCGCATGCTCGAGGCCAACGCCTGGCATCAGCGCACCGACTCCATCTCCTCGCTGGTGGTGCTGACGGGCGTCGGCGGCAGTCTGCTGGGCATGCCGTACCTGGACCCGGTGGCAGCCATCGGCGTGTCGGTGCTGATCGCCCGCGTCGGTTGGGAGTTGTTGTGGCAATCGGCGTCGGAACTGGCCGACAGCGCCCTGGCGCGCGAGCGGGTGGCGGCCATCCGGCGTACCATCCGGGACGTGGAAGGCGTGCATGGCCTGCACATGCTGCGCACCCGCCGCGCCGGGCCGGATGCGCTGGTTGACGTGCACGTTCAGGTCAACCCGCACATCAGCGTGTCGGAAGGCCACCGCATCGCCGAGCACATCCGAGAGCGGCTGATCCGCGACCTGGACGAGGTCAGCGACGTGCTGGTGCATATCGATACCGAGGATGACCAGTCCTTCGAGCGGGGTCGCACGCTGCCGTTGCGCGCCGACCTGGAGCGGCAGATCCGCGGCACCATCGCCGGCGTTCCGGGCGCGGAGCAGGTGCGGCAGGTGCTGCTGCACTACGATGCCGACCGCATCGGTGTCGAGCTGCATCTGCCGCTGGAGCTGGCGCCTGACGCCGCCGCCGCGCGGTCCCTGGCCGAGCGCCTGAAAACGCCGCTTTACGACGTGCCGCACGTCGTCGATGTGGCGGTGCATTTCGTGATCTGAGGATACCGGCTCGATGTCTGGCAATACCTTTGGCCGTCTGTTCACGGTCACCACCTTTGGCGAGAGCCACGGCGCCGCGCTTGGCGCCATCGTCGACGGTTGTCCGCCGGGCCTGCCGCTGAGCGAGGCCGACATCCAGCCGGACCTGGACCGGCGCCGGCCCGGCACCTCGCGCTACACCACCCAGCGCAAGGAGGCGGACCAGGTGGAGATCCTGTCCGGCGTGTTCGAAGGGGTGACCACCGGCACGCCGATCGGTCTGCTGATCCGCAACACCGACCAGCGCTCGCGCGATTACGCCGCCATCAAGGACAAGTTCCGGCCCGGTCACGCCGACTACACCTACCAGCACAAGTTCGGCCGTCGCGACTACCGCGGCGGCGGTCGCTCGTCGGCCCGCGAGACCGCGGCGCGGGTCGCTGCCGGGGCGGTGGCGCGCAAGTACCTGGCCCAGCGGGGCGTGGTCATTCGCGGCTATCTGGCCCAGATGGGTGATATCGCCCTCGAGTTGCGCGACTGGGCGGCGGTGAACGACAACCCGTTTTTCTGTCCGGACCCGGGGCGGGTGGCCGAACTGGAAGCGGCCATCACGCAACTGCGCCGCGACGGCGACTCGGTCGGCGCACGCGTGACCGTGTTGGCGCACGGTGTGCCGCCAGGTCTGGGCGAGCCGGTGTTCGACCGCCTGGATGCCGACATCGCGCACGCCATGATGGGCATCAATGCGGTCAAGGGGGTGGAGATCGGCGCCGGTTTCGAGGTGGTGAACCAGCGCGGCAGCGAGCACCGTGACCAGATAACCGCCGCGGGGTTCCTGTCCAACCGCGCCGGGGGCGTGCTGGGTGGCATCTCCAGCGGTCAGGACGTGGTCGTCAGCCTGGCGCTGAAGCCGACGTCCAGCATCCGCCTGCCCGGCCGTACCGTGGACATCCACGGTGCCGACACCGACATTGTCACCACCGGCCGCCACGATCCGTGCGTGGGCATCCGCGCGGTGCCGATCGCCGAGGCCATGCTGGCGCTGGTGCTGATGGACCACCTGCTGCGCCAGCAGGCGCAGAACGCCGGCGTGGTGCCGGGCACGCCGGTCATCCCCGGCGCGGTTGACGACTGACCCGCGACGGCTGCCTTACTGGCGGCTGTCGGCCTTCTACCTGTTCTACTTCGCCATCCTCGGCGCCATGGTGCCGTACTGGACGGTGTTCCTGCGCGCCCGCGGCATGAGCGCGTTCGAGATCGGCCAGTTGATGGCGGTCGGCACGCTGACGCGCATCGTGGCGCCGTGGGCCAGTGCCTGGCTGGGTGACCGGGTGCCGCGCCGCATCGCCGTGGTGCGCCTGTCGGCCTTGCTGATGACCCTGGTCTTCTGCGGCATGTTCGTGGCCCACGGTTTCTGGCAGGTGGCGCTGATCACCGCGGCCTTCGGCTTTTTCTGGAACGCTGCCCTGCCGCAGTTCGAAATCGTCACCCTTGGCCACCTCGGGTCCGCCGGCAATCTGTACGGCCGCATTCGCCTGTGGGGTTCGGTGGGTTTCATCGGCGTGGTGCTGGGCGGTGGCTGGCTGCTCGAACGCGCCGGCATCGAGACCCTGTTGCTGGTGTTGCTGGCCACCATGGGTGGCACGTTCATCAGCAGCCTGCTGGTCCCGGATCGGGTCGGGGCACCGGCGGTGCAGGCGCGCGCCTCGCTGCGCGTGGCCATGCGTCATCCGGCGGCGCTGGGGTTCCTGGCCGCCGCCTTTCTGATGCAGACCAGTCACGGTCCGTACTACGCGTTCTATTCAATCCTGCTCGAGGACCTCGGCTACGCCCGTACGGCGGTCGGCGCGCTGTGGGCGCTTGGGGTGGTGGCCGAGGTGGCCATGTTCCTGGCACTGGCGCGCCTGCTGCCACGGTTGGGCGCGGCGCGGGTGTTCATGGCGAGTCTGCTGTTGGCCGGTGGGCGCTGGCTGCTGATCGGTCACGGCGCGCCGGCGCTGGGTTGGCTGCTGCCGGCGCAGCTGCTGCATGCCGCCAGCTTCGGCGCGTTTCACGTCGCGGCACTGGCGCAGGTGCAGCGGTTCTTCCCAGGCGCCCTGCAGGGGCGCGGTCAGGCGCTCTACAGCGGTCTGTGCATGGGCGGCGGCGGCGCCGTGGGTGGCGTGCTCAGCGGGGTGCTGTGGGATGGGCTGGGTGCGACGCGGGTGTTCGAGCTGGCGGCGCTGGCGGCGTTGCTCGGTGCCGCGCTGTGGGCCTGGCTCAGCCGGTATGCGTCAGAGCCCGCCAACGCGGCAGCGGGATGACCTGCGCCGGCGTGCCGGCCGGTCCTGAACGCCCGCTATCGGGGGGCAGGCGGAACGCCGCCCGCACCGCGCTGTCGACGGCGTCGAGGAAGCGCACGGTCAGCAGGTCGGTGTTGGGGTGGTCGAGGACTTTTTCGCGCACCGGCTGCAGCGCGGCCAGCGTCCGCTCGGCCGAGAGTCGGGCCCGGATGTGGTAGCATCGATTGTTTTTATAAATCGCCCGCAGCAGCTCTTTCACCAGCCGGTCGTGCAGGCCGGTGGCCAGCAACAGGTCGGCCGGTTCCTTGGCCGCACGGTTGACCAGCAGGTGGCAGGTGCCGAGTTGGTTCTCGAGCCAGATGGCGAGTTCGCGATAAGTCATGGCATGCGCCGGATCGTCGGTATCGTAAAGCGTGCAAGGTCCGTGGCGGAGCGGGGCCAGATTCTGGGCAGGTCGTGGCCGCTTGTCGAGCGGATGGCGATTCATGAAGGTTGAAGCGGAGGTCGGGCGGCGCCAGCGGCGTTGTTCGGGGCGGTCGCGTTGGCGACGGTCATCGTCCGACATCGCGCTTTGAAGTATCAGCGACAGTTACGGTAGGCATGCCATGGTCGGCAAAACCCTGTACGACAAATTGTGGGATTCCCACGTGGTGCACTCCGAGCCGGACGGTTCGGTGCTGCTGTACATCGATCGTCACCTGATCCATGAGGTGACCTCGCCGCAGGCCTTCGAGGGCCTGGCGCTGTCCGGTCGCCGGCCGTGGCGCACGGCGGCCAACCTGGCGGTGGCCGATCACAACGTGCCGACCACCGACCGCAGCGTGGGCATTGCCGACCCGGTGTCGGCCGAGCAGGTGGCCACGCTGGATCGCAACTGCGAGCAGTTCGGCATCACCGAGTTCCGCATGGACGACCCGCGCCAGGGCGTGGTGCACATCATCGGGCCCGAGCAGGGGGCCACGCTGCCGGGCATGACCGTGGTGTGTGGCGACTCGCACACCGCCACGCACGGCGCCTTCGCCGCGCTGGCCTACGGCATCGGCACGTCCGAGGTCGAGCACACGCTGGCCACGCAGACGCTGCCGCAGCGCAAGTCCAAGAACATGCTGATTCGCGTCGACGGCGCGCTGGGGCCCGGTGTGTATGCCAAGGACCTGATCCTGGCGATCATCGGCGCCATCGGCACGGCCGGGGGCACCGGCTATGCCATCGAGTTCGGCGGCGAGGCGGTGCGTGCGCTGTCCATGGAAGGGCGCATGACGCTGTGCAACATGGCCATCGAGGCCGGCGCGCGTGTCGGGCTGGTGGCCGTGGACGACACCACCATCGACTACGTCCGCGGCCGGCCGTTCGCGCCGCAGGGCGAGGCCTTCGAACGTGCGGCGTCCGCCTGGCGGGCGCTGGTGTCCGATCCGGATGCGCAGTTCGATCGGGTGGTCGAGATCGACGCCGCCAGCCTGGTGCCGCAGGTGACCTGGGGTACGTCGCCGGAAATGGTGCTGCCGGTGCACGGGCAGGTGCCCGACCCGGCCGCCGAGGCCGACCCGGCACGGGCCGAGGGCATGCGCCGGGCGCTCAGCTACATGGACCTTCAGCCCGGTACGGCGCTGACCGACGTGCGCATCGACAAGGTCTTCATCGGTTCGTGCACCAATGGCCGCATCGAGGACTTCCGCGCCGCTGCGGCGGTGCTCAAGGGGCGCAAGGTGGCCGACAACGTGCAGCTGGCGCTGGCGGTACCCGGCTCGGGGCTGGTCAAGCGGCAGGCCGAGGCCGAGGGTCTGGACGAGATCTTCCGCGCGGCCGGCTTCGAGTGGCGCGAGGCCGGTTGTTCCATGTGCCTGGCCATGAATGCCGACCGCCTGGAGGCGGGCGAGCGTTGCGCCTCGACCTCGAACCGCAATTTCGAGGGCCGGCAGGGCCAGGGCGGGCGCACCCACCTGGTCAGCCCGGCCATGGCGGCGGCCGCGGCGGTGGCCGGCCATTTCGTCGATGTGCGCCAACTCTGAGGGTTAGCCGATGCAAGCTCTGAAACTGCTGTGTGCCGCCGGTGTGCTGCTGACGCTGAGCGCCTGCAACACCATCGAGGGAATCGGCAAGGACATCCAGCGCGGTGGCGAGGCCATCGAGAAGTCTGCCAAGTAAGCGATCCGATCATGGAAAAATTCACTTCAATCAATGGCCTGGTGGTGCCGGTCGATCGTGCCAACATCGACACCGACGCCATCATCCCCAAGCAGTTCCTGAAGTCGGTCAAGCGCAGTGGCTTCGGGCCGAATCTGTTCGACGAGTGGCGCTATCTGGATCACGGCGAGCCGGGGCAGGACTGCTCGGGGCGGCCGCTGAACCCGGACTTCGTGCTCAACCAGCCGCGTTACGCCGGCGCGCAGGTGCTGCTGGCGCGGCGCAACTTCGGCTGCGGCTCCAGTCGCGAGCATGCGGTGTGGGCGCTGGTCGACTACGGCATCCGCGCCGTCATCGCGCCGAGCTTCGCCGAGATCTTCTACAACAACAGCTTCAAGAACGGCCTGCTGCCGGTGACGCTGCCCGAGGACGTCGTCGAGCGGCTGTTCCAGGCCGTGGCCGGCAACGAGGGCTACCGGCTGACGGTCGATCTGGAGGCGCTGGAAGTGCGCACGCCGGACGGCGAGGCATTCGCCTTTTCCATTGATGCCGACCGTCGCCACCGCCTGCTGAACGGGCTCGATGACGTCGCGCTCACGCTGGAACATGCCGACGCCATCCGCGCCTACGAGGCGCGCCGCGCCGCCGAGGCGCCGTGGCTGTTTCCCGACCATGCCGGAGCGTCCCGATGAGCCACTCGCTGTTGCTGTTGCCGGGTGACGGCATCGGGCCGGAAATCGTCGCCGAGGCGCAAAAGCTGCTGCTGGCGGTGGGCGAGCGCTTCGGGCTCGAGTTCACGTTCACGCGCGGCCTGCTCGGTGGTTGTGCCATCGACGCCTGTGGCACGCCGTTGCCTGACGAGACGCTGGCGCTGGCGCGGCAGGCCGACGCGGTGCTTCTGGGCGCCGTCGGCGGCGAGAAGTGGGATCGTGGTCCGGCGCACCTGCGTCCGGAGCGTGGCCTGCTCGGCATCCGCAAGGCGCTGGGTCTGTACGCCAACCTGCGCCCGGCGCTGCTGTTCCCGGAACTGGCCGGCGCCTCGACCCTGAAGCCGGAGGTGGTGGCGGGGCTCGACATCGTCATCATCCGCGAGCTGACCGGCGGCATCTACTTCGGTGAGCCGCGCGGTGTCGGCACGCTGGACGATGGCAGCCGCGAGGGCCGCAACACCATGGTTTACAGCGAGGCCGAGATCGAGCGCATCGGGCGCACCGGTTTCGACATCGCCCGTCGCCGCGGCCGGCGCCTGTGCTCGGTGGACAAGGCCAACGTGCTGGAAACCAGTCAGCTGTGGCGCGAGGTCATGACGCGCCTGGCGGCGGAGTATCCGGACGTCGAACTGAGCCACATGTACGTGGACAACGCCGCCATGCAGCTGGTGCGGGCCCCGAAGCAGTTCGACGTGGTGGTCACCGAGAACCTGTTCGGCGACATCCTGTCCGACTGCGCCGCCATGCTGACCGGTTCCATCGGCATGCTGCCGTCGGCGTCGCTGAACGAAAGCGGTTTCGGCATGTACGAGCCGGTGCACGGCTCCGCGCCGGACATCGCCGGGCAGCAGAAGGCCAACCCGCTGGCAACGTTGCTGTCGGTGGCCATGCTGCTGCGCTACAGCCTGGGCGAGTCGGCCGCCGCCGACGGCGTGGAGCAGGCAGTGGCCAGCGTGCTGCGTCAGGGGCTGCGCACGGCCGACATCGCCGTGCCCGGGGAGACCGTGCTCGGCACCGCGCAGATGGGTGACGCGGTGGTGGCGGCCCTGCGCGACGGTGCCTGATTCCAGGGTGATGTGATGAGTCGCAAGTTCAATGTGGCCGTGGTCGGCGCTACCGGCGCGGTCGGCGAGACCATGCTCGAGGTGCTGGCCGAACGGCAGTTCCCGATCGGCGAGTTGTATGCGCTGGCCAGCGAGCGGTCAGTGGGGAAGGAGGTGCGCTGCGGTGACCGGCGCCTGAAGGTGCAGGACCTGGCCACGTTCGATTTCTCGCAGGTCGAGATCGGGCTGTTCTCGGCCGGCGGATCGGTTTCCGCCGAGTACGCGCCGCGTGCCGCCGAGGCCGGCTGCGTGGTGATCGACAACACCTCGCATTTCCGCAACGAGCCCGACATCCCGCTGGTGGTGCCGGAGGTCAATCCGCACGACATCGCCGATTATCGCGACCGCGGCATCATCGCCAACCCCAACTGTTCCACCATCCAGATGGTGGTGGCCCTGAAGCCGCTGCACGACGCCGCGCGCATCCGCCGCATCAACGTCGCGACCTACCAGTCGGTGTCGGGCACCGGCAAGCAGGCCATCGAGGAACTGGCCGGCCAGACCGCGGCGCTGCTCAACGGCAAGCCGACCGAGCCGAAGGTGTATCCGAAGCAGATCGCCTTCAACGCCCTGCCGCACATCGACAGCTTCCAGGAGAACGGTTACACCCGGGAAGAAATGAAGATGGTGTGGGAGACGCGCAAGATCCTGGGCGACGCCGACATCGAGGTGAACCCCACCTGCGTGCGCATTCCGGTGTTCTACGGTCATTCCGAGGTGGTGCACGTCGAGTTCGAGCGCCCGCTGGGTGCCGACGAGGCGCGGTTGCTGCTGGCGCAGGCCGCCGGTGTGCAGGTCATCGACGAGCGGGCGCCCGGCGGTTATCCGACGGCGGTCGAGGCGACTGGCGAGGACTGGGTCTACGTCGGTCGTATCCGTGAGGACATCTCGCACCCCTGCGGCCTGAACCTGTGGGTGGTGTCGGACAACATTCGCAAAGGTGCCGCCACCAACAGTGTGCAGATCGCCGAACGGCTCATTGCCGAGTATCTGGACGCTTGATCCGGTTTGTGGCGTCCGTCCGGCTGAGCTACTCTCTGGGCAAATCCACACCGCGGCACGAATATAGGGAGGGCTTCGGTGGCTAAGACCAAGGTGGCCGACAAGAAATTGCGCAAGGCGCTGGCACCGGCCCTGCTGCTGCCCATCGGCTTTGCGCCGATGAGCGCCCAGGCACTGGGCCTGGGCACCTTGCACGTTGACTCGGCACTCGGCCAGCCGCTCGAGGCGCGCATCGACCTGGTCGGCGCAACTGCGGCCCAGGCCGAGTTGGCCACGATCAGCCTGGCGCCGGCCGACGCGCGTGAGCGCATGGGGCTGAGCGACCCGATGCTCGGCGGCGTGTTGCTGCGGTTCGAGGTCAAGGTTGCCCCGGGTGGGCGCTCCTACGTGCTTGTGACGTCCTCCGGGCCGGTGCGCGAGCCGTATCTCGATTTCGTGCTGCAGGCGGTCAGTCCCTCGGGACAGGTGGTGCGTCACTACACCGTTCTTTTGGATCCGGTCGGCACCACCGCCGCCCCGGTGTCCGCGGCGCTGCCGGCCGTGCCGGTGGCCGCGCCGGCACCGCCGCCGGTCCGTCGCCGGCAGCCGGTGCGTGACCCGTTTGCCAACGTGGCGCCGCCGCGTCCCGGCGCCGAATTCGGACCGGTGCCGCCGGGCGCCACGCTGTGGTCCATTGCGCGGCGTGTGCGTCCGAGCGGTGCCAATCTGAACGACGTCATGGCGTCCATTCACCGCAGCAACCCGCAGGCCTTCATCAACGGCGAGCCGGGGTTGCTCAAGGCAGGTAGCCGGCTGACCATTCCGTCCGAGCAGGTGTTGCGTGATGGTGCGCCCGCGGCGGTGGCGCCCGGGCCGGCGACGGCGGAGCCGGTGGCGTCCGGCGATTCCGCGCCAGCGCCGGCCGAGGCCGCAGCGGAAACGCCACCTGCCGAGACGGCTGCGGCGGTGGAAACGCCGCCCGCCGAGGTGCGCGTGATACGCAGCGAGGACGTCGCGAGCGACGCACCCGCCGAGGCGGCGCAGGGAGCGGACGAGACCAGCGTCGGTTCGGGCGGCAATCGGATTCAGCTGCTCGAGGAAGCGCTGGACGCGGCGCAGCAGCAGAACGACGCCATGCAACAGCGCATGGCGGCGCTTGAAGAGCAGATTCGCACCATGGCCGACCTGATGAAGGCCAGCGGTGTCGAGCAGTCGGCGGTGCAGGGCGACGCGGTCGCGCCGGTGGACACGCCGGCCGGCGACGCGCCGGCAGCCGCTGCCGCCGAGTCGACGGTGGCGCCTGCGTCGTCTTCCGAGACGTCCGGTCGCCCGTGGGCATGGCTGCTGGCAGCCGTGGCTGCCGTGGGCCTGGGGGGATTGGTGGTGCGTTCGCGGCGTCGCCGTGAGGTGATGCTGATCGACGACGCGCCGGAGCCGACGACTGCCGGCACCGACGCGCCTCAGGCGGCGTCGGCGCCGGCGGCCGAGGCCGAGCCCGAGCCCGCGACCGAGGCGCTGGATGACGGTTTCGGTGACCCGGTGGACACGCAGATCGATCTGCTCGCTGCCTATGTCGGCATGGCCGACGGCGCTTCGGCGCGGCAGGTGCATGCGGAAATCATGCGGGCCGGCACCGCCCAGCAGAAGGCGCAGGCCGAGGCGCTGATGGCCAAGCTCAACGGCTGACGACGGATTCCCCGGCACCTTCTTGCGCATCGCTCTTTGCGTCGAGTACGACGGCACCGGCTATAGCGGCTGGCAGATCCAGGACCACAGTCCGTCCGTCCAGGCGGTCATCGAACGGGCGTTGTCCGCCATCGCCGACCATCCGGTGCAGGTGATGGCGGCCGGGCGTACCGACACCGGCGTGCACGCGCTCGGGCAGGTGGTGCATTTCGACACGCATGCCGAGCGGCCACAGCGGGCCTGGTTGCGCGGTGCGAACACGCATTTGCCGCGCGACGTGCGAATCATCGACGCGCGACCGGTGAGCGATGACTTCCATGCCCGGCACAGCGCCCTGGCGCGCCATTACCGCTACCTCATCCTGAATCGCCCGCAGGCGCCGGCCGTCGGGCACGATCGCGTCACCTGGGAACCACGGCCGCTGGATGCGCCGCGCATGCAGCTCGCCGGCCAGCACTGGCTGGGCGAGCACGATTTCAGCGCGTTTCGCGCGGCGGCCTGCCAGTCACGTTCGCCGTGGCGCAACCTCAGTCGGTTGCAGGTGTCCCGGCACGGCCAGTGGGTGGTGATCGACGTGGTGGCCAATGCCTTTCTGCATCACATGGTGCGCAACCTGGTCGGCACGCTGCTGGAGATTGGCTGCGGTCGTCGTCCGCCCGATTGGGCGGCTGAACTGCTGGCCGCGCGTGATCGGACGCGCGCGGCGCGTACCGCCCCGGCCGGAGGTTTGTATCTGGCGGCGGTACAGTATCCATCCCGTTTCGGTGTCACTGCGCCGGCGCCACTGTGGCCATTCTGAAGCTCCATGCCGACCCGCGTTAAAATTTGCGGCATCACCCGGCCGCAGGACGGTCAGGCCGCGGCCGCTGCCGGCGCGCATGCCATTGGCCTTGTCTTTCATCCGGCAAGTCCCCGCTACGTCAGTGTCGAGCAGGCGCGCGCCATCGTCGCCGCGCTGCCGCCGCTGGTCTGCGTGGTCGGTTTGTTCGTGGATGCCGCCGCTCAGACCATTGATGCGGTGCTGCGCGAGGTGCCGCTGGACGTGTTGCAGTTCCACGGCAACGAGCCGGCGCACGCGTGCCGGCGCCACGGACGACGGTACCTGAAGGCCGTGCACGTGCGCCCGGGTGTGGATGTGGCGCAGGCGGCCGCGCCCTATGAGGACGCGGCGGGCCTGTTGCTGGACGCCTTCGTGCCCGGTGTGCCCGGCGGCAGCGGCCAGGTGTTCGACTGGGCGGCGGTACCGGCCGCGTTGCCGCGGCCGTTGCTGCTGGCCGGCGGACTCAATGCCGGCAACGTGGCACAGGCCGTGGCGCGGCTGCGGCCGTGGGCGGTGGACGTCAGCAGTGGTGTCGAGGCGGCGCCCGGCATCAAGGATGCGGCGCGCATAGGAGCTTTCATGCAGGCAGTAAGACAAGTGGACGCAGACCATGGCTGACAGCAGGCAGGCCGGCGCGGCATTGCCGGACACGCACGGCTACTTCGGCCGTTACGGTGGGCGCTTCGTGGCCGAGACGCTGATGCAGCCGCTGCGCGAGCTCGAGGCCGCCTACCAACAGGCACAGGACGATCCGGCGTTCCAGGCCGAGCTGGCGCAGGATCTGCGTGATTACGTCGGCCGGCCGTCGGCGCTGTACCTGGCCGAGCGCTGG